>NZ_CP150667.1:1242000-1552500 GCF_038024065.1 Polaribacter sejongensis | reverse complement strand
AAAAACTTGTAAGCTACCTTGATCAGATCCATCATCTCCAATTACTCTAATGCGGTAATAGTTATATCCATAACCAGAAGATATTTCTATTCGTTTATTTACTGTTACTGGTTCCCATCCTGTTGCTTCTCCAAATAAAACTGGTTCTCCAACATTAAACCATTCACTTCTTTCTCCGGTATCGTTATCTAAAATATATTGATACTGATACTGAAGTCTTAGTGTTGTGGGTACCCCTGGGGTTTCATAAAGTGAATTATGAAATTTAATCCATGTTGTTTCACCTGTGTTTTCTGTAGTTATTTTTGGGTATTCTCCATAATCTACTATAGTTGGGTCTTTATCAAAATCATGCACAATTAGAGTCGTTTTTCCTGCTGGCATTTCAATATTCTTGTCATAGACTAATGTTAAATCATCTACAGCTCCTATATATAGTTTTAGATTTATTAATCCAGATTCTGTAGTATAAAATTTACCACCCGTAGAAGATCTAGGTATAAAGCTATTAATAGGTAATGAATAAGTTTCATTGCTTAATAACTCATCATTTAATTCGATCCTATTTATAGTGCTTGCGGTTCCACTTGCTAGGGGAACTACATAATGTATTTGGAATTGTGCTGTTGTTTCGGTATCAATTTCTGTTGTGTCATATTCTACAACGTGTTCTTCACAGGCTGTAATTAAAAATACACAAACCAGAAAGAGTCCTATTTTAGTTATATTTTTCATGTTTTTTAGATTTCTTAAGTTGAACATATACTTTATTGAGGTAAATCTCCTGGATAGACAAACCATGGAATTGACGTGTGATAATTCTCTGCTGTTCCTGAAATAGGTTTAAGTATTTCTAAAGAAGGTATATTCCACATATATTCTGAATTGAATCGTGGTCTTATTCGGTAACTTGGTGAACCTTCATTTTGTGTGTAATAAGATCCTTTTCTTCCTTCTACTTGTGCAGGTGCTAAATAAAAACCTTTATAAACTTTAGTATCGTCGGTGTCTTTTTTCTGATCTACTAGTGCATGTACAAATCCATTACCTGTGCTAGGAACATCTCCTGAATACTCAATATCATAATTATATTTACGCATATCCACCCAAGCTTCTGAAGCTCCCCATGGGTATAAAGAAACCCATTTTTGCATCATAATATGTGATAATGTAAATTCGTTTAATGGTAATGCTCCAGCATAAGGTCCGTTTAAGTACTCTGATGCAAGTGAATTAAAAACACTTGTTGTAATTTTGTCACCTCCACTAGCACTTCCTTCACTTCCTGTACTTATATAACGAGCTGTTGTTTGCATATCTGCACTAACACCTCTTTTGAAAGCTTCAAAAGCATCTGTTTTTTGACCCAACTTCCAATAGGTTTCTGCTAAACAAAATTGAATTTCAGAGTATGTGGTTAATATATATGGTGCATCATCTCTATAAATCCATCTACCAGTACCATCATGAACTGTACCTTGGTATTGAGAAGATAAGGTTCTTCCGTAAAATGATGGAGCTTGTCCTATAGGTCCTGTACTACCAGTAAATGAACCTCCATAATATTGATACGCTTTTATACTGTCTGTATTATTTAAATTTAAATATGTTGGATTACTTTCTGTAGCCAATTTAACTGCAACTCTAGGATCATAATGACCTAATTCATTTGTTAAGGTATCAGTTATAATTTGTTTATCTGCAAGTTCAACCGGATGATAATAATTTGTAGTATTTATAATATGAATTTTATCTCCTGTTGCATCCTCATATTTAGGAACTGTACCTGTAAATACTTGTACTGCATAATCATGTTGAAAATAGCTGTAACTTAAATTACCTCTTGCCGTTCCCCAAAAATTATTATAGCTACTGTATGGTGCAGATTGTGATCCACCACCTACTGAAACAGTAGCATCATCACTAGGACTTTGGAAAGATTTACCTGCTGCAGTAATTAATTCTTGAGCATATGTTCCTGAAAAGTCTGATTTATTACTTAAAGAAGCTAAATTACGGACAATAATTGCGTATGAAAATTTCTTCCACATTTCTTTATCACCACCATAAATAAAATCATTATTAGTTAATTTATCACCATATGATTGATCGTCAGTTTTTTCTAACATTTCAATAGCTTCATAAGCCCATTCACGAACTTGAGTGTAGACATCTTTTTGATAATCATAATCATGCTGTAGTAAACTAGGTACAAATGCATCATTCATTGGTACTTCTCCATGAACTTTTGTCAATAAATCCCAACTGTAAGCTTTCATTGCTAAACCAATTCCTGCTAAGGTCCAATCTTCTGCTTCTATAGATTGATTGATTAAGTTTTCTAGATTTTGACCTTGACTCCAATAAGTCATTCTCCAAATTTCTCCTCCAGCATCGCTTCCTAAATTATAGTAATTGCTAGCAAAACTTGTGTAACTACTTGTACCCATCATTTGTGTCATCGGAGCAATTGCTCTTAGATCATAATAAATACCTTGGTATTGTTGGGTAATTCCTGCTAGGTATAAATATCCTTCTACTTCAGCAGGTGCATCTATATTATTATTTACATCGAGATATTCTTCACAGCTAGTAAAACTGAAAAAAGCTATAAGTATGTATATTAATTTATTTTTCATGATTTTTAATTTAAGGTTAAACTGATTCCTACTGAATAGCTACGAGGATTTGGAATAGACCAAATATCAATACCTTCACCACCCGTACCTCCTGCAGCTGCAGAAACTGAGTTACCCACAGCATCAATACCTGAATAATTTGTCCAAGTAAATAAGTCGTTTGCTACAAAATATAGGTTCACTTGAGAAAAAAGTTTAGATTTATTAAGTAATTCTTCATCTAGACGGTAAGAAAAACGTAATTCTTGCATACGTAAATAGTTTACATCTTTTTCTAGCCAATCTTCGTCTCCTCCTGAAAATATAGAAGAGCCATACATACTATAATCTACTGCTATTGTATTTTGAGTTGGGTTAGCTGAATTCTCATTACCATCTTGAATAACACCATTAAATATTTGTGGACCACTTTCTCTTAAGTCTACTGATTCCCAACTATTACCTCTATACATCATATCTCGTTTTGTACCATTTACAACAGTAGCTCCTAGACGTCCTGCAAATAAACTAGATAATCTAAAGTTTTTATATTTAAAACTAGTACTCATTCCAAAACGTAATTTTGGTTCTCTGTCTCCAATAATAGACCATTCACTAGCAGTGATAGGCAATCCTGTAGTTGGACTAATTAATATATCACCATTATCATTTCGTTCGTATGCTCTACCTGTTATAGTTGAAATTGATTCACCTTGCATAATACCATTTCGGATGTTTCCAGAAGTCCAAGTATAGGCATTATAATATTCTGTTACATTTTCTGGTAGAGAAACAACTTCTGAAGTTCCTTGAGATCCATTGATACCAAAATTCCAAGTAAAGTCATTATTTCTTATAATATCAACATCAATATTTGCTTCCCATCCTTTTGTTTTAAATGTACCTACATTTAATGTGTTTAATACAAATCCTGTTGCATAACTTAATCTAAAACCCCTTACTATCTGATCTGAATTTTCTGTTGTAAAATAAGTGAAACTTGTTTTTACTCTATTTTTAAACAAACCTAAGTCTATACCAATTTCATTTGCAGTTGTAATTTCTGGCTTAAGTTCTGGATTAGGACCAGTGTAACCATATTTGAAGCCTCCACCTGTTAAATTAGTTTTTTCTAATTGTGGGTCTATTTGTAAAGGACTTGCATCTTTACCTACTTGAGCCCATGAACCACGTAGTTTAAAATGATTTATAGTTTCATTATCTTTTAAGAAATTTAAATCAGATACAATTAAAGCTCCTTCTACAGCAGGATAGAAATAACTGTTGTTTTCTACAGGCAATGTTGAGGACCAGTCATTTCTTGCTCTTAAAGTAATAAAAGCTAAATTATTATATCCAAATTCGAATGAACCAGAAATTCCTTGTACTCGTCTTGTAGTATTTCTTTGGCTAGATGTTTGAGTTAAAGGATCTGTGTTGTTGATAGACTGAAAATCTGTTGCAATAAAATTACTACCATAACTACTAGTTCTAGTTACTCCATTTTCTACTTGGTGATATCCTAATTGACCTGAAAATGAAAATTTGTCGTCAAAATATGTATTACTATAACCACCAAGGATATTAATTGTTGGATCAGAAAAATTTGACTGAGTTATGTTATAACTACCTTCACCAGCATTATCATACGCATAATAAGGATGCGTAGATGTTACATAGGTTTGCATACCAACATCCCAACCAACTTGCGCTCTAACAAATGTGTTTTTCATTGGCGTCATATTCAAAGAAATATTACTGATAAATCTATCTGATTCATCATAATACTTATTGTTATTCATTCCAAAAAGAGGATTTAATAAATCTACATCAAGGTAATAATCAGGTGTTCTCATATGGCTACCGTCTTCAGCTAGATAATTACTCATATCATCTACTCTAGGCCATAACATAGCGCGATATAACGGACCTGAAGTACCTGTTCTAACCTTGTTGTTTTCTGTATTGGTATATTGCAAAGCTCCTTCAAAAGTTAACCAATCTGTAACTTCTGCTTTACCAGATAAACTTAAATTAGTTCTTTTGTATTTAGTAGTTTTTACAACACCAGTTTCGTTTAATTGCGAAAAACTACCACGAATAGTTGCTTTATCAGATCCTCCGTCTACAGAAACATTGTATCGTTGTTGAACACCTGTTTGAAGTATTGCATCAAGATTATCATAAACCTTTGTGTCTTCTGGATACAACCCTCCAAATTTACTTGTGTAATAGTAGTTTGTTGTTCCTTTAGCTCCGTTAGAATATTTGTCTTGCATTTCTGGATAACCATATGCGTTACTAAATTTTAGAAAATTACTAAATCGAACAGTTCCTTTACCAGCAGTACCTTTTTTAGTGGTAATAATAATTGCTCCGTTAGATGCATCTGAACCGTATAATGCCGCAGCACCAGCTCCTTTTAAAATTGTTATAGATTCTACATCATCAGGGTTAAAATCGTTACCTCTAGAAGAAAAGTCCATGTCACGTACAGAGAATTCTCCACCAGCCATTCCGCTCGGATCAAAAGTAGAGTTGTTCATAGGAATACCATCCACTACATAAAGCGGTTGATTATTACCAGATATAGAGGTAATATTTCTAAGAACCACATTGGTAGAGGCACCAGGATTTCCACTTGTAGATCCTACATTAAGACCAGCAACTCGACCTGCTAATGCGGTAATAAAATTTTCTCTACCAGAATCTTCAATAGTTTTTCCATCAACATGCTGAACTGAAGAACCGATACTACGTTTTACACGTTTTAAACCAAATTCTGCAGTTATAACAACTTCACCAAGAACAGAAGTGTCTTCTTCTAAAACTACCTTGGCAGTTGTGCTATTAACAACAACTTCTTTTTTTTGAAAACCAATAGAAGAGAAAACTAGCGTTTTACCTTTTGCAACTGATATATTATAATTTCCATAAAAATCAGTAGATGTTCCTTTATTACTCCCTTTAATTACAATAGTAACCCCTGGTAAAGGCGTATCAATTTTATCAACAACGGTACCTTTCACAACTATGTTTTGTGAAAATAGTACGGAAAATGAAGTTGTAAAAAAAACCAGAAGTGTTACTTTAATTTTTTTAGTCATAGTTATTATTATTGATTAGTTAAGACAAACTTAACATTTTATTACAATAATCTTGCATTTTATTTATTTTTTTTGCGTCATTTTTGCGTTTTTACTGCATTTTTGTAGTTATTTACTGTTGCTTTATTGCGGTATTTTATTTTTATTATATCTAAATATAAAGTATTGTTAATTTTATATACCTGTTTTTATGAATAATATTGATGATTGTTTATAATTGCATTTAGATAAAAAAAATATTTTTTTTATCTTTTCTTAAACGCTCAAGTTGGTGGGGAAGAAGTATATTCTCTTTTATTATTTCAAATTTTTTGAAATAAGTAGAAAATCATATAGTAAATATTACTTTTAGAATGGGAGTGATTATTGAAGCGGTAAAATGATGTCGTTAGAAAACACTTTAGAAATGAAATTTTTATTATTTTCTAATAAATAGAATATCAAGTTTAATAGTATATTCCTCTTTTACTTAAAAAAAGAAAATATGTTACTTAACATTGTTATTACTTATATAGAATTAGCGTTAAATAAGGTTATATTTTAAATATTCAGCTTTTAGACTGTGGTTTTATAAGAAAAAAGTGATTTCTAAAGCTAGATTTTTTATTTTCTTAAACTTATGATAGCCGAATATCTCTTAATAAGGTTTATATGGCTATTACTCACAAAACCTTTGAATGGTTTCGTGAGTAATAGTCATTGTTATGTCGATATTATTGTTTTGACTTCAGTATTTAAAGAGATGCATTTGTTTTAAAAGATGAATATCTCACAGATTTATTTTTTATTAGCATTACTGCTAATAAACATTTCATTTTTTTCTTCGGAAATAATAGCTAAAAGTCTTTCGTAATGTTTTAATACATCAGAAATTAGTTCATCTTTAGTAAAAAGACGTACGTCATATCCTTTTCTATAATCACCAAAATAAGTTATAGGAAGGTATGAACAATCTTCTTCAAATCCTCCAAGGTTGTCTTCATCAATTAAATATTGAGAAACTAATTTTGATTGATTTTTTACACCGTATACAAAATTATTAACGACATCATACTTAATTTCGATTTCTACACTTTTGGGTTTTTCGGAAAAATGAACAGTTGCTTCAATTCCATTATTTACAAATTCTTGATGAAGTTCTTTAAAGGCTGGTTTAACCGTGTTTTCAATAAATTCATCAACAGATTTTTGGTCATCGTATGAAATAATTTGTTTTAAACGTTCTTTCCAAAATAAACCAGACCAAGGGGTTACTTGAAAATCACGTTTGTAATAATCATTATCTATAGCGAGTGCTTTTACAAGGCTCACCACAAATAAAAGAATAATTATAGAAAACGGTAGTGCTGTAATAAGCGTCATGCTTTGTAAGGCTTCAAGCCCTCCAGCATTTAACAAAAATAGGGCTAGAACAGCAAGTAGAATTCCCCATCCTGCAGTTTGCCATTTGGGTGAATTTTGTGAGTTCTTACTAGAGATACTATTCATTACAAACATACCTGAATCTGCAGATGTTACAAAGAAAATAAGAATGATAGAAATAGCTAACAAACTAATTACCTTAGTGAATGGAAGGTATTCTAAAAAATTAAACATCAAGGCATCAGGATTACTAGATAATTCACTAAGTAGTCCATTTGCGACATTAATATCAAACCAAATAGCGCTATTTCCGAATACAGACATCCAAATAAAATTGAATAATGTTGGTATGATTAATACTGCTGAAATAAACTCTCGTATAGTTCTTCCTTTCGAGATTTTAGCAATAAAAAGGCCTACATAAGGAGACCAAGAAATCCACCATGCCCAGTAAAGTATGGTCCAATCGTAAAACCAGGGCAGTGTTTCTTCTTCATAAATATGTGTATTAAATGTTAGTTTAAAAAAGTTATGAATATAACTTCCCATTCCTTCAGTAAAACTACTTATTATATAAACAGTTGGGCCTAGAAATAAAACAAATAATAATAAAATAACAACACTAATAATATTAATATTACTCAGTATTTTAACACCTTTATCTACTCCAGTTACTGCAGAAATAATGGAAATAGAAACCAATACGCCTACTATTATAATCTGATACATAAAACTACTCTCGGGTACTATGTTTAGGGTTTCTAATCCGGAATTGATTTGAACAACACCAAATCCAAGTGTGGTTGTTATTCCAAAAAAGGTACTGCAAAGAGCGAATACGTCAATTGCATTTCCCCATTTTCCTTTAACCTTATCTTTCAGTATTGGATATAAACAGCTTCGTAATGAAAGTGGAAGTTTGTATCTATATGCGAAGTAGGATAATGATAATCCTACAGTACCATAAATAGCCCAGGCATGAATTCCCCAATGGAAAAAAGTATATAACTGAGCATTTTTTGCAGGACTAATAGTACTGTTGCCCATTAATACTTCATTGGAGTAATGTTGCATAGGTTCTGCTACACTAAAATACATTAACCCAATTCCCATACCAGCGGAAAATAGCATTGAAACCCATGAAAAGAAAGAATAGTCTGGCTTGCTATCGTTACTTCCTAGCTTAATATTTCCATACTTACTAAACATTAAATAAACCAAGAAAATAACAAATATGGTAACACACCAAACGTATACCCAGTTAAAGTTAACAAATATGAAGTTTTTAACCTTATTCAGGAGGGTTTCTGTAAATTCAGGAAAAATAGCAGAAATTAGACAAATGGAAATTATAAAAATCAGACTAGGTATAGTTACGCCTTTATCTAAAGTGGTTTTGGATCTAAAAGAATTACTCATATTGTAGTTTTCTTAAAATATATAGGTTGATTAATTTAGTGGTCTGTTTAATACTGTTTTCAAGAGGTAAACTTTAATTTGTAGTCAAGATAAAGCTAATAAGAAACAATAAATGTAGAAAAACAGTTGTATCGACAAAATTACAATAAAAATAATGAATCTAAAGGATTTCGATAGCCAATGGCCTTTGTATCTAATATGTATTCAGAATAAGCGGAAGATTCAATTTTATACTTTTTGAAGTGCCTTTTTAAGACAAAACCATGTATAATTATATTTTTAGAAAATAGGAGGTAGGAACTTATTAGCTTTATATGTCTGTTGAATCTTAATATTAATTATGATGAAATTATAAATATTTCTCAAGAATAATATTCAGGATTATTTTATAATGACATTTATATGAAAATATTTTATAGTTTTAAATAGTAATTTTTATGATGCTACTACGTTATAAAGTATATTTGTAAATTGAAACTAAATTAGTTAATGATAAAATTATTTTTTATTTCTATTTTATTTTTTTCTATCTCCTTAACTGCTCAAGTTGGAGGAGAAGAAGTGTATCAGTTTTTAAATATTTCTACTTCTGCGAGACAAGTAGCTTTAGGTGGTGAAGTTTTAACACTTTTAGATGATGTTAACCAGCCAATTTGGAATCCTTCTGTGATAAGTGTTGAAATTGATAATAAATTATCTGCAAATTACACGAGTTACTTAGCTGGTATAAACATTGGTTCTTTAGCATTTGCAAAAACTATTTCTAGAAGATTTGGAACGATACACGGAAGTATTAAATATATTGATTATGGTTCTTTAATAGGAGCTGATGAGGAAGGAAATGAAACAGGTAATTTTAATGCTAGTGATATTGCAGTTTCAGCGGGGTATGCTCTAAATATACCAAGATCAAATATTTTTGTTGGTGCTAATTTGAGGTTTATCAATTCTAATATTGATAGTTATAGTTCTGTTGGTGTTTCTGCAGATTTAGCAATTTTATATAATAGCCCTTATAAACCATATACATTTACTTTAGTTGCCAGAAATATAGGCGCTCAAATACAAACATATAATGGTGTAAAAGAAAAAATGCCGTTTAAAGTTGCATTAGGAGGTTCTTATAAATTAGAACACGTACCTTTAAAATGGTATGCGACCATTGATAATTTACAAAAATGGGATATTTCTGTAGCGAATCCGTCTGATCAAACAACCGATTTGGAAGGCAATGTTACGAATGAAGATGTAGGCTTTTTAGGAAATACTTTTAGACATTTTGTTATTGGAGGTGAATTGTTCCCTGAGAGTTTAATTAATTTAAGATTGGGATATAATTTTAGAAGAGCAGCGGAATTAAAATTACAAAACGCTAGAACTTTTAGTGGTTTCTCTTATGGATTCGGAATTCAAATGAACAGATTAAAGTTTAATTATGCGTATTCTAAATTTCATTCAGCAGCAAATGCAAGTACTTTTAGTTTATTAATAGATTTAGATAGTAGAAGGTAATATGAATAAAAAAATTATAATAGCTATTGATGGTTTTTCATCAACAGGGAAAAGTACCATTGCTAAATTAGTAGCAAAAAAGTACAATTATATTTATGTAGATACAGGTGCAATGTATAGAGCAGTTACCTTATTTGCAATGAACAATAATTTTGTGAGTAAAACTCATTTAGATGAAAAAGGACTTATTTTAAACCTAAAACATATTTCTCTTACATTTAAATTTAATGAAGATTTAGGTTTTGCTGAAATGTTTTTAAATGCTGAGAATGTAGAAAAAGAGATTAGAACTTTAGCCGTTTCTCAATTGGTTAGTAAAGTTGCTGCTATTTCTGAAGTAAGAAAAAAGTTAGTAGCCGAACAGCAACTGATGGGAAAAAATAGCGGTATTGTTATGGACGGTAGAGACATTGGTACAGTTGTTTTTCCGGATGCTGAATTAAAGTTGTTTATGACGGCTTCTGCAGACAAGAGAGCAACAAGACGTTATAAAGAATTGATTGATAGAGGTGATAAAGTAGATTTTAAAGACATACTTTTTAATGTAGAAGAAAGAGATAGAATAGATTCTACCAGAAAAGATTCTCCTTTAATGAAAGCAAAAGACGCTATTGAGTTTGATAATTCTGATATGGGAATTAACGAACAGTTTGATCGTATTTGTTCTATAGTAGATAGAAGAATCGAGGGATAGTACAAAGTTTACAAAATAGTCTAGCCCTGATTGAACCTTTCGGAAAGATCAAGACATGCTTATTGTTTGAGCTCTTTTTTATTCCTTTTTAGGATAAGAAAAGCGAGTAGTGAAAGCAGGAAATAGC
Source organism: Polaribacter sejongensis (assembly GCF_038024065.1). Lineage (NCBI taxonomy): Bacteria > Pseudomonadati > Bacteroidota > Flavobacteriia > Flavobacteriales > Flavobacteriaceae > Polaribacter > Polaribacter sejongensis. The sequence continues at coordinate 1,541,661 of NZ_CP150667.1, read as the reverse complement.
TTCTAATAAAAGTATAAAATACCTGAATATTATGGAATATTCAGGTATTTATGTGTTTGTAAAGAAATTTTCCATTTTGGATTTTTCATTACATAATCTACAATTTCTGCAGTCATCTTTTCTTTTTTACTCCATTCTGGCTGTAAATAAAGCTGACATTTAGCACCGACCTTAGCGGCTTCTTGCTCTGCAAAATCAAAATCAGATTTGTTATGAATAATCATTTTTAACTCATCTGCTTCAGGATAACATTCGGCTAGAGGCATTTTTGTTTTCTTAGGCGAAAGGCAAAACCAATTCCATTTTCCCGAAAAAGAATACGCTCCAGAAGTTTCTATATGCGTTCTAATATTGTTTTTCTGAAGGTTTTCTGTAATATAATCCATAGACCACATTAAAGGCTCACCACCAGTTATAACAACGGTATTAGCATATTTTTTAACGTTATCTACAATAGTATCTGCTAAAGTAGGTGGGTGCAATTCTGCGTTCCAACTTTCTTTAACATCGCACCAATGGCAACCCACATCGCAACCACCAACTCTAATAAAATAAGCGGCAGTACCTGTATGAGCACCTTCTCCTTGTATGGTATAGAACTCTTCCATTAACGGAAGCATTATTCCTTTATCTACTAAATCTTTTGTATTTTTATCCATCTTCATTAAAATCTACCTAAAAGGTTTTAAGGGTGCAAAGGTAGTTTTTTGTATATCAACAATAAAAGGAATAATAAATTAATTGTAAAGTGTTATAAATCAAAACATTTTTGTAAATTTGCACTCCTTTTTACGAGAACAGATTTATAAAAGGAATATTTAAAACAATTTATAAAAACAACTCTTTGCGTTTATATCGTTAAAATCTGATAAACAATAAGATACAAAATTATTATTCAGAAATGTCTGAAGAAACAAAAAACACTGAAGAGCAGGTAGCTGCTACTGAAGTACAAGCAACAGCGACTCCAGCTGTAGATCCAACACAATTTTTAGCTGATTTTAACTGGCACAAATACGAACAAGGTATTGAAGCTGTTGATGAAGAAAAATTACAAGCATTTGAAAAAGCGTTAGAAGGAACTGTAGGTTTTGTAAACGAGCGTGACGTAATTGAAGGAACTGTAATCAGAATTACTGATAGAGATGCAATCATCGATATCAATTCTAAATCTGAAGGAGTTATTTCTTTAAACGAATTTCGTTACAACCAAGGTTTAAAAGAAGGAGATACTGTAGAAGTATTAGTTGACAAAAGAGAAGATTCTTCTGGTCAATTAGTATTATCTCACAAAAAAGCAAGAGTTATTAAAGCATGGGAACGTGTTAACAATGCTCATGAAACTGGTGAAGTAGTTAACGGTTTCGTTAAATGTAGAACTAGAGGTGGTATGATTGTAGATGTTTTCGGAATTGAAGCATTCTTACCAGGATCTCAAATTGACGTTAAGCCAATTAGAGATTACGATCAGTATGTTGAGAAAACAATGGAATTCAAAGTTGTTAAAATCAACCACGAATTTAAAAACGTTGTTGTATCTCATAAAGCTCTTATTGAAGCTGATATTGAATTACAGAAAAAAGAAATTATTGGTCAATTAGAAAAAGGACAAGTATTAGAAGGTATTGTTAAAAATATTACTTCTTATGGTGTCTTTGTTGATTTAGGTGGTGTAGACGGATTAGTACATATTACTGATTTATCTTGGTCTAGAATCAATCATCCAAATGAGGTTGTAGAATTAGATCAAAAATTAAACGTTGTAATTTTAGACTTTGATGATAACAAATCTAGAATTCAATTAGGATTAAAACAATTATCTGCTCATCCTTGGGAAGCTTTAAACAACGAATTAAAAGTTGGTGATAAAGTAAATGGTGAAGTTGTTGTTTTAGCTGATTATGGTGCGTTTGTAGAAGTAGAACAAGGAGTAGAAGGGTTAATTCACGTTTCTGAAATGTCTTGGTCAACTCACTTACGTTCTGCACAAGATTTCGTAAAAGTTGGAGATAAAGTTGAAGCTCAAATTTTAACTTTAGACCGTGAAGACCGTAAAATGTCTTTAGGTATCAAACAATTACACCCAGATCCTTGGACAGATATTACTACTAAATATCCTGTAGGTTCTACTCACACTGGTACAGTTCGTAACTATACTAACTTTGGTGTATTCGTAGAATTAGAAGAAGGTATTGATGGTTTAGTTTATATCTCAGACTTATCTTGGACTAAGAAAGTGAAGCATCCATCAGATTTTGTAACTGTTGGTGATAAACTAGAAGTACAAGTATTAGAATTAGATGTAGAGAACAGAAAGTTAAACTTAGGTCATAAGCAAACACAAGATAACCCTTGGGATGCACATGAAGCTACGTATGCAATCGGTTCTAAACATGAAGGAACAATCAAAGAAAAGAATGATAAAGGAGCAGTTGTAACTTTCGCTGATGGCGTAGAAGGATTTGCACCTACAAGATTCTTAGAAAAAGAAGATGGTTCTAAATTAGAAAAAGGAGACAAAATCGAATTTGTAGTTTTAGAATTCTCTAAAGAATACAGAAGAGTTGTTGTTTCTCATACATCTTTATTTAAAGAGCAAGAGAAAAGAAATGTGAAAGTTGCCGTTAAGAAAGCAGCAGACGCAGAAAAAACTACCTTAGGAGATATTGGTGGTCTTGCAGCATTAAAGAAAAAAATGGAAGAAGGTAAATAATCATTTACATTTCTAATATATTTTAAAAGCCGATACAATTTGTATCGGCTTTTTTTGTGCTTTAAAATTTCTAAGAATTTTGTAGGTTTCCAGTATTCAAAAAAAATATTTTTTGAATACTGAACACTGCCAACTCTTTTCTGGGCATTCCCCAAAAAGGTCGGGTTTTTATATTTCAATATTTTGTTCATCCTTCAAAAAATGATTTTCTATTTACCTCTTAACGTAATCTTCTTGCCAAATTTCAAGAATTATTAAAGATTAATCATTTTTAATCACAGGGAGATAGTCAAGAGGGCAATTCCCGAGCCTTGTCTAGAAATGAAAAACATTTAATCCGGAAGAATACCTCGTACACTTGGGGTGAGATTGATAATTTTTTATATTTTTTTTAATTTTAAGGATATCCAAAGTGTTAATGATGCTAGAACAAGCCAGAAAACATCTATAAATAAAAGCTGAAACAGTTGATTGCTAAACGAATTCCAAAACCAGTTACCAGTCATTATCCCGTTAGAAACAGGAATGAAAAACCCAATAATACTACCCGAAAGTAACGTGTATTTATTTATAAAGTGAAAATCTTTTTTTATGATAAAAAAGAGGGTTAATAATAACCAACCAATAAAATAGAAGTTATAAATAAAAGAAGAACTTGTTGGTTGATATACTTTTACAGCAATAAAAGATAATGCTGTTATTGGATACATACTTAAACAAATTGCTAAATAAATTCTTACAACACGTTCATTAAATCGACGTTTTTTATCAGGAACATTTTTTTTGTCTCTTGCAATTAACCAAATCATTACCCCAGAAATAATAACAAAACAAGAAACCAATCCTAAAATAAAGCTAATCAGTTTTAAAGGAATTCCACCATAATCTCCATAATGAATTCTAAACAACACATTTTTTACCCCATCTAAATAAGAAGTTTCTGTTATTGGATTTTTTTTAGAAACGATTTCACCAGTTTTTACATTAAAAATGGCTTCTCCAACTCCATTAAATTTAGAAGTGTAATCTATATGACCATTTACTAAAACATGCATATTTTCATCTTTATAATTAAAAACATGAATTTCTATGACATTAAAGTCATTCCATAATTTTTTAGTTGTTTCTACATATGAATTTACACTAAAGTCAGAAGAAATTGTTTTATTGTTAAATTGATATTGAGGATGAGTATATTCTAAATCTTCATATAATTGAGCACTATCTCCATCATATAAAACAAAAACACTAGGAGCTACTAAAAGTAGTTTAATCATAAAAAAAGCACCAGTTACAGCATATACAAACTGAAATGGTAAACCTATAAGACCTAGCGCCGTGTGTGCATCTGTCCACATCGTTTTTAGTTTTGCTAAAGGTCTAAAAACATAAAAATTAGCAATCATTTTTTTCCAATGAATAATAACTCCTGTAATAATTGCAAATAAGAAAAAGATGGCAACAAAACCAGCAAGATAATATCCAATAGGGTAGTAGATTTGAGCCAAAAAATGTAAACGATATAAAAATTCACCTAGAGTATAGGAATTATTATAGGTGTGCTCTGTTTTGTTTTTTGTGTCAATATAGAAAAATTTTGCACCTTCTAATTTTTCAGAATTTAAGGTGTCTTTTGAAGCAGACATAGAAACGGCTACTCGTTGTTCTATATAATATTTTTTAAGTTCTATATCTCTACCATTAAGATTGTATTTTTTATGTAAAGAATCTAGCGTTTCATCAAAGTCTAATTGAATATCATCAGTAATTTCTACAGATTGATTTCTTTCCCAGTTTACAATTTCATCTCTAAAAAACGAAAATGAACCAGCAAAGAAAATGATATAAAGCACAACACTTATTACAATTCCGCTAACTGTATGTGTGTGAAAAATGATATTATAAGTTCTGTTTTTCATTTTTAAGAAATAATAGGATTGTAAATTTTACCAACATAAATAATCATTGAAAATAGAATTGTTAATAGTAAATAAATACCCCAAACTTTCCATCCATTTTTTGCGAGAAAAGCTAGAATCATTAATACAGCCCAAAGAATAAAACCTGTATAAGTTGATGTAATTATAACATTTACATGATTAAAAATAAATGAGATTGCTAAATGAAATGATATTGTAACGAAATAACCACCTAAAAATCCAGCAGTAATTTTAGCGAAACGTTGCCAATTAGATGATAAGTATTTTGGATTTGCTGGCATAAATTAAAAGATGAAAAGTTCAAATATTAAAAATACTAGAAAACAATAAAAAACACTTTTGTAATTTAAATAACCCATTGGAAATAGAAGAATAATTAAACCTCCTAATGTCATTAGAATGACAAAAAAGATTAAAATTCCTGCTCCAAAACCAAATAAGTATATGTTTAATATTATTGAAATAATTAATAATATAAAAGCTATTTTTTTAGTTAATTGAATGTTTTTATCTATCCAAATATTTGATTTTTTAGGATCGTATTTTACAGTTTTTTTAGATGTATTATAAAATAAATAAAAAGATAGAAATATAATAAAAGTAGTTATAGAAACCATATTTTTTTAAATGAAAACAACTCTGAAAACAATTTATCTTCAGAGTTGTAATGATGTTTAGCTTAAAAATTATTTAATACAATAGGTTGCACAATGCCAAATAAATTGATAATCTTTTCCTTTAAATTTTCCAGGAACTTTTTCACTAAAAGTAGTTTCTAAAATGTATTTAGATTTCCAAGGAAGTTTAAATGATATAACACCACCCTTGTCTGTCTTTAAGGTTTTAGACCATAAATCTGCAACATAAATTTTTACCTCATTTTCTTTTAAAGCTTCTCCTTTATATAAAACTTGCAACTTCATTTCATTTTCATATTTAGAAATGTCTTTTACGGTAATTCCGTTTTTGTTGTCAGCTATAGTTTCAGAAGTTTTTTCACCAATTTGTATTTTAGCACTAGAATTATAATGCGTTTTAAAAATTCCGAAATCATATTGAGTATAATCGATTACATCAATTTTATCATTGTTTAAAACAATTGTATGTGTTCCATTATTTTTAGGAGTAAACTTTGCTAAATAATGATTTTCTCTAGCAGTAACTTTTAGTTGTTTTTTATTTCCTGTTGCATCTACAATCCAAAGTGTAAAATCTTTTACTTTATGAAAAGCTTCTCCATTTACCTTTTCAATAACCCCATAATTATATTCCCCAAAATAAACTTTAACTTCTTGTTCTTCATTTATTACTCCTGTTGGATTTGTTTCAATCCATAGATAATGTGCAAATGTTTGTAATGTTGCAACTAATATAAATGCGAATGTTAAAAATATCTTTTTCATTGTAATGTTTTTTTAATTTCATCCCTTGCAAATACTTTACAAGGAATGAAATACTACTAAAATTAACTTAACTCAACTAACTTTTAAAATCTATATCTCATACTAGCTGAAATACTTCTTAATTTTTGAGGTGCTACTGTACTCCATCCAGAAAAATATTTTTTATTTGCAATGTTATCTAATTTTAAAATTACAGTTACCTTCTCTTCGGTGTAGGATAAAGAAGTGTTTAAAGTTGTATAACTTGGTAATTCAAAAGAGCCAGTATTAGTGTTATTAAAAACTTTGTTTTCACTAGCATAGTTTCCTCCAAAACCAATACCAAAACCTTTTAATCTTCCTGATTGAGCAGTATAGCTTGTCCAAAAATTAAATAAATCTTCTGGACCTGCTGCTATTGGTCTCAAACCTAAGTAACCCGCTCCTTCTGTTTCTTTTAAAACTTCGCTATTATTATGGCTAAAACCAGTAATAATATTCCATCCTTTAACTGGGCTTGCAATGAAACTTAATTCAAGACCTTTACTTTCGACTTCTCCTCCTTGTAATGTGTTGTTTACATTATTTGGATCTGCCATTAATTTGTTAGAGACATTGATGTTATAATAACTTACCGTTGCAGATAATTTGTTTTTAAATAAATTTGCTTTCATCCCTACTTCAAATTGATTTGCTTTTTCTGGATCGAAAGATTTTATAGTAGGGTTTGTACCATCTGCATCTGAAACCTCTTGAGGAGACACATTAGAGAATCCATTCATATAATTTGTAAATAAAGACAACTTGTCTTTGATAGGTTGATATACTAATCCAAATTTCGGAGAAAAGGCTGTTTGGTCGTCATTTGTTTCGTCATCTCCACCTTGAAAAACATATACTTCATTTCCTTTAAATAAATCTACTCTTAAACTAACCATTGCAGATAGTGTAGGTGTTAAATTTAATACATCCGAAAAATAAGCACTATACGTCTCTTGTTCTGCTTCAGTATTTGAAACACTTGTAACTGCTAATAAATTATCTACAGCAGATTGTGATAAAATAGAGGTACTTAGTCCATCATCTAGAGTTACTTGCCCAAGTAAATTCCAACCAGTAGCATTATTTCTTAAGTTAGTATTAAAATAATCTAACCCTACTACTAAACGATTTCTTAATTTACCGATTTTAAAATCACCAATAAAATTTTGTTGAATATCAATTGTTTTTGTTTCATTATTTAATTTTGAGATATAATGATTAATGGCATTTCCATCAGTAGAACCCCATAAATAAGAGTAGTAACCGTCTGCAGTAGTTTTACCTGTAGAAAATACAGTTTGAGAAGTCCAAGTATCTGATAATTTGTAAAGTGCTTGAGCTTGTAAGTTAAATGTAGGGTTCTCAATAGATAAATTGTTACTTGTAAATGAATTTTTGTAGTTTTTCTCAAAAATATCAATATTGTTATCCAATATAGCTGTAGAACCACTTAAAAAAAGCATAGGTGCATTTACAGATTTTCTTTTTAATATTTCTGTATTTACAATAAAACTTAATTTTTCATTTGCAATAAATTTTAGAGAAGGTGCAAAATAAAAAGAGTTATTCATACCCGCATCTTGAAAGCTGTTTTCAGTATGATAGGCAGTATTAATTCTTAAAAAAGTATCATTACTATCTCCAAGTGGAGTGTTTATATCTGCCGTAACTCTATTTAACCCATAGGTCCCGGAAGTATATGATATTTCTCCTCCAAAAGTTTCATAAGGTTGTTTTGTTACTACATTGATTAATCCTCCATACGAAATTAAACTACTTCCATAAAGTGTTCCTGACGGACCTTTAATAACTTCAATTCGTTCAATATTTGAAGGATCTAAACCTCCATTATTTAATCCAGGTAACCCATTTAATAATGTAGGTTGTACTGCAAATCCACGTAAAGAATAATATTCTGCTCCATCACCTCCACGCCCAGTAGACTCCCATAATCTGGTAACTCCTGTTGCATTTTTAATAGCATCATTTAAATTGGTAACTACTTGCTCTTTTAATAATTCACTAGAAATTGAATTATATACTTGCGGGTTTTCTATATCTGCTAAAGGCATTTTAGAGACATAAACACTTTCTTTTGTAGAAAATTTGTTTTTCTTATTACTATTAACAATTATTTGATTTAATTGTTCTTGATTTTGAATCAAAATAATTTTTGGTAATTTCAATTTTTGCCCCTCTTCAACTGTAAAAGGAATCAGTTTTGATTTGTAACCAATATATGTAATTGATAAATTATAATTACCGGATTGTACATTCTCTATTTTAAATGCTCCTGAATGATTACTTATAGTTCCTTTATTTGTCTTTTTTATTATTATGTTAACATTAGAAATTGGGCTGTTTTTTTGTGTTACAATTTTACCTGTAATAGATCCTTTTTGAGCACTTATTAGTGATGTAGAAAATAGTATTACTAAAATTATTAATTTTTTTATCATTTTTATTTGTTATTTGTATTTAGTCTAAATAAATTTACCACAAATGTAAACAAGTAATAGAATTTAAAAAGACGCATGCAGAATAAAAAAAGACGTGATTTTGAAAATTGTAAAATTTTGGATTTAGAAGCTCTAAAATCAAATTTTATTAATAAGATAGCTGTTGAAAAATCTAAGAATAAATATTGTGGTTTTCTCTGTATCGAATATGAAATTTTACAAGAATTTGGTGTTGGATCAATTATCGAATTACAATTTAATTGTATGTCTATATTAATTAGTAATTTTTTATTAAGTTCAGACTTAGTTGTTTTAGAGAAAATTGAAGAAAGAAGATTACAATTGTCCTTCCTTATAGAAGGAGAAAAAATAATGTCATTTGATAATAGTAGCGATGATATTTTATATGAAAGTCAAGAGTCTTATATGGCATTCATTAAAAGTTTTGATGGTTTTTACAGAATAACAAAAAGTAAACCATACAGAGAGGTTGAAATAAAACTATCAAATGAGTTTTTAGATCAACATGGATTAAATAAAGGATTAATTTATAAAAAGATTACAGATAAGGATCTCATTATTCCAATTACAGAAGATATAATAATATTATTATCAAACCTGGAGCTAAAGTATTCAGAAGAGATTTCTTTTAAAATTTTATTGGAAGCTAAAATTTTAGAAATTTTAGCAAGTCAAATAAATAATTATAAGAATATAAATTCGAATCAAACACCTGTAAAAAGTGATAAATTACTAAAAACACTTTATAAGGTAAGGTTATTTTTAAAAAACAATTTAGATAAAAATTATTCATTAAGTCAATTATCACTTCAGTTTGGCTTGAATGAAAATTTATTAAAAACAAAATTTAAGAAAATTTTTGATACTACACTAAATGAATTCTATCATGAAGAAAAAATGAAAAAAGCTAAAAAGTTATTAAAAACAACACAAATTCCTATTTATGAAATTTCGGAACAGGTTGGTTATAAAAATGCAACTCATTTTAGTGCAGCGTTTAAACGTTATTTTAAGGAAACTCCTAATGCTTTTAGAAACACATTAGGTGTTTATCATTTATAAAAAAAGCCTCAATAAAAAAGGCTTATTATTTATAATAATTTATATTTGTTCCGCTTAAAAAGACAATAAAAAATATGACATTAATAAAATCAATTTCAGGAATTAGAGGAACCATTGGCGGAAAAACTGCTGATAATTTAACACCAATAGACGCTGTAAAATTTGCTTCTGCTTACGGAGCATTTATTAAGGCAAGAAATTCTGGTAAGAAAAAAATAAAAGTAGTAGTTGGTAGAGATGCTCGTATTTCTGGTAAAATGATTTCTAGTTTAGTAGCTAATACTTTAGTAGGGTTAGGAATCGATGTAATTGATTTAGGTTTATCTACAACACCAACGGTAGAAGTTGCTGTTCCTTTAGAAAAAGCGGATGGAGGAATTATTTTAACAGCATCTCACAATCCAAAACAATGGAATGCTTTAAAATTATTAAATGAAAAAGGAGAATTCTTAAACGGAGCAGAAGGAGAAAAAATTTTAGCTTTAGCAGAAAGTGAAGATTTTTCATTTGCAGAAGTAGATGATTTAGGTTCTTATAAAAAGAATAAAAAATACTTAAAAAAACATATTAAAGAGGTTTTAAATCTAGATTTAGTAGATGTTAAAGCGATTAAAAAAGCAAAATTTAAAGTAGTTGTAGATGGTGTAAATTCTACAGGAGGAATTTTTATTCCTGCTTTATTAAAGAAATTAGGTGTTAAATGTATAGAATTATATTGTACTCCAAATGGTGAGTTTCCTCACAATCCAGAACCTTTAAAAGAACACTTAACAGATATCTCTGAATTGGTGGTAAAGAAAAAAGCAGATTTCGGAATTGTAGTAGATCCAGATGTAGATCGTTTGGCTTTAATTTCTGAAGACGGTTCTATGTTCGGAGAAGAATATACTTTAGTTGCTTGTGCAGATTATGTTTTAGGGAAATTAGGTGGTGGAAACACGGTTTCTAATTTATCATCTTCTAGAGCATTAAGAGATGTAACAGAAAAGCATGGAGGAACGTATACAGCTTCAGCAGTTGGAGAAGTAAATGTGGTTATCAAAATGAAAGAAACCAATACAGTAATTGGAGGAGAAGGAAATGGTGGAATCATTTATCCTGCATCTCATTATGGTAGAGATTCTCTAGTAGGAGTTGCTTTGTTTTTATCGCATTTAGCAAATAAGAAAATATCTTGTAAAGAATTAAGAGATTCGTACCCAAGTTATTTTATGAGTAAAAATAAAATTCAGTTAACGCCAGAAATAGATGTTGACAAGATTTTAGAAACAATGGCTTCTACCTATTCGAACGAAGATGTAAATACCATAGATGGTGTAAAAATTGATTTTGCTGACGAATGGATTCACTTAAGAAAATCGAATACAGAGCCAATTATTAGAATCTACACAGAAGCAAAATCTCAGCAAGCTGCAGACGACTTAGCTGTAAGATTTATCAATGAAATTAAAGCAATAATAGCATAGTATTTTGAAAACAAAAGTAATTATAGGTTCATTTTTATTAATGAGCATCTGTTCTTTTTCACAAGAAAATAGTACAGAAAATATTGATAATTTAAAAAATGTAGAGAAAATAACTAATAAAGGAAAATTCTTTTTTTATTGGGGATGGAATAGGGCTAATTACTCTGATTCTGATATTCACTTTACTGGAGATAATGGTAGTTATGATTTTACTTTACGCAATGTAAAAGCAAAAGACAGGCAAACGCCATTTAGTTTTAATGATTATTTAAATCCGGGTAGAATTACCATTCCTCAAAACAATTATAGAATAGGGTATTTTTTAAAAGAAAATTATACAATTTCTATAGGTGTAGACCACATGAAATATGTAATGGTTGCAGATCAAACGGTAAAAATTGATGGAGAGATAAATGCAGGAACTCCATTTGATGGTGTTTATAATAATGATAATCAAATATTATCTGAAGATTTTTTACAGCTAGAACATACCGATGGTTTAAATTATGTAAATGTTGAGTTTAGAAGATTTGATGAAATTGGTCATTTAATTGGTTTAAACCATAAGAACTTTCAAATAAACCTTACGGAAGGTTTAGGAGCAGGAATTTTGTATCCAAGAACAGATATAAAGTTATTTGATCAAGAAAGACATGATGAGTTTCATATTGCTGGTTACGGTACTTCAGCTGTTGTAGGTCTTAATTTAACGTTCTTTAAATATTTCTATATACAATCAGATTTAAAGTTTGGTTATATTTATATGCCAGATGTTAAAACGACTTATAATCCAAACGATGGAGCTTCTCAAAGTTTTACTTTTTTCCAAAGAAATATACTTATTGGAGGAAGGTTTCACCTTTAAGAATTTAAAAAAAAAGAAAGTGCCAAAAGATTTATAAAAACTCTTTTGGTACTTTATCACTATGTTTAAAACGTTTGTGAGACCATAAGTATAACTCTGGTTGTAGTCTTATATTTTCTTCTGTTATTTTGGTGTATTTATCCGTAATTTGATAATCATCAAAATCTTTAGGAGTTTCGGTTATTAATTGAAATTCAACTTCATAATATCCTCTTTTTACTTTTCTTGCCACATAGTTAATTACAACAAAGTCGAATTTTTTTGCAAGCATTTCTGCACCCGTATGTATGGGTACTTTTACACCAAAAAACTTGCTCCAATAATATGTTTTGTGCGGTTGTGGAGATTGGTCACTTAGTAAAATATAAGCAGCTTGAAGCTTATTATCAATATTTTTTTGAATATTAAGAATTGTTTCAGAGGTTTTATAACCATCAATACCAAAACGCTTTCTACTCTTTTTAATAGCTTTTTCGTAATACTTGTTTTGTATTTTAGTGTATGCGCCTAAAATGGTTGTTTCTAAAGCAAGTGGCATACTTGTAGACCATTCCCAGTTTGCTTGATGTGCTCCAACAATTATAATACCTTTTTTCTTCTTACTATAATTATCTACTAATTCTGGGTTTAGAAATTTGTAACGTTTTTGTATCTCTTTCTCACTAATGGAAAAATATTTGACGCTTTCTACAACTAAATCAGTAAAATGTTTAAAGAATTTTTTAGAAATTAATGCTATTTCATCTTCCGATTTTTCAGGGAAGGCAAGATGTAGGTTTGCTAAAACGACTTCTTTTCTGTAGCGAAAAACATAATATACTAGAAAGAAAAAAAAGTCCGAAATAATATATAAAACTCTCATCGGTAATACAGAGAGTAGTAAAATTAATGGATATGTAAGTACAAAACTTAATAATTGCATATAGTTGTTATTTATGATGGTAATATCGGAACTTTATTCCTATGTTTAAAACGTTTATGAGACCATAAATAAACTTCAGGTTGATTTCTAATATTTCTTTCTGTTATTTCAATAAATTTATCTGTAAGTTCGTAATTTTTATACTCTTTTGGGTTTTCTGTAATCAATTCAAATTCAACTTCATAATAACCTCTTTTAATTTTTCTGGTCGTCCAGTATACAAAAGACATATCGTATCTTTTAGCTAGAGTTTCTGCACCAGTATGAATAGGTACTTTTATCCCCATAAATTCAGCCCAATAATGAGTATTCTTTATTTGTGGAGATTGATCGCTTAACAAAATATAAATACCTTGTTTTTTATTTACAAAATTTCTATGAAGATTTCTAATAGTATCAGAGGTTCTATATAGGGTTCCACCAAATTTTGAACGAGACATTTTAATTACTTTTTCGAAGTGCTTATTTTGTACTTTGGTATACGCAGCATAAAAATCTGGTTTTTTAATTTGTAAAGGTAAGCCTGTAAGCCATTCCCAGTTTGCTTGATGAATTCCAACTAAAGAAATACTTTTTCCATTTTTAGCAACCTCTTTTAGTAAATCAATGTTTTTATATTTTATTCTTTTAGAAATTTCTTTTTCAGAAATTGTAAATGTCTTTATACTTTCTACAATAAAATCGGTTAAATGTTTAAGAAAACCTTTACTAATTTTTATAATTTCTTTCTCACTTTTTTCAGGAAAAGCCAAATGTAAATTCTCTAAAACTACTTTTTTTCTATAGCCAATAATGTAATAATTTAAGAGATATAGTCCATCCGAAATTATGTATAATATCTTCATAGGGAGTTTAGAAATCAACCAAATAAACGGGTATATAAGACTAAAAACAATTAAATGCATGGAGTATTATTTTAAGTATGCAAATATCGGATATAAATTTAAAATGGAGTAGCATTAGTAAATCAGATTTCAGTAATTTTGCTTTATGATGAACAATATAAATCAAGCAGTATTAATACTGATTATTGCCAATGTTTTGGTGTCTATGAAAGGGTTTAATGATTACTCTTTTTTAGATAAATATAAGTTTCAAGTAGGTAAAGTTTTATCTGGTGAAAAAATAAGAACCTTAACTTCTGGTTTTTTACATGTAGACTGGCTGCATTTAGGTTTTAATATGTATGCTTTATATCTTTTTGGAGATATTGTTGCTCAGATTCTAGGGATTCCAGGTTTTTTAGTAATCTATTTTGGAAGTTTATTATCAGGTAGTTTGTATTCACTTAAATATCATAAGGATGAACCTTATTATAGTGCTGTAGGAGCTTCTGGAGCCGTTTCTGGTATTGTGTATGCTTCGATACTTTTATATCCTGCAATGGAATTGTATTTGTTTTTTATTCCAATACCAATTCCTGGTTATATTTTTGGAGTTGGGTATTTATTGTATTCAATTTACGGAATGAAAAAGCAATTGGGTAACGTTGGGCATTCTGCACATTTAGGTGGAGCAATTGGAGGTTTTGCAATTACATTGTTGCTAAATCCGTCTTTATTTGAAACAAATAAGATTTTAGTAATAGCATTAGGTGTTCCAATTATACTATTATTACTTTTTGGTGATAAATTAAAAAGTTTATAAAAAAGAGGCGATTGCTTACTGTGATGAACTCCAGATTTACTGAACTTGTTTTAGTGTCTTACTTAACGTGTTAAGGAATCAGAATTTATAACTATTTTAGAGAGAAAACTTTTTCAGCTTGTTACTTTTGTAATAAATATACTTTCTAAAAAAACGATAATAAAATTAAGTCAAAATATAGAATGAGTTTAAAAATTGGAAATAAAGTAGCTGTTTTAGATGATGTTCTAAAAGGAAAAGTCATCGGTATTAATGGTGCTGAAATTTCTGTGGAAACTACCGATGGTATGATTTTTAAATTCAATGCATCAGAATTAGTACGAATTGATGTTGAACAGCATGAGTTATCTAAGTTTAGTGATATTAATAATTCACTTTTAAAAGATAAGATTGCACAGAATAAACCAAAGAAAAGTTTATTTAAAAAAGAAAAGAAAGAAGTTATTTTAGAAGTCGATTTACACATTAGTAAACTGACGAAGTCTACAAGAAACATGGATAATTACGACATGTTAAACCTACAATTAGATACTGCAAAAAGTAAAATTGAGTTTGCCATATCTAAAAGAATTGCTAAGGTTGTTTTTATACATGGAGTTGGAGAAGGTGTTTTAAGATCTGAACTTTTAAGATTATTAAATAAATATCCTGTAAAATTTTACGATGCTTCTTACAAGAAATATGGCTTAGGAGCTACAGAAGTTTATATTTTTCAAAACCCTATTTAATTTTAAGTTATGAAAACTGTTTATTTAGATAACGCAGCAACCACACAAATAGATGACCAAGTTATAGAGGTAATGCATACATCTATGAAAGGTAATTATGGTAATCCATCATCTATTCATCAATTTGGTAGAAAAGCAAAATCTGCCGTAGAAACTGCAAGAAAAAATATAGCAAAGCATTTTAATGTAACGGCCAGCGAAATTATTTTTACTGCTGGTGGTACAGAAGCAGATAATTTAATATTGCACAATGCTGTTTTTAACCTCGGTGTTAAAAGAATTATTACGACGAAAATAGAGCATCATGCCGTTTTACATACGTGTTTTCATTTAGAAAAAAATCATAACATACTTGTCGATTATGTAAACCTTGATGAATTTGGATCTGTGGATATTGTTCATCTAGAGCAACTTTTATCAGGATCAGAAGACAAGACACTGGTAAGTTTAATGTTGGTTAATAATGAAATTGGTAACATTTTAGATATTGATGCAGTTGCAGGGATTTGTAAAAAAAATAATGCATTATTTCATTCGGATACCGTACAAGCGATAGGACATTATAATATTGATTTACAGAAAACATCCTTAGACTTTATGGTAGCGAGTGCGCATAAGTTTCACGGACCAAAAGGAGTAGGGTTTGCTTTTTTTAGAAAAGGATTTGGAATTTTACCAATGCTTCATGGAGGAGAACAAGAAATGGGAGCAAGGTCTAGTACCGAAAATGTTCATGCTATTTTGGGCATGGAAAAAGCATTAGAATTAGCTGTTTCTAATCTGAAAAAAGATCAAAAAGAAATAGGGGGGGTAAAAGAGTATTTTATATCAGAATTAAAAGGACTTTCAAAAGATATTGAGTTTAACGGACTTTCATCAGACATAGAAAAAAGTAGTTATACCATTTTAAATTTACGTTTTCCTTTTATCAACGACATGCTTTTATTCAGTTTAGATATGGCAGGAATTGCTATTTCTGGTGGAAGTGCTTGCCAAAGTGGTAGCAATAAAGGTTCGCATGTTTTAAAAGAAATTTTAAACGATATAGATGCAGATAAAACTTCGGTTCGTTTTTCTTTTTCTAAATACACTACAAAACAAGAAATTGATTTTGTTGTAAATTATTTAAAAGAAAATATTTAGTTAGCAATGCAACTAACGTATTTGACGATTAAATTATTTATAAAATTTATCTTCATTCCACATTAAAGGGTTGTTTGTAATGTAATTCTGAACTTTATTGAAAGAGATATTATTGCAAATAATATGATCATGAAAACGAGATTGCCAACCAAAATATTGGTCAATTTTTCGAGCATTTTTTGATACAACAGATTTATAAGATCGTATAATGGTAGAAATATAACCGGGTTTTGGTGAAATTTTTGCCATTTGTTCATTTTTGGCACCAATATTTTTATCCCCCGTAGAAACGTTGCACTGCAACGTTTCAATTTGTTTGTCAATAATTTGTTTGTCAATAATTAGAATTCTATGGGTATGATTGGGCATTATCACAAAATTACCCAGTTCCACAAATGGAAAATGTTGAGGGATTTCTAACCAATATTTTTCTGCCAATTTTCCTATTTCATTTAATTGCATTGTAGGTAAATTGCTGGGCAATTTTTTTACAATTTCACCAAATAAATGTTTTCGATTGGCGGTACAAATTGTTATAAAATACGCACCATTATTCCTATAATCCCAAGATTGCAAACGGGTAGAGGAAACGCGGTATTTATTTTTAAATTTGTCCAATTTTTTGATTGATGTTTAATTTGATTTTAATCATAGAGACATTGCAATGTTTCCAAGAGAGAGAGACCTTGCAATGCAAGGTCTTTACGATATTATTTCAACTTTAAAAAAGAGATATTATACTTTAAACCAAGGTTGATAAACGGGCTGCTTAGTTCTCCTCCTTTTGCTTTTACATAACCAGCAGCTGCTCTTAAATTTAAGGTTTTAGAAAGCTCATAATCGAATCCTAAACTTGGTTTTATAATTAAACCTTGTCCTGTAGCAATACCTCCGCCACCTGCAGCACCTCCTAATAGTTGTGCAAATAAAGAAGTAGAATCATTAAATAAAGGATCCATTTTTAAACCTACACCTACCAAACCTTCACCATAAGCGCCTGCATTACCAAAATTTGCAAAAGAAGTTTGACCTGCAACATATACATTTTTATTTAAATCTAAATTTATTTGTAAAGAAATTTGATGCATGTGTTCTGTAGGATCTTCCATTCTTTTTGCATTAAAGTACATGTCTTGTTTTACGATGACTTCAAAACCTTTAAATTTTCCTTTTGTAAAAGTTGTGTTGTCTGTATTTATTCCATTTCTCTCTATATAATATTTAATACCAATCCCAAAAGTAGAGGTGTAAAAATCCTTATTCGGAGTTAATAAATATCCCTTATTAACAGAGATATAAATGTCCTTAAATAATTGTTGTTCTATAGATAAATCAGGATATAATAAGAATCCACCTTTACTATCTACACCACCACCACCACCAGCACCAATACCAAATTTCGCTAAAATATTGGTTCTATTTCTGTTCATTGATAAGTGATATCCTCCACCAAGTAAAACATCCATATAACCTGCTCTAATACCATCGTAAGCGCCATCTACTTTTAAAAAAGTAAACCAATTATTGCTCAAGTAAGATGTATATTCAAATCCGGCTAATTTTATGGTTTTACCCTCTAAAACTTGATCATCTGTAGATTTAGCCTTGCTTAAAACTTTTAAATTGTTAAAATGAACCATTAAAGAATTTCTTTTTGGATTTTGATTCCAACTAGTATTTGCAAATTCATTTAAATCTATTTCTTTTTCTGCTGATTTATAATCTGAATATTCAAAATCTAAAGGAATTTCTAGAGCAACATTTAGTTGATGCCCTTTAATTTCTCCTCTATCAAAAAAGTTAACATAGCTCCAACCTCCGTTTATTGAAAAGTTTTTAAAGTCATAACCTAAATTAAAATGAGGTAATATAAAAGCACCACCGCCATCAAGAGCACCTGCACCACCACCGCCACCAAAGTGAAAACCGGTATCTACATATAATTTATTAGAAAAATATTTTTTAAGTCCTGCGTTTACTCCCAAAGTAAAAAAACCACCTCGTATTCCTGCAATAGAACCATAAAGTCCAACTCCTGTATAGAATTCATCACCTAAAAATAGATTATAATGAATCCCTGTTAATCCCATATTACGTTCTTTGTAAGTTTCTATCATAGGCATGTCAATAGAAAGGAAATCTATTTTAGCAAAGCCCTTTTGTGTAATTTTCTTCGGAATATTTTCTGATTGAGAAAATAATACTTGGTTAGAAATAAGAAGTATGAGTAAAAAAGTAATCTTTTTCATAAGGTAATTTTTATCTTTTTTTAATGGTAATAATTACTGTTTTGGAAGCTGGAGTATTGCTAATATCTGCTTTACTTTTTAAGGGAACTAATACATTCGCTTCTGGGAAATAAGTGGCGGTACATTGTGTAGGAATCTGATATGGAACTACTAAAAAACCTTTAGCTTCTCTTTCTTCATTATTAAAATGACTCGTTAAATCTACCAAATCTAATTTTTTTAAATGTAGAGATTTCATATCATCTTCATTCATAAAAATAACCCTTCTTTCATTTAAAACACCTCTGTACCTATCGTCTAAACCGTAAATAGTGGTGTTGTATTGATCATGAGTTCTAATGGTCATCATCATAAATTGATTCTTTTCTAAATCAATTTCTGAAGGTTTATTAATACTAAAATTAGCTTTACCTGTCTTTGTTGGAGTAAAATCATTTTCTCGAGCATTGTTTGGTAAATAAAATCCGCCTTTAATTCTTACTCGAGTATTAAAATCTGTAAAACCAGGAATGGTTGCTTCAATTTTATCACGAATAAGATCATAATTAGAAATTAACGCTGTCCAATTTGTAGTTGAGTTTTGTAATGTTGCATTTGCAACTCCTGCTACAATTGCAGCTTCACTTAATAAATTTTTAGAACAAGGAGTTAATGTACCATGAGATTGTTGTACAACTCCCATAGAATTTTCTATAGAAACAAATTGCTCTCCTTTTGTTTGAAAGTCTTTTTCTGTTCTTCCTAAGCATGGTAAAATCAATGCTTTTTTACCTGTTATTAAATGACTGCGATTCAATTTGGTTGATACTTGTACTGTTAAGCTGCAGTTTTGTAAAGCTTTTGCAGTAAAAACAGTATCTGGTGTTGCGGAAATAAAATTACCACCCATTCCAAAAAACACTTTGGCCTCTTTTTTATGCATGGCATCAATAGCCTCTACCACGTCGAAACCAAATTTTCTTGGTGCTTTAAACTTAAATTCTTTCTCTAAATTATCTAGAAAAGAAGCTGGTGGTCTTTCCCAAATCCCCATAGTTCTATCACCTTGTACATTTGAGTGTCCACGAACAGGACAAGTACCTGCTCCTTTTTTACCAATACTGCCTTTTAATAATAAAATGTTTACAATTTCACGGATATTATCAACCCCATTTTTATGTTGAGTTAAACCCATTGCCCAACAAATAATAATATTTTTATTGTTGATAATGAGTGCTGTTGTTTCTTTAATTTGATCTAAAGTTAGTCCTGTTTGCGGTAATAACTCGGCTATAGAATAGGTGTCTAAATCTTTTAAAAGAGATTCTAAGCCCGCTGTTTTTTCTTTTATAAATTGATGATCGAAAACACTATTTGGTTCAGCATTTTCTTTTTCTTTCATCAACTTTAAGATGATTTTTAATAAAGCGACATCACCATTTATTTTTACAGGTAAAAATAAATCGGTTAAATCTTGACCAGATCCAATCCATTTTAAAGGATTTTGAGGATCTTTATAATTCATTAAACCAACTTCTGGTAACGGATTTATCGTAATTATTTTTCCACCTTGTTTTTTTGTTTCTCCTAAAGCGGTTAACATTCTTGGGTGATTTGTACCCGGGTTTTGTCCAATAACAATCACTAAATCAGCATGATTAAAATCGTCTAATGTAACGGAACCTTTTCCTATGCCGAGTGTTTGTGAAAGTGCCACACCACTAGATTCGTGACACATGTTAGAACAGTCTGGTAAATTGTTTGTCCCAAATTGACGTACAAATAATTGATATAAAAAAGCAGCTTCATTACTGGTTCTTCCGGAAGTATAAAAGATTGCTTCGTCAGGAGAATCTAAAGAATTTAATTCTTCACCAATCATTTTAAAAGCATTTTCCCAAGAAATCTCTTCATAATGTGTTCCGCCTTCTGGCAAATACATTGGGTGTGTAATTCTTCCACTTTTTCCAATTTCGTAATCAGAAAATTCAGAAAGTTCTTGTACAGAATGTGTTGCAAAGAATATGGGAGAAACTTTGTTTTTAGTAGCTTCTTCTGCAACAGCTTTTGCTCCATTTTCGCAATACTCAGCTAAAAAAGCTCTTTTTTCATCAGGATCTGGCCATGCGCAGCCAGGGCAATCAAAACCATCTTTTTGATTTAATTTTGATAATAACTGAATTCCTTTGCTAACTCCAACTTCATCCTTAATATGTGTTAAAGCAGAAACAATCGCTTTTACGCCAACTGCAGATTTAGGAACTTCTGTTAATTGAATCCCTGTTAGTTTTTCTGGCGGTTGTACTTTTCTGTTTTTAGACATAGCTTTTCGTTTTTTCAACAAATGATGGATTTGAATAAATGGTCATTTTTTGCTCTCTTGTAAAACCGATTAGGCAAATACCAAATTCTTTTGCAAAATCGACTGCTAAAGAAGAGCAGGCAGAGACTGCTACAATAATCGGTATTTTTGCAATAAATGCTTTTGAAACAATTTCGTAAGAAACGCGTCCACTTACCAATAAGTATTTGGCATGCTTTAAATAGTCTTTTATCAACAAATCTCCAATTACTTTATCTACAGCATTATGTCTACCAATATCTTCTTTAACGGTTAAAAACTCATGGTTTTTATTAAAAAGTGCTGCTGCATGACTACCACCAGAGTTTTTAAAGGTATGCTGAAAACTATTCATTTTTAAAAACATTTCATGTAAAATAGTACTAGAAAAAGTAGTTGTTTGAGTTAGTTTCTCCCCTTCAACATTAATATCTTTTAGCTCTTTTTTTCCACAAATTCCGCAGGAAGAAACAGAGAGTAATGTTCTTTTATTTAAATATCCTTTACCTAATATCTCTTTAGAAATAGTAACGTTTATAATCGTCGGAATTTCATTTTCTTCTTCAACTACTTCAAAAATTAAAGTTTTGTCACTTTTATAAATATCTTCAGCAAAAAGAAATCCTCTTATTAATGCTTTGTCATTATCTGGTGTTCTCATAACCACAGTATAAGGCTCATCATTAATGTTAATTTGTAAAGCAGCTTCTACAACCAAAACATCCTGAATTGAAGTCTGTGTATTTTGATTAATTTTTAGTGCTTGATAAGTGCTTGTTTGCATGTTTAGAAAGTTAAGCTTTCCATACAAAATTACTGAAAAAAGTAGTGTAAAAAAACAAAAGCCTCGAAAGTGAATTCGAGACTTTTTATTTAAGTGTTTTAAGCCCCTAATCAAAAAACACTTAAAGTGTTCGTAAACTTAGTAAAAAAACTGAATAAAATGTTAAGAAATGGATTTAATTTATTAACATTTAGTTGTTTAGGCTCTATTTGTGCTGTTTTTTCTTACAAAGAATAACAATATACTCAGTAGTGTTAAGCGTTGTAAAGAATAAATATGTATTTCCTCCATCTTTAATTTTGGTATCTTTTCTAATTTGAGCAACCGTTTTTGGGAAATTTCTTGTGGTAATATTTGCTTTGTTTTCTACAACTAATTTTTTAAGTTTCTTTTTATCGTAACTTAAAACGTTCTCTATTTTAAAGACCCTTCCAGGAAAATCAATAATTTCATCAGAAGTATATAAATGAGAATGTTGTTGTAATTTAAAAACCTTTAATTGTTGTGAAATTTCATGAAAACCTCCAGATTTTAGGATTGCAGCGTTTGGCTCATACAAATAGGTGAGTGGCTCAGAATATTCAGAATTTACTGCTTCTTTATAATTAAAATTAAAAGTTTGTATCTCTTTTTTACCAATATTTACGGTTCTGATTTTTATTGGATCACTGTACTCTTTTTCTAATAAAAACAACAATTCTTTCACTTCATTATTCACGGCAATAATATGAATTTCTTTTACAAATTTTAATTCATTAATAGTGCTTGTAATATCTAAAATAGGTGAGTTTTTAATGAGGATTTGATTGGTTTTGGTAAAAAGAAAATCGATGTTTTCGGGTACATTCGGCAAACAATCATTTAGTAAGAACACCTTTCCTTTTAGATCATTTCTTCTTGATGGATCTATGTAAATACAATCAAATTTTGCTTTGTGATTTTTTAGATATTCAAGTCCATCACCCGAAAATGTAGTTATATTTTTTACTTGTAGTTTCTGATAGTTGTGTTTTACAATTTCAGATAGATCCTCATTAATTTCACAATGAATAACTTCTTTAAACTTTTTTGAAAAATAAAAACAATCTACTCCAAAACCTCCTGTGATATCTATAATTGAATTTCCTGAAACCAAGTTGTTTTTATAAGCAGCCGTAATTTCTGAAGAGGTTTGCTCAATACTTATTTTGGGCGGATAATATATGTTTTCTGTAGAAAACCAGCTAGCAAGTTTGTGTTCAGATTTTTGTTTAGCCACAATTTGGTTGGCTAATTCTTGTACAGAAATATCTCTAAATGGACTTCCTTTTAAAATCAGTTTTGTAATGTTTGATTTTAAATTATCAGTAATAAATTGCTGAATTTCTGGACTTAAAATGGCTTTATTCAAAAGAAATTAGAGATCTTTAGTTAATGATTTTACTATTTTATTATCAGCCAAAAACTCTTTTAAAATTACTTTTAACGCAGTGTATAAAGGTACGGCAGTAATCATACCTACAACACCAAAAAGTAGGCCTCCAATAATTATTATTAAGAAAATTTCTAACGGATGAGATTTTGTTGTCTTAGAAAATATAATTGGCTGACTCGCAAAATTGTCAATTAATTGTGCAATTAGATAACCAGTCATTACATACATTGTTGTTGGTAAAATTTCTGATTGAAAATCTAGTCCAATATTACTCGTCATCGACAAAATAAACATAATTACAGCGCCAATTAACGGCCCTACATACGGAATTAGGTTTAACAAAGCACATAAAAAAGCAATGACGACGGCGTTATTAATTCCAAAAATTAGTAAGATAACAGTGTATATGATAAACAGGATTGTAATTTGGGAAATTAATCCAATAAAATATCTAGACAGTAAATTATTAATGGTATCTAAAGATTTAGAGAATCTGCTTTCATTGCCTTCTGGGACTATTGCCATCACGCCATTTTTAAGCAAGTGACTATCTTTCATAAAAAAGAAAGAGATAAATAATACAGAAAATAAACCAACACTTATAGTACCTACAGCGCCTAAAACAGCATTTAAGAAATCAGGGATTTCTTTAAATTGAGAAATAAAATCTACATTTTTTAATTCCCCCAAAACATCTATTCCTCTAGAAGAAAAATAGCCTGTAATTTGATTAAAAATTTCCTGAATATTTGCTTCCAGTTTATCCACCTCAAGCAAAGATAAATTTTGGCCTTGCTCAGTAATTAAAGGGATAAACATTAAAATTAAACCTGTTAATAGGCTTAACATAAAAATCATGGTAAATACAACAGCAAGCGTGTTTGGAAACTTTAGTTTTTCTCTTAGAAAAATAATGATAGGTCTGGCAACCAACGATAAAATGCTTGCAATTATAATATAGATAATTACAGATTGAATGGTGTATAAGAAATAGCCAAGAAGAAAAATACCTAAAAGTATTCCTATAGCCCTTAAAATTCCGCTGGCAATTGTTTTAGATTTCATTAATTATATCCTTTTACTGTACCCATACTTAAAATATTACCATTACCAAAAACGTGGTTTGTTGGTAATAAAGTACTACTTTCTGTGGTTATCCAGTCTTGCCAAGTAGCAGGGACTCCGTTCATCTTTTTACTAGGTACAAACATTTTATAGCTTTTAGGAATGTAGTTTTCATCTACAAACCAAAGATAAGAGTCACCAGGAGTTGTACCACCAGTTGTATATTTTACCAATAATACTTCTTTGTCATCGACTTTTTGAATACTTCTAATGGTTCCATTATCAAATAATTTATGAGGAGCAACCAACCAAAAAGAGTCATTATTAAAAATATCCCAAGCTTTTTTTACAACTTCAGTATTTGCAATTTCTTGTTTCTTGTTGTTGATAAACACACTGCTATTTTCTTTATTTCTTGGATATAATTGTACACGAATGCTATCCCAAGAAACATCTACAATATGTTTTTCTTTGTCCCATTTAAAATGTCTTTTTCCTCCAAAACTCCATTCTATAAAACGAGTGTTTTTGTAAGCTTCATGTTTTATCGCTTTTAAAATATTATTAGCAAGAATATCTGCTTTACTATTTTCCGATGTTACTTCTCCCATATTTATTTCTAAACCAAATAAAGAAAGTTTGTGTTTAGTTGGTAATTTGATTCCTGTTTTGGTGTCTTTTAAATCAGACCAAGTGGCAGAAACACCACCAATAGGAATTATTGAAGTCCACATTTTAAAAGAAGTTGGTAAATAGTTTTCATCTAAAAACCATAAATAAGAATCTCCTGGGGTAGAGCCTCCCGAAGTGTATGTTATTAATAAGGCATCTTTATCATTGTACTTTACTAGGCGTCTTTCTGTTCCTGCATCAAAAACTTTGTAAGGAGCTACTAACCAAAAAGAATCGTTATTAAAAAAGTCTTGTGCCTGTTTTATAATTTTTGGATCAGGATTTTTAACCTCAATTCCTTTAACGTCCACAAGGCTTTTTTGCGGTTCATTTAAAAATAAATGAACGGTATTTTCATCCCATTTTACAACAACAACATTCGATCTTTTAATCCATTTATAATGATGTTCATTTCTAAAACTCCATTCTAGTATTTCTGTGTTCTTGTAAGCATCAATGTTTAACGCATTTAACATGTTTTCTGCTAAAGCATCGGCTTCTTTACCTTGTTTTCCTTCCGGTAAAGGTTCACTTGTAGTAAAATAATAGATTCCTGCCGATACAATTATTAGTAATAAAATAATTCCAATAATTTTAAAAAGCTTCTTCATTTTGTGATTTTATAATAAGTGGCTAAATTAATCTTTTTAGAATGAAGAAACTATGTGTTGGCTTTATTAAAAGTTAATGAGGTTTTTAAAACGATAGTTCATTAAATATTTTATTAAATTTTTTAGGCAATGCTTTTGATATAGAAATAGGTGTTTTTGTAAAAGGATGCATAAAATCTAAAGTTGCTGCATGTAAATACAAACCTTTTCCGTTTAAAACTTTACCTTCTAAAAAGTACTCTTTATCACCTAAAATAGGATTTCCTATAGAAAATAAATGTTTTCTAAGTTGGTGTTTTCTTCCTGTTTTTGGTGATAATTTCACCAAGTTTAAATACTCAAAACGTTCTGAAATTACAGATTGTAAAACTTGAAAATCTGTTTCAGATTCCTTTTCTTCAATAGGTAGTTTTATAGTTCCTTCTGAGTTCATTTTACCAATAGTTACAGCAAAATAGGTCTTCTTAATTTCTTTTTCTTTAAATAATTTCCCTAATACAGTAATAGCTGTGCTTGTTTTACCTATTAATAAAAGTCCGCTTGTAGGATAATCTAACCGATGAATTGGTTGTGGTTTTACAGCATCAGCTAAAGTGCTTTTTTTAAGGTTTTGTGCCAACCCGTTTGCAATGGTCACAAACTTATTACCACTCACTAAAATACCTGCAGGTTTGTAAACAATGGCTAACGTTTCGTCTTCAAATAAAACTTCAATATCTAGTTCTAACCTTTCAAATGTTGATGAGTTTTCAGATTCAAAAAGTTCTATTTTTTCTCCTCCAGAAATGTATTTGGATGTGGTTGCCAAACTTCCATCAATAAAAATAAGTCCCTTTTTAATAGCTTTTTTAATACCAGATTTTGTGGGGATTGTGTTAAAAATACCAACGCTATATTCTTGAAAACGAATTGGTTTTTCTAACTTTTCAACAATATGAGTTTCTGATATATGCATTATTTGAGATGTCTGGTTTAGCGCAGTTGAAACGGATTTATATGTTGTTACTTGTAAATTAACCTCTCGACTGCGCTCGAGGGAACATTTTATAATCTATTTTAAGAACCTTTTTTATTTAGCAAACAATTGGTTCATATCTTGAAATGCTTTAAACTCTAAAGCATTGTTTTCTGGATCTTTAAAAAACATGGTTGCTTGTTCACCTACTTTTCCTTTAAAACGTATACAAGGAGCAATTTCGAACTTTGTATTTGCAGCCTTTAAACGATCTGCTAAAGAATGCCAATCTTCCCAAGTTAAAACAACGCCAAAATGCGGAACAGGAACATCGTGTCCATCAACAGGATTTGTAACTGATTCTGTTGGTATATAACCTTCTTTTTGATGAATCACCAATTGATGTCCGAAGAAATTAAAATCTACCCATTGTTCTGTGCTTCTGCCTTCTTCACAATTTAAAGTATCTCTGTAAAAAATTCTACATTTTTCTAAGTCCTGAACAGGAATCGCTAAGTGAAATGGTTGTATTTGCATAAGTTTCAAAGTTTCAAAGTTTCAAAGTTTCAAAGTTTCAAAGTTTCAAAGTTTCAAAGTTCGATTGTTTACCTTAATATAAAATTTTATCGATAATTTTTTTAATTTCAATATTTTTGCTAACTGTCAATTAAAACCCTATAGCAGTATCATCTCCACGTTTGTCTGCTCCACCTTCTAAAGTAGCGTCGGGTAACACTAAAATTGCTGAAACTTTACCAATAATTCTAGAAGTAGTTTCATCAATGGTGTATCCAAGGTCTTTTAATTCTGAGATCACTTGTTTGTCAAAGCTATTCGGTTCCATTTTAACTACATCTGGCAACCATTGGTGGTGAAATCTCGCTGCATTTACCGCTTCTTGCATTCCCATTTTATATTCATGTACATTTAAAATAGTTTGTAAAACAGACGTTATAATGGTCGATCCACCAGGAGTTCCGACTACCATAAAAAGTTTGCCGTTTTTTTCTACAATAGTTGGTGTCATAGAACTCAACATTCTTTTTTCTGGATGAATTTCATTGGCTTTTGCACCAATTAAACCAAACATATTTGGCACACCAGGTTTGCTGCTAAAATCGTCCATTTCATTATTGAAAAAGAAACCTAATTCAGGTGAATATAATTTAGAACCATACGCTCCGTTTAAGGTTGTAGTTACAGAAACGGCATTACCAAACTGATCTACAATTGAATAATGGGTAGTTTCATCACTTTCTATAATTTCTATATTTCCATGAGAAACATCGGCAGATTTTGTTGCTTTTTCAAAAGAAAAATCTGCCATTCTTTCTGTTGCATATGCTTTAGAAATTAATTTTTGTTGTGGTACAGTAACAAAGTCTGGATCTCCTAAAAAGAAACTTCTATCTGCATACGCACGTCTTTCTGCTTCTGTAATAACTTGAATAGATTTTGTTGTGTTATGCCCAAATTTATCTAGATCAAAAGGCTCAATAGCTTTCATTATTTGTGCTAATGCAACACCTCCGCTAGATGGGGGAGACATCGAAATTACTTTTAAATCGTCATAGGTAAAAGTAACTGGAATTCTCCATTTAGCCTCGTATTTTGCTAAATCCTCTAAAGTGATGATTCCTCCATTGGCTTGAATAAAATTGACTATTTTTTGAGCAGTTTCTCCGTTGTAAAATTCATCTAATCCATTTTGTTGAATACGGAGTAATGTTTCTGCTAACGCAGGATATTTAATAGTGTCATTTTCTTTCCAGCTTTTATTAAAAGGAATGGAATCTTTATTTGCTTTTAAAAATAAAGATTGATAATTTTTGATTCTATCTTCTTGCTTTTTAGTTACAACAACACCTCGTTTAGCTAAAGCGATAACAGGCTTTAAAATTTCTGACATCGGCATTGTCCCAAACTTTTTATGAGCAGTAAAAATACCTGCTAATGTACCGGGAACTCCAACAGCCATTGCGCCTAAAGTGCTTTTTTCTGATATAACATTGCCTTCGTTATCTAAATACATATCTCTGCTGGCAGCTAACGGTGCTTTTTCTCTATAATCTAACGCGCCAATTTCTCCATCAGCTTTTCGGTATACCATAAAACCACCACCACCAAGGTTTCCTGCAAATGGGTACGCAACAGCCAAAGCTAAATCTGTTGCCGCCATTGCATCAAAAGCATTTCCGCCTTTTTTAAGAATGTCAGAACCTATTTTAGATGCTTCAATTCTTGCAGAAACAACCATTGCCTTTTGAGTAATTAAACCTGTAGTATGCTCTTTTTTTTCTGCAGTCTTACAGTTTATCATGAAGAGTGAAAGACTTAAAAGTAAAATTATTTTTTTCATAAGGTTGGTGTTAAGTTCTTTAATTTTTATTTAGATAGTCATTTTAATGGGCTACCTTCTTTGATTTTTTTAGAAGGAGTAATTCTTCAATTTAAAATTCTTCGTATTAGTTATGCAAAATGTATTCAACAAAAATTACTCTTGAATTTCATTGGTATCAGAAACGCTAGTCAGTTCTATAAATTTCTGATTTGTATGTGCAATTAAATCTTTAAAAAATAAAGTAAAATCTTCTTGAAGTTCATCCTCTAAAAGTACTAAATCTTCGATAGCTAAATTCATTTGAGATTTTCCTTTGGTTCTGGTATTCATTCCGTTTAAAACCTTTGCAATTCCGTCTTTATATTGATAATTGAACAAAATATTATATTCAATCATATACTTAATAAAGTTTTGAGACTTTACAGGTAAATCGTCTGAAATACTACTAAATAAATCATAAACGTTTTTAGTATATGTTTCTAAAGGAACGTCTGAATAATTCGCCCAATTTTTTGCTAAGAAATAATCATAAAAAATATCGATAATTACGCCATCGTAATGTCTGTAGCGTTCGTGTAAACGTCTTTTACTTTTTCTTACAACTTCGTGAGCATCTGTAAACGTATCAATTTCTCTGTGTAAGAAAATTCCTTGCTGAATTTCTTTAGAAAAGCTCAAATAATTATTCCCTCTAATATGGTCGGCAATAAAATTACCAATCATAATATTGGTGTTGTTTTGTGATAAATATAAATGGGCTAGGAAATTCATGAAGGTAAAAGTAAGGTAAAAATTTACAAACCTCAAAAGATTTAAAACCTTTAAGAATTGTAAATATTCTTATACTAAAAAGCATAAAAAAACCACAACTAAAAGCTGTGGTTTTCTAAATATTTATGTTTGGATTCCTACGTTCGTAGGAATGACAAATTATTTGTGTTAACTATTTAACATTACTGGCATTACCAACATGGTAACTTGTTCACCTTCGTCAGTTCCATCAATAGGAGTTAAAATTCCTGCTCTGTTAGGTAAAGACATTTCAATTAAAACATCGTTAGAACTTAAATTGTTTAACATTTCGCTTAAAAAACGAGAGTTAAAACCAATTTGCATATCGTCACCTTGGTAATCACAACTTAAACGTTCGTCTGCTTTGTTAGAGAAATCTAAATCTTCTGCAGAAATATTTAATTCAGTACCCGCCATTTTTAAACGAATCTGGTGTGTTGTTTTACTAGAGAAAATAGAAACACGTCTTACAGAGTTTAAGAAAGAAGCTCTGTCTACAGTTAATTTATTTGGATTCTCTTTTGGAATAACAGCTTCGTAATTTGGATATTTACCATCAATTAAACGACACACTAAAACTACATTATCAAATGTAAATTTTGCATTAGCATCGTTGTACTCAATAGTAACATCACTATCAGAACCACCTAAAATACCTTTTAATAAGTTTAAAGGTTTCTTTGGCATAATAAATTCTGCCGTTTGGTCTGCAGTAACATCTGTTCTTGTATATTTTACTAATTTGTGAGCATCTGTTGCAACAAAAGTTAAACTTTGCGAGCTAAATTGAAAAAATACACCACTCATTACTGGACGTAAATCATCATTTCCAGCAGCAAATATTGTTTTAGAAATTGCAGTTCCTAAAATGCTTGCAGGCACTACTGTTTTACTTGGTGATGGTAAAGAAACCGCTTTAGGGAATTCATCTCCACCAAAATAAGCCATGTCGTATTTACCTTGATCAGAACTAATTTCAATTGCATTGTCACCTTCCGTTTTAAACGTTAAAGGTTGGTCTGGAAACGTCTTTAAGGTATCTAATAATAAACGTGCAGAAACAGCTATAGAACCAGAACTATCACTTTCTACATCTATTACAGAACTCATTGTTGTTTCTAAATCTGATGCAGAAACTTTTAATTGGTTTTCAGATAATTCAAACAAAAAGTTATCTAAAATTGGTAAGGTATTGTTGCTGTTTATAACGCCGCCTAAAACTTGTAATTGTTTTAATAATTGCGAACTCGATACAATAAATTTCATTGATTTTTTATCTTTATTAGTCTTACAAATATAACCTTATTAAGTGATTCTGAAAATTAATTTATTAACAGGTTATGAGCATTTTGTTAATGAAAAAAGAAACGTTATAATTATGTTAACAAATTTTAAAAACCCTCATAAAAAACTACATTTGTTTTTATGTCAATCTACTATTTTTTAAAAGATTGCCTTCTCGTTCGCAGTTAAGAGTTTTTATGAAGTCTCTAGTGCGCTCAACATACAAAAATTGACCAATACAAAAACATGAAGAAATTTTTACTTTCTACACTTGCATTTTTACTGATTTCTGTTTCAGTATTCGCACAAAAACCTCAAAAATTAACGTCGAATCAGATTTACGAGAAAGTTCAAAAACTGAATTTTCTAGGAACTGCGCTTTATATTGCTGCGCATCCAGATGATGAAAATACACGCTTAATATCTTATTTATCAAATAATGTAAAAGCAAGAACAGGTTATTTGTCCTTAACAAGAGGAGATGGAGGTCAGAATTTAATAGGACCAGAACTTAGAGAGTTATTAGGAGTTATTAGAACACAAGAATTATTAGCGGCAAGAAGTGTAGATGGTGGAGAACAATTATTTACAAGAGCCAATGATTTTGGGTATTCTAAACACCCAGATGAAACCTTAGAAATTTGGAATGAAGAAGCCGTTTTAAGTGATGTTGTTTGGGCAATAAGAAATTTTAAGCCAGATGTTATTATCAATAGATTCGATCATAGAACGCCAGGTACTACACATGGGCATCATACCGCTTCTGCTATTTTAAGTGTGGCGGCTTTTGATATTGCCAATGATTCTACAAAATATGCAGATCAACTTAAATATACCAAAACTTGGCAACCAAAACGTTTGTTTCATAATATTTCTACGTATTCTTTTAAAAGTCAAGCAGCCTTTAATGATGCAACAAAAGATTTAATGTCTGTTGATATTGGCGAGTATTATGCTTTAAAAGGTTTGTCTAATAACGAGATTGCATCTATAGCAAGTAGCCAACATTTGAGTCAAGGTTTCGGACGCTTAAGCACAAGAGGATCTCAAAAAGAGTATGTAGAGTTTTTAAAAGGAGATTCTTTAATAGTAGAAAACGATGTTTTTTCTGGAATTAATACTACTTGGAGTCGTTTAAAAAAAGGAGCTTCTATTGGTAAGATTTTAAAGGATGTTGAAGATAATTTCAATTTTGTAAATCCGTCTAAACACTTATCTAAATTAATGTTAGCGTATAGCATGATGAGCGATTTAGAAGACAATCATTGGAAAACAATTAAAGAAAAGCAAATTAAAGAAATTATTGAAGCTTGTGCAGGTTTGTATATAGAATCTTCTGCAAACAGTTCTTCTGGAACACCAAATTCTAAAATTGATATAAATTTTGAAGTATTAAATAGAAGTGATGTAAACATGCAATTAACATCTATTGTTTCTGAATTGGATAGCATCGAAATTTTTAAAGGATTTAATTTAACAAAGAATGAGAAATTTACATTTAAAGAAACATTTTCTTTAAAAACAGATTCTTATACAGATCCTTATTGGTTGCGTAAAGAGGCTACTTTAGGAATGTATACTGTAGATGATCAAGCATTAATTGGACTGCCAGAAACACCAGGAATTTCTAAAATAACGTATAAATTAATCATAGATTTTATTCCGATTACCATTACAAAGAATGTTATTAGACGATATGCTGAAAGAGATAAAGGAGAAATTTATGAACCTTATGAGGTTTTACCAGAAGTAACTACAAAAATTAAAAACAAAGTGCTTATTTTTTCTGATAGCATTTCTAAGAGTATCAATGTAGCAATTAGAGCTGGTATTCCTTTTGTGCAAGGAAAAGTAAGTTTAAAAGTTCCTGAAGGTTGGCGAGTAACTCCTGCAGAAATTAACTTTAATATTGAACAAAAGGAAGATGTACAAAATGTTTCGTTTTTAGTAACTCCCTCTAAAGATCCATCTGAAGGAAAATTAGAAGTTATTGCGGTTTCTAAAGGAGAAAGTTATACTAAAGAATTGGTTGAGATTAATTACAATCATATTCCTAAACAAAGTGTTTTGTTAAATTCTGAAGCAAAAGTTGTTCGTTTAGATATTCAAAAAGTAGGAAATACAATTGGTTATATAAAAGGAGCAGGAGATGCGGTTCCAGAAAGTTTACGTCAGATTGGTTATAGCGTTGAAATTATAAACCCTATAGATATTAATGAAGAAAACTTATTAAAGTATGATGCTATTGTTTTAGGTATCAGAGCTTATAATGTTGTTGATGAATTAAAATTTAAACAAAAATTCTTGTTAGAATATGTGGCACAAGGAGGAAATATGATTGTGCAATATAACACCAATAGAAATGTAGATGTTGCAGCACCTTTCCCTTTAAAGTTGTCTAGAGATAGAGTAACAGACGAGTCTGCGGATGTTTTAATATTAGCAGAAGACAATCCTTTAATGAATTTTCCTAATAAAATTACCAACGAAGATTTTAATGGTTGGGTACAAGAACGTGGTTTGTATTTTCCTAATATTTGGCATGAAGCTTATGTACCTGTTTTATCTATGAATGATAAAGGTGAAAACATGAAATTGGGTAGTTTATTGATTGCAAAATATGGAAAAGGAAATTATATCTATACCGGTTTAAGTTTCTTTAGAGAATTGCCTGCTGGAGTTTCTGGAGCATATAGATTATTTGCAAATATGTTGTCTGTAGGGAAAGAGGTTTCAAAGTAAGTTTTAAGTTTTCATGTTTCAAGTTTGAGGTTTAAAGTTGGAATATTAAAATGAAGTTTAAAAATGACAAAAGTAGACAAACAAGTTTAGCCCTGATAGAGTTATTTGTTTGAGCTCTTTTTTACTGTCAGTTTGAGTGAATTTGAGAAGAATGAGCAAATTTGTATCGAGAACAGAAGTAAAAAAAGCGAGTAACGAAAGCAGGAAATAGCTTCTAATAAAAATAGAATGAAAGAAGAAAAATATACTTGGAAAAAAGAATATTCATTGGTCTTAATAGCGAATGTAATTTATATTATTGCGTTTTATTTAATTACAAATTATTTTACAGTTTAGTCTATGGAAATTGAAAGTAAATTACATGCAATAGATTGGATTATTCTGTCTGTAACCTTAATTTTTATAGTAGCGTATGGTACGTATGTAACTAGAAAAAACGACAATGTAACCGATTATATTAAGGGTGGGAGCGACTCTAAATGGTGGACGATTGGTCTGTCTGTAATGGCAACGCAAGCCAGTGCAATTACGTTTTTATCAACACCAGGGCAAGCGTTTCATAGTGGTATGGGGTTTGTACAGTTTTACTTCGGATTGCCTATTGCAATGATTATAATTTGTGTGGTTTTTATACCGATTTATCATAAATTAAAAGTCTACACAGCTTACGAATTTTTAGAAGGAAGATTCGATTTAAAAACGAGGAGTTTAGCGGCAATTTTGTTTCTAATTCAGCGTGGCTTAGCTGCCGGAATTACCATTTTTGCACCTGCCATTATTTTAAGTGCAGTGCTAGATTGGGACTTGTTAACGCTGAATATTATCATTGGTTTTTTAGTGATTATTTATACGGTTTCTGGAGGTACAAAAGCAGTAAACGTGACGCAAAAACAACAAATGATTATCATTTTTATTGGAATGCTAATTGCGTTTTTTATGATTATGAGTCAGCTTCCAGAGAATATTACATTTACCAATGCATTAGAAATAGCAGGTGCAAGTAATAAAATGGAAGTGTTAGATTTTTCTTTCGATTTAAGCAATAGATACACTGTTTGGACCGGTATTTTAGGAGGAACATTTTTAATGTTATCGTATTTTGGAACAGACCAAAGTCAGGTGCAACGTTATTTGTCAGGAAAATCGGTTAGAGAGAGTCAGTTGGGTTTAATTTTTAACGGATTGTTAAAAGTGCCAATGCAGTTTTTTATTCTGTTAATTGGGGTTATGGTTTTTGTTTTTTATCAATTTAATGCATCGCCTTTAAATTTTAATCCAACAGCAAATGATGCGGTTCAAAACTCTGAATTTGTTGGTGAATACCAGAAGTTAGAAGCAGAACATACCATTATAGAAAATGATAAAAGATTGTTGTTTTCTGATGGTTTTCAGATGGAAGAAGCGACTCGAATTCAGGAATTAAACGAAAGAGATTTAGCCTTAAAAGAATCAGCTAAAGAAATCATTAAAAAAGTAAATGAGAAATCCATTAAAAAAATAGAATCGAACGACAAGGATTATGTGTTTATTCATTTTATTTTAAACAATTTACCAAGAGGGCTAATCGGACTTTTATTGGCGGTTATTTTATCTGCAGCAATGTCTTCTACGGCATCAGAATTAAACGCTTTGGCAAGCACAACCGCTATAGATTTATACAAGCGAAATGTAAGAGAAGACAAAGACGAAGAGCACTATGTAAAGGCTTCTAAATGGTTTACATTACTTTGGGGAATCATTGCCATTTCGGTGGCGTGTGTGGCCAATTTATTCGATAATTTAATTCAGCTTGTAAATATTATTGGGTCTATTTTCTACGGAAACGTCTTGGGTATTTTCTTGTTAGCATTCTTCTTTAAAAAGGTAAATGGAAATGCTGTTTTTAGAGCAGCATTAATTACGCAAATATTAATTTGTTCTATTTATTATTTCGGAATTTACAACTTAGAAACACAAGGTTTAGAACCGATAATTAGTTATTTATGGCTGAATTTTATTGGATGTGTTTTGGTGATATTCTTCTCACTATTATTCGTTTTTAAAGCGATAAATAAGCAAAGTAAAGTCGCCTTAATAATTAGTTTATTGGCTATTTTAAAAATTACATATGATGTATTGAACGATGTTTCTTTAAACATAACTCATGTTGTTTCTCTAATTGTACTATTTTCTTTTTTAGGGTTCTTTAATATTGATAAGACGATTTTAAATGAAAAAGAAAATTAATTGAGAGTACTTTAGATAAATAAGTGTAGACAGTATTTGATACCTTTTTAGATTCTATTTTTAAATAATTAAAAAAGTTACTATGGAAAAGAAAATAATAAAATGGGGAATTATTGGCCTTGGAAAAATAGCTGCAAAATTTGCTACCGATTTAGCAACGGTAGAAAATGCAGAATTAGTTGCTGTGGCTTCTAGAAGTGAAGGGAAAGCCACTGATTTTGCAAAGAAATTCGGTGCTAAAAATGCATATAAATCATACGAAGCATTGGCTAAAGACGCTGAGGTAGATGCAGTATATATAGCGACTCCGCATAGTTTTCATAAAGAACATGCTATACTTTGTTTAGAAAATAAAAAAGCAGTTTTATGTGAGAAACCTTTTGCAATGAATTTGCAAGAAGTAGAAGAAATGATTGCAGTTGCAAAAGAAAATAATGTTTTGTTGATGGAAGCATTATGGACGTATTTTTTACCACATTTTACGTATGTTTTAGACCTTGTGAAGACGAAGAAGTATGGAGAGCTAAAAAAGCTAGAAGCAGATTTTGGTTTTTATAATACGTATGATACAGATCGAAGATTATTTAAAAAAGAAGTGGGAGGAGGAAGCTTGTTAGATATTGGTATTTATCCAATTTTTGCAGCTTTATCTACTTTGGGAACTCCAGTTACTATTGAAGCCGATGCTATTTTCTTTAAAAATGGTGCAGATGCGGAATGTAATATGCTTTTTAATTATAAAAATGCGACTGCTCATTTAAAAAGCACGTTGTTAGAGAATACACCAACGGAAGCCGTTTTTACTTTTGACACTGCAATTGTAAAAATAAACACACAATTTCATGCGCCTTCTTCTGTAACTATTTTAAAAAATGATACAGAAGAAACCATTAATTTCGATTATAAAACCATTGGTTATAGTTTCGAAACAGAGCATTTCAATACACTTTTAAGAGAAAACAAAAAACAAAGTAACGTTATGTCTTTTGATTTTTCTAGAAGTTTGATCAGTATTTTAGACACTGTTAGAGAAAGTATCAATCTAACGTATTAAAGATGCTTTTTTTGAGTATTTGGAATTTTAAATAAGAAAAAATGCTCTTATGAGTTTAGCAAGTCTTTCACGGTTAAATCGTTGTTTTTATCTAAACGAGCTATTATTTTTAAGAACAGTATAGCTGTAATAAAAGCATCTCCACTTGCGGTATGTCTATCACTTTTAGATACATTTAGTTCATCACATAATTGATCTAAAGTATACCGCTCTTTTGGTAATGTATTTTGATAAACGGTATGCTTAGAGGTTCTATATAAATGTTCTGTATCTAAGGTCTTATTTTTAATTTCTGGTAGTTCGTTTCTTACTAAAATTTGGTTCATCATCATAATGTCAAAGTTTATATGATGCCCAACCAGAATTGAATTACCGATGTATTTTAAGAAACTTTTTAGTGCTTCTAGTTCGGAAATTTTAGTAATGTTACCTTCTTTTAAAATACCGTGAATGTGTACCGTTTCTGGATTAAATATTTCTTGTTTTAAATACACTTCAAAACTGTCATTTACATTTAAAGTGTTATTAATTAAAGAAACAGCACCAATAGATAATACACGATCTCTCATTCTATTAAATCCCGTAGTTTCTGTGTCAAAAACAACAAATCGAGTTTCGTTTATAGCGAGTTTTGGTGCGTTTAAAAAACTATCTTCATACTCTAAAAAGTAATCCGGAAGTATCTTGTTTTCCTTTTTATTAAACCAGTTAAACTTCATAATTATCTCATATTTGATAAGTTAAATTTAATAGTAAGTACTTCTTGAATTTCTCTAATGGGTTTAAAGCATCTTTTTAGTTTTAACTTTTCTTCTTTTGTTAAAGACTCTAATTTAATAAACTTACCAGAATCGTTGTGTAATATTCCTTGTTTGGTTTTAAATTTTAGCAGGGCTTTAAAAGCATAAGAACAAGATTGGTATAGCTCTTTATTCTGAGGTTCTATTTCTGCTAATCTTTCAAAACGGTGTGCAGTATTGTTAATTTCAAAAATATTATTAGAGAGTGTTAAAAGTCTTGCGGCATTAATTAAAGGCATTAAAGCTCTTTGTTTTATGTTAAAAGAATCTTTATGGTCTCCATTATTCTCTACTAGAAATTGTTTAAAAAAACCTAGAGGAGAGGGACTTGCAATAGCTTCTTTTGCTAAAAAAGTAAATAAAAGAGTTCTTTCATTCAATGTTTTAAAAATGCTTTTGGTTAGTTCTCTTGCCATAGAAACTTCACCATAAATAGCGTTAAAATCGAAGAAAATAGACGATAATAAAATGGCTTCTCCATCAACATTAAAAATCCACTCGTTAAACTGATCTTTCCATTCAGATAAAGATAAACACCATTTAGGATTGCTTGCCATCATTTCTGCAGGGCAATATTCATAACCAATTTTATGTAGCGATTTTGTAATATGACCTGCTAGTTTTAAAAAATATTCTTTCGTTTCTGTATACTGTTCTTTGCTAACATCTTCAAAAATAATAGCATTGTCTTGGTCTGTATATAAGAGTTGTTCTTTTCTACCTTGACTTCCTAATGCTAGCCAAGTAAATTTAGCAGGCGGAGGCGTTGTCATTTTTTTTAAAGAAATCTCAATAACTCTTATGGCTACACTATCATTTATTTCAGATATAATTTTAGAAATATGCGATAACGGTATATTTTGCTCTAAATAAGATTTTAAAAGTAGGTTTGCTTTGTTTCTAATTTCACGAATTTCTTTCGTTTTTTTAGCACGTTTAATCTCTTTTAAAATTACTGTTGGGTTATTTCCTAATGAAGCTAAAACATCATGATTTGTTAAAATTCCTATCAGTTTAGAGTTACTCGTTCCGTCTACAGTAATACACAAATGACCTACCTTTTGCTTTATCATTTGTAACTGAGCGTCTAAAACAGTAAGGTTTTTAGATTGTGTAATTACCGGAGAAGACATGATTTCTTTTACGGAGGTGTCTACTGGAAATAGGCCTGTAGCTATTTTGTTTTTAAGATCGCTATTTGTAATAATTCCTAAAGGAACGCAGGCATCGTCTACTACTATAATACAACCCACTTTTTGATTGCTCATTTTTATAGCGGCTTCTTTTGCTGTAGCATTCGCTGTACAGGTTAATGGCTTTTTAGTGTAATTTACAGAGTGTAAATTAGAATAAGCTAAATTGTCATTTTCTATATAATCTGTAAAAACATTGCTGTTTTGCTCGTTTGTATAAGGATCAAAAGAATTAGAAGCAAAAGAAGTTAGTAAGTATTTATTAATTTTTAAACTTCTTTCTGATACTGCTTCAAAAATTTCAATAGGAATGGCGTACACAATAGATTCTTCATTGGCAATGGCGTCTAATAAATAGTTTTCTTTACTAATTAAAGGTCTTAAACCGAAAATATCTCCACCATCACAAATATCTATTAATGCTTTTTTGTCATTAGAATTTTTGTACAAGCTAATTCCTCCATTTCTTACAATGTAAAATTGTTTGTGAATTTCATCATTCTCGTTAAAAATAACTTTTCCTTTTTCTAAATAGATGATAGAAACTTGAGAAGCAATTTCTAATATTTTTTTAGTCGCTAATAAGTTGAAAGGCGGATAGTTTTTTAAAAAATCGTAAACGCGTTCTGCAATTGAATTTTTCATCTTTTATGTATTTGTTGATGAATTTTGTTATAAACCGAACAGTAATACTCATGAAATCTAGGTAGTAAAACATTTTCCAGGTTTTCTGTGCTTTTTAAAGTTGATAAATCAAATAATTTGATAGCATCAACTTCTTCTTCTTGAATGGTTAATGTTGACATCGGAACTTTTAATTCCGCGATAAAAACATGATGATGCTCGTTATCTTGAATTCCGTTTGCATGAGAAACTTGATGAATCCTTGTACCAATTTTGATGAGGTCTTTTTCTTCTATTTTAAGTCCGATTTCCTCAAAAACTTCTCTTTTTGCTGATTTAATAATAGTTTCTCCGGCAGCAATATGTCCTGCAACAGAAATATCCCATAAGCCTGGAAATACTTTTTTGGTCAATGCTCTTTTTTGAAGTAGTATTTTTTCATCCGAAGTAAAAAGCCAAATATGAACAGTTGCATGAAACCACCCGTTTTTATGGGCTTCAGATTTTAAAGCCGTTTTTCCTGTAGGTTTTCCATCAGGAGTTAAAATGTCTATGAGTTCATCCATAATTATAAGACACGAATTTCACTTATTATCACCAAATAAAAATTTTTATCAGTGTAAATCCGTGAAATTCGTGTCTGTATTTTATTTATTCAAAATAAGAAAAAGTTTCTCCTCCTTTAATATTCAATAATGTTTCATAAATCATTTTGATTACATTTTCTACATCATCTCTGTGTACCATTTCTACAGTAGTGTGCATGTAACGTAACGGTAAAGAAATTAGGGCAGAGGCAACACCTCCGTTGCTATAAGCAAAAGCATCTGTATCTGTACCTGTTGCTCTAGAAAGTGCAGAACGTTGAAAAGGAATTTCTTTTGCTTCGGCAGTTTCAGTAATTAAATCACGTAATTTTTGTTGAACAGCTGGTGCATAAGCAATAACCGGACCTTTACCTAATTCTAAAAGACCAGCAGTTTTTTGCTCGATCATTGGTGTAGTTGTATCGTGTGTTACATCGGTAACAATTGCCACATTTGGCTTAATGGTTTGTGTAATCATTTCTGCACCACGTAAACCAATTTCTTCCTGTACAGAGTTTGTAATGTACAATCCGAATGGTAATTCTTTTTTATTTTCTTTCAATAAACGAGCTACTTCGGCAATCATAAAACCACCCATTCTGTTGTCTAATGCTCTACAAACAAATTTGTCTCCGTTTAAGATATGAAATTCATCTGGGTAGGTAATTACACAACCAACATGAACGCCTAAAGCTTCTACTTCTGCTTTTGTTGCACAACCTGTATCAATAAAAATATTGTCTGGTTTTGGTGCTTGCTCATTTGCTTTGTCTCTTGTATGAATTGCTGGCCATCCAAAAACACCTTTTACAATTCCGTTTTTAGTATGAATGTTTACAATTTTACTTGGTGCAATTTGATGATCTGATCCTCCGTTTCTAATTACGTAAATCAATCCGTTATCAGAAATGTAATTTACATACCAAGAAATTTCATCTGCATGTCCTTCAATAACTACTTTGTATTTTGCATCTGGGTTTATAACACCTACTGCAGAACCATAAGTATCTGTAATAAATGTGTCTACATACGGTTTTAGGTAGTCCATCCAAATTTTCTGACCTTCCCATTCGTACCCGGTTGGTGCAGCATTATTTAAGTATTTTTCTAAAAATGTAAGTGACGCTTTATTTAAAATTGATTTTTGTGCCATTATAAAAGTTTATAAAGTTTTAATATGAAAAGTTCTAAAGTTAAATGTTAGTTCGGTTGTTTTTTCTATTGTAAAAGTGATCAGAAAAAATATCGAGTACATTTTATACTTCCAATGGTAAAAATAATACGATTTTTTAGGAACTCCATAAAAAAAATCACAAAAAAGTGTAACAAAAGTGCTTACTTTTACACTAATCACTGATTCCCGTTTTCACGGGAATGGCAATTCTATAGGAAACCTCTAGCTAAAGCTATAGGAATCACTTTTTCAAGTAAATATCACTAAAACCAACAATATGAAGTTAGTAATTGAAAATTTAACCAAAACATACAAAAACGGCGTAAAACCTATTGATAATTTAAGCATTGAAATAGGTACAGGAATGTTTGGTTTGTTAGGTCCAAATGGAGCAGGGAAATCTTCTTTAATGAGAACGATTGCAACATTACAAAGTCCAGATTCTGGTTCAATTACTTTTGGTGATATTAATGTTTTAGAAGACAACATGTCTTTACGTAAAGTTTTAGGGTATTTGCCACAATCTTTTGGAGTGTATCCTAAAATGTCTGCCGAAGAGTTGTTAGATTATTTTGCTACTTTAAAAGGAATATCAAAAAAATCTGAAAGAAAAGCAATTGTAAAAGAGGTTTTAGATATTACTAATTTATATGAAGTTAGACACAAACATGTTGCTGGGTATTCTGGCGGAATGAAGCAGCGTTTTGGTATTGCTCAATTGCTTTTAAACAATCCAAAATTAATTATTGTTGATGAGCCTACTGCTGGTTTAGATCCTGCAGAGAGACATCGTTTTTTAAATGTTTTAAGAGAGGTTGGTAGTAATTGTACGGTTATTTTTTCTACACATATTGTAGAAGATGTGAAAGAACTGTGTAATGAAATGGCTATTTTAAACGGAGGTAGAATTTTAAAACATTCTACACCACAAAAAGCAACAGAAGAATTAGAAAACACTATTTGGACAAAAATTGTAGAAAAAGACGATTTAGAAGAAAATATGAAATTGTACAATGTGTTGTCTAGAAATTTTAATACAGACAATACGTTAAATATCAGAGTGCATGCAGAAGAAAAACCTTCGAACGATTTTGTAGCGGCAACTCCGCAATTAGACGATGTGTATTTTATTGCATTAAAACAAGATGAGCCGGAACTGGTTTAAAGTTTTGGGTGTGCTTTCAATTACACAATTACACAAAATAACAATTACACATTTTATATGTTTTCAACTATTTTTAAACACGAATTAAAATACTGGTTTAACAAGCCTGTTTTTTATATTTATATTTCAATTTTTTTATTAATATCTTTCTTTTTATCGGCAACCTCTGCAGGTATTTGGGATGGAGTTTCTGGTACCACTGGTTCTTCTAGAATTGTAAATTCGCCAATTGGTGTTACAGGTATTTTTAATGCATTTACTATTTTAATCTTCTTTTTATTTCCATCAATTATTGGTGTTTCTATTTATAGAGATTTTAAAAGTGAAATGCACTCCATTTTATTTTCGTATCCGTTTACAAAAGCCAATTACTTATTTGCTAAGTTTTTTAGCGGAATTGTAGTAGTTTCTGCTATTGTTTTGGTGGTTGCTTTAGGTATGGTTATTGGGTTTCGTTTTCCAGGAACCAATGCTGATATTGTTGGTGATTTTAATATTACGACTTATCTAACAACGTATTTGGTCTATATTTTACCAAATGTATTGTTTTTTGGTGCTGTTGTTTTTGCTGTTGTTACATTTTCTAGAAGTGTTGCAGCTGGTTTTATTACGGTAATTATTCTAATGTTTGTTCAGGGAGTAATTTCTAGTATTTTATCTGAACCAGAACAAGCAACTTTATTAGCTATTTTAGATCCTTATGGTTCTTCTGCATCTTCTTATTATACAAAATATTGGACTGTTTCTGAGCAAAATGAAATGCAAATTCCAATAGGTGAATTGGTTATTTATAATCGCTTATTGTGGTTGGTAATTTCTTCTTTAGTTTTTGGATTGGTTTATAAATATTTTAAATTCACACAAAATGCCATTACACTTTCTTTTAGAAAAATAAAAGCAGAAAGAATTACAAAATCTAATTTTAGCGGAGTTACAAGAATTACGTTACCAAAAGTATCTCATGATTATTCTTTTATTCAGAATTTAAAAGTGATGTGGCACTTGTCTAACATCGATTTTAAATACATTTTTAAAAGTTTACCATTTATTTGTATTCTTATTGTTGGTCTTTTAATGTTGTTTGGTACTTTATTTATTTCTAGTGAAATTTTTGGAACAGATACATTACCAGTTACTTGGCAAATGTTGGGTGGTGGAAATATTTTTAGTTTATTTGTTATTAATGTTTGTACTTTTTTATACGCAGGTATGTTGGTACAAAGAGCAAGAACTGCAAAAATTAGTCATTTAGTTGATAGCACACCAATACCAAATTGGACATTATTATTCTCTAAATTAATAGCAATTTTAAAAATGCAATTGGTTTTACTGGCAGTAATTATGGTTTCTGGTATGTTGTTTCAAGCGTATCAAGGATATTATAATTTTGAAATTGGCCATTATATAAAAGAGTTGTTTGGGTTAAAGTTTTTAAACTATGCAATTTGGGCTTTCTTAGCAATATTTGTACAAACGTTGTTTAAAAATCAATATTTAGGTTTATTGGTTTTGTTAATCGTTGCTATGGGGATTCCGTTTTTAGACTTAATAGGAATTGAGTTAGCTATTTTTAAATATAACGAAGGTCCAGGTTTTAGTTATTCGGATATGAATGGTTATGGCTCTGCGTTGTCTCGCTATTTATGGTATAAAATCTATTGGATTTTAGGAGGAACATCATTACTTCTTGTAAGTGTTTTATTTTGGGTTAGAGGATTACCAAAT
Source organism: Polaribacter sejongensis (assembly GCF_038024065.1). Classification (NCBI taxonomy): domain Bacteria; kingdom Pseudomonadati; phylum Bacteroidota; class Flavobacteriia; order Flavobacteriales; family Flavobacteriaceae; genus Polaribacter; species Polaribacter sejongensis. The sequence goes on along the minus strand of NZ_CP150667.1, from coordinate 1,497,494 downwards.
TCTTTTTCTGAAAGAATGGATATTGCTGTAGCAAGATTTAAAACACCTCAAAAAGTTGGTTTAGCGGTTGTTTTGGTTGCTTTTTTAACTTTAGGATTTACGATTTATCAAGAAACAAAATCAGAGGATGAAAACTCAGCATCTAAACAAGCTGAATTAAATGCTGTTAAATGGGAAAAAAGTTATAAAAAATACGAAGATTATAAGCAACCAAGAATTGTAGCTGTAAATGCAGATGTAGCTATTTATCCGAAGAAAAGAACGTACAAAGCAAGTGCTGTTTTTACAATGATAAATAAAACGGATAAAGCAATTGATAGTATTTTCTTAAATCATAATTCATTAGAAAATACCTTCGAATTTAATAAACCAAATAATTTGGTCTTAGAGGACACGGTTTTTAATTTTGATATTTATAAGTTCGATAAAAAAATACTACCTGGAGATTCTTTACAACTTACAGTACATGTAAAAAGTAAAGAAAATACCATGTTTCAAAGAAAATCGCCTGTTTTAGCAAACGGAACATTTTTAAATAATTTTTCAATGTTTCCTTCTTTAGGATATTCTTCTGCAGGAGAATTAACAGACAATAAAACAAGAGAAAAGTACGATTTACCACCTAATAATTTACAATCTCAACCAACAGATTCTACCGCTTTAGGAAACACGTATATTTCTAAAGATTCTGATTGGATAGATTTTGAAGCAACCGTTTCTACATCCGAAGATCAAATTGCAATTGCACCAGGTTATTTGCAGAAAGAATGGACAGAAGAAGGGCGTAAATATTTCCATTATAAAATGGATAGTAAAATGTTGAATTTCTATGCGTTTAATTCCGCAAGATATCAAGTTAAAAAAGAAATGTGGAATGGCATTAGTTTAGAAATTTACTATCACAAACCACACGATTATAATTTAGATAGAATGCTAAAAGGGATGAAAGCATCTGTAACGTATAACGAGAAAAACTTTAGTCCTTATCAACATAAACAGTTAAGAATTGTAGAGTTTCCGAGAACACAAGGTACTTTTGCGCAATCTTTTGCAAATACAATTCCGTTTTCTGAAGGCTTTGGGTTTATTGCAGCTGTAGATGATACAAATGATGATGGAGTAGATTATCCTTTTGCGGTAACTGTACATGAGGTTGCACATCAATGGTGGGCGCATCAAGTTATTGGTGCAGATGTTTTGGGTGCTACTATGTTGTCAGAAAGTTTGTCGGAATATGTTTCGTTAAAAGTATTAGAGCATCAAAATGGAAAACCGAAGATGCGTACCTTTTTAAAGAAAGCCTTAGATGATTATTTAATGCAAAGAACCATGGAAAGAAAACGTGAAAATGCATTGATGTATAACGACGGACAAGGGTATATCCGTTATCAGAAAGGGTCTTTAGTTTTTTATGCTTTAAGTGATTATATAGGTGAAGAAAACTTAAATGGTGCTTTAAAAAAGTATGTAGAAAAAGTGAAGTTTCAAGAAGCTCCATATACAACTTCTGTAGAAATGGTAAATTATATTAGAGAAGTAACACCAGACTCTTTACAATATGTAATTAAAGATATGTTTGAAACCATTACGTTGTACAGAAACCAAATTTTAGAAGTAAAATCTACAGAACTAGACAACGGAAAATACGAAGTAGAAATAGAATTTGAAGTTTCTAAATATAGAAATGATGAAAAAGGAAAACGCTATTATGGTGAAAAAGTAGGAGATACTTTAACGTATCAAACGGATGATATGAAAAAACCTATTTTATCAGTTCCGTTGGCAGATTATATTGATATTGGTATTTTTGCGCAAGAAGAAGTTGATGGAGAAAAGAAAGAAAAAGAACTATATTTAAAGAAGCATAAGATTACAGAGATCAATAATAAAATTACAATTATTGTTGATGAAAAACCGATTGAGGTAGGAGTAGATCCTTACAATAAGTTAATAGATACGCAATCTGAAGATAACAGAAGAAAGTTGTAGTGTTTTATGATATTTGACCTTTCATTTTTTTAATTTGAAAGGTCTTTTTCAAAATTAAAATTATGAAAAGTATTGTTTTAGGTATTTTAGGTTGTCTTGTTTTTTGTTCTTGTAAACATGAAAAAGCAACCGAATTAAATTTTTTAGATGAATTTGTTTTAGCAGATTCAATAGCATTTCAAAACTCAATTATTGGTGGTTTGTCTGGTGTGGATTATGCAAACGGAGAATATTATTTTGTAGTAGATGATGCTAGAAATCCTCGTTTTGTAAAAGCAGAAATTAAGATCAAACAAAATAAAATAGAAGCTGTAGATTTAAAACAGGTTGTTTTACTAAATGATACTACAGCGTCTTATTATAAAGAAAACGCTTTAGATTTGGAATCCATTTTTGTAGAAGCAGAAACCGAAGAGGTATATTTTGTTGGAGAAGGATCTATTAATAACGGTAAAAGTCCGACTGTTTTTAAAACAGATTTAAACGGAAATTTTGTAGAAGCTTATGAGCTTCCTAAAAACTTAAGTGATACTAATAATATAAAACACAATGCCGTTTTTGAAGGTTCTTCTAAAAGCATAGACGGAAAAGGATTTTGGGTAGCAATGGAAGGTCCTTTAAAATCAGATGGAGAAGATCCTACTTTTACAAAAGCATCATCACCAATTAGAATTACGTATTTTGATAAAACATCAAAAAAAGCGACAAAGCAGTATGCGTATCAATTAGAACATATTACAAAACCATCTAAAGGAAATATTAATTTAAACGGATTAACATCGATCTTAGAGTATAAAGAAAATCACTTTTTTATTATTGAAAGAACGTATCAAAGTGGTTATGGTTCTTATGGGAATATTGTGAGAATTTTTGAAGCAGTAATCGATAAAGAAACTACGAATATTTTAAATATTGATGCTTTAAAAGAGTCGGATTTTATTCCGCTTAAAAAGCGTTTGTTATTAAATTTTGAAGAGGTTAAAGATCAGCTAACAGATGGAATAATCGATAACATAGAAGGTATTACATTGGGTCCAAAATTAGAAAATGGAAATCAATCTTTACTTTTAGTTGCTGATGATAATTTTCAGGTGTATGGAAAACAATTAAATCAATTTATTTTATTAGAAATTAAGTAGAATTAATTTCTAATTTTTATCAAGATAATCTATTTTAAGAATGAATTTTTTGAAGTTAAAAGAATCCAGTATCAAAAAAAAGTTTGATAAAAATATCAAACAAGTATCTGAACGCAGAAATGTTTCTCAAAAGGAAATTAAATCTGTGGGTATTTTAACAACGGCAAGTATTTCTTTAAGTATAGATTTACAAGCAAAAATAGAAGCTGTTCTAGGCGTTAAAAATGTTAGAATATATAGTTTTAAGAAAAGTGATGCTACAAAAGATACTTCCTTTAAATACTTTACACAAAAAGATATCAATTGGAAAGGGATTTATATTGAACCTAGTTTTAAAAGTTTTTTAGAAGAACCATTCGACTTATTAATAGGTTATTTTAGTGAAGCTAATTTGTATTTAGAAACTGCCGTTTTACAATCTAATGCTACTTTTAAAGCCGGTTTTTCTGGAGTGAATTCTAAATTGTATGAATTAGAAATTTCCGAAAGTACAGCACATGTAGAAGCGTTTTCATCAGAATTAAAAAAATACCTACAAATTCTTAAAAAACTAAAAAATTAAACTTTAATAATAAAGTTGTTTATTCTTGGTAAGAATTGTTTTTTTAGTGATGAAATTCAGCATTAAATTGTAATTTTACGCCTTATAAAATACATAATAATGCAGAAATTTATTGGAACTGGAGTTGCGTTGATAACACCTTTTAAAGAAGATTTAAGTGTAGATTTTGATGCACTTGTAAAATTGGTGAATTTTAACATCGATAACGGAACAGATTATTTAGTTATCAATGGTACAACCGCAGAAAGTGCAACCATTACTAAAGAAGAAAAACAAGAAATAATTAATGTTATTATTAAGACAAATAATAAACGTTTGCCTTTGGTTTTAGGTGTTGGAGGTAATAACACTGCTTTAGTTATAGAAGAATTACAAACAAGAGATTTTACAGGTTTAGACGGTATTCTATCTGTTGCTCCTTATTATAGTAAGCCAACGCAAGAAGGCTTTTATCAGCATTTTAAAGCCATTGCACAAGCTACAGATTTACCAATTATTTTATATAATGTTCCTGGTAGAACTGCAAAAAACATGGAGCCTGCAACCACAATACGTTTGGCGAATGAATTTGATAATATAGTAGCTATTAAAGAAGCAGGTAATAACCAACAACAATATTATACATTGTTAAAAGACAAACCAGCAGATTTTTTAATTATTTCTGGAGATGATGATATGGCTTTAGGCGTTGCCTTGGCAGGAGGTTCTGGAGTAATTTCTGTAATCGGACAAGCTTTTCCTAAAGAATTTTCTGCAATGATAAACCACGGTTTACAAGGTAATAATAAAGAAGGATATGCTATTCATTATAAAATGATGGATGTTGTAGATTATATTTTTGAAGAGAATAATCCTGCAGGTATAAAAACTGTTTTACAGGAGTTAGGTCTTTGTAAAAACGATGTTCGTTTACCTTTAGTGCAAGCAAGTGCAGAACTTCAATCTAAAATTGCTAAATTTGTAGCGAACTTTAAATAGAAAATATGTTATCACCAGTTATAGAAAAAGCATTAAACGAACAAATTAGAGTAGAAGCACAGTCTTCTCAAATATATTTGTCAATGGCTTCTTGGGCAGAAGTTTTAGGTTTTGAAGGCGTTGCACAGTTTATGTACGCACATTCAGACGAAGAAAGAATGCACATGTTAAAGTTGGTGAAATTTATAAATGAACGCGGTGGTCATGCAATAGTATCAGCATTAGATGCACCTCCGGTGGAATTTGGTGAATTTAAAGAAATGTTTCAAGAATTATTTAATCATGAAGTTCATGTTTCTGCATGCATAAATGATTTAGTAGATATTTGCCTACAAGAAAAAGATTATGCTACTCATAATTTCTTACAATGGTATGTTTCTGAACAAATAGAAGAAGAAGCATTGGCTAGAAACATCTTAGATAAAATAAAGTTAATTGGTGATGATAAAGGTGGTTTTTACCTGTTTGATAATGATATTAAACAGTTAATTACAGCAGCTGCACCTACGCAACAATAATATTAACAAACTTTTAGTAACAACTAATCGCTTTTTTTGCGTCTTTTGTGTCGTTATTGTATGACATAATTTATTGTCAAAAAAAGCGTTTTAGTTTCATGTGTTATTCTTAATACTGTGTGTTTAGAACTTTCATTGAAACAGTTATCCTAAAGTTGTTTTAGGAGCTAAAAGGGAAGAATTATTTGAGAAAAAATAAATTCTTTTATTATCCATATTTAATCACTAATTTTGCACGATGCAAAAAATTAAAAATTTAGCGTGTTTATTGATGTTCTCACTTGTATTATTTTCATGTGGGGAATATCAAAAAGTTTTAAACAAAGGTACTACGGAAGAGCAGTATAAAATGGCTGTGAAATTGTACGAAAGCAATAAGTTTAGTAAAGCTTTGCGTTTGTTTGAGAAAATTACACCAACTTATAGAGGGAAACCACAAATGGAGCGTATCCAATTTATGGTAGCACAGTCTAATTTTAACGAGAAGAATTATAGCATGTCTGGTTATTATTTTGATCGTTTTGCAAAGAATTATCCTAAAAGTTCTAAGCTTGAGGAAGCAGCTTTTTTATCAGCGTATAGCTATAAATTGGCTTCTCCTAGTTTTAGTTTAGATCCAACGGATACAAATAAGGCATTAGACGCTTTTCAAAGTTTTATAAATACGTACCCAGATTCTGATAAAATAGAAGAAGCGAACCAACATTATAAAGAATTAAGGTATAAGCTTCAGAAAAAATATTTCGAAATTGCTAAAACGTATTATAGAACAGCAGAATATGATTTAAGAAATTATAAAGCGGCAATACAGGCTTTTGATAATTTATTAGCAGATTTTTTAGGTTCTGAATTTAAAGAAGAGGCATTATATTACAGGTTAAAAGCGGCACATGACTTTGTGTTAAAAAGTTATGATAGAAGAAAACCTGAACGTATAAAGGATGCAATAGATGCATACGATAAGTTAAAAAGAAATTACCCAGAATCTCAATTTATGGAAGATTCAAATATAATGTTAGCGACCTTACAAAAAGAACAAGTAAGAATTGATGCATTGATTGCAAAACAGGTTGAAGTTCAAAATTCAAAAAAGAAATAATAATTAATTATGGATTATAAAGATACAAAGGCACCTTTAAGTACTATTACTTATAATAAGAATGAAGTAGAAGCTCCTACACAAAATATTTATGAAGCTATTTCTATTATTGCCAAAAGAGCAAATCAAATCAACGGTGATTTAAAGAAAGAATTGGTTGATAAATTAGAAGAGTTTGCGACTTATAACGATAGTTTAGAAGAAGTTTTTGAAAATAAAGAGCAAATAGAAGTTTCTAAATTTTACGAAAGATTACCAAAACCAACAGCTATGGCTATGGAAGAGTGGTTAAACGGTAAAGTTTATTTTAGAACTCCAGAAACAGAATAATGTCTGTTTTAAGTGGTAAAAAAATTTTATTAGGAATTACTGCTGGAATTGCTGCATACAAAACGGCTGGTTTAGTCCGTTTATTTATAAAATTAGGCGCAGAGGTCAAAGTTATTATGACTCCTGCGTCTAAAGATTTTATAACACCTCTCACACTTTCCACACTTTCTAAGAACCCTGTTTATTCTACTTTTTATAATAAGGAGGATGAAGAAAATGAGCTTTGGAATAATCATGTAGATTTAGGTCTTTGGGCAGATTATATGGTAGTTGCTCCGGCAACTGCAAATACGATGTCTAAAATGGCAAATGGTACTTGCGATAATTTATTATTAGCAGTCTATTTATCTGCAAAATGTCCTATTTATTTTGCGCCTGCAATGGATTTGGATATGTACATCCATCCATCAACCAAAGAAAGTTTACAGAAATTAAAATCTTTTGGAAATACAATTATCCCTGCAACTTCTGGTGAGTTAGCAAGTGGTTTAGTTGGTGAAGGAAGAATGGCAGAGCCAGAAGATATTGTGTCATTTATAGAAAATGATATTTTATCAAAATTACCTTTAAAAGGAAAAAAACTTTTATTGACTGCTGGTCCAACGTATGAAGCAATAGATCCTGTACGTTTTATAGGAAATCATTCTTCTGGTAAAATGGGCTTTGCAATTGCGAATGCAGCGGCTAATTTAGGTGCAGAGGTTTTTTTAATTTCTGGTCCAAGTCATCAAAAAATAAATCATTCTTTAGTACATAGAATAAGTGTGGTTTCTGCAGATGAAATGTACAATGCTGCTCACAAATACTTTAAAGAAGTAGATATTGCTATTCTTTCTGCTGCGGTTGCAGATTATAGACCAAAAAATATAGCAACTCAGAAAATAAAAAAGACTACTTCTGCGTTAGAGATTGAGTTAGAACCAACAAAAGATATTTTAGCATCCTTAGGTGAAATTAAAGAAAATCAATTTTTAGTTGGTTTTGCTTTAGAAACCAATAATGAGCTAGAAAATGCAAAAGGGAAACTAAAACGTAAGAACTTAGATGCTATTGTTTTAAATTCTTTGCAAGATAAAGGTGCTGGTTTTGCTACAGACACAAATAAAGTTACTATTATTGATAAAGATTTGACTGAAAAATCATTCGAATTAAAATCGAAAGAGGAAGTGGCCAAAGATATTATGAATGAAATTTTAAAGAATATTTCTTAAAATTTCTAGTCTCCTCGAGCGCAGTCGGGAGGTTTTAGTTTAGGTCTCGACTGCGCTCGACCAAACAGTAAAAAATAAAACGAATGCGTAAACTTATATTCTTTTTTCTGTTTTTATTTTCGGTTTCTGTGTTAAAAGCACAAGAATTGAATTGCTTGGTAACTGTAAACTACAACCAGGTTCAAGGTTCAAATACTCAGGTTTTTAAAACTTTAGAAAAATCTTTGTCAGAGTTTGTAAATCAAACCAAATGGACAAATAACGAGGTAAAGCCAGAAGAAAGAATAGATTGTGCTTTTACAATTATTATCACTTCTAGAGATGCAAATAATTTTAATGCAACCATACAAGTTCAATCTACAAGACCCGTTTTTGGTTCTACATACGCATCACCTATATTAAATTTAAAAGACAACGATTTCAATTTTAAATACAATGAGTTCGACCCATTAATTTTTAATAAAAATTCTTATGATAGTAATTTAATCTCTACCATTGTTTTTTATGCAAACATTGTTTTGGGAGCGGATGCAGACACTTTTAAAAGAAATGGTGGAGAGTCGTCTTTTAGAGTTGCAGAGAATGTAATGTTACAAGCGCAGCAAAGTGGAATTGCTTCTTGGCAAAATGTAGTAGGAAAGCAAAATAGATTTTTATTGATTGATAGTTTCTTATCACCAAAGCTTTCAGCATACAGAACCGCTACTTATACGTATCATAGAAAAGGATTAGATGAGTTTTCTTTAAACAATGGTATTGCGAAACAAAACATGGAAGAGGCGGTAATCTCTTTAGAAAGTATCTATAATAAAACAGTTGGTAATTATCTAATCCGTGTGTTTTTTGATGCTAAAGCAGATGAAATTGTAAATCTATATACGGATGATGCTGCTTCTAGAAATAAAAATAGACTGGTTGAAATAGTGAAAAAAATATCTCCGAATAACAATCCTAAGTGGAAAAATATTAAGTAAAACATTCCTTATAATTATTGTTTATTCTTGATACAATTTTCCTTAATTTTAGCTTCTAAAATTTCGAGCATTTGTTAACACAACTTTCCATTAATAACTACGCATTAATCAATCACTTATCTATTGATTTTTCTTCAGGTTTATCTATTATTACAGGTGAAACCGGAGCAGGTAAATCTATACTTTTAGGAGCTTTAGGATTGGTTTTGGGTAACAGAGCAGATTTATCATCCTTAAAAGATACAAGCACTAAATGTGTTGTAGAAGCTAAAGTTGCTATTGCGAATTACAATTTAGAAGAATTTTTTAACGAAGTAGATTTAGATTACGAAGCAGAAACCATTATTAGAAGAGAGATTTTACCATCTGGTAAGTCTAGAGCTTTTGTAAATGATACGCCCGTAACGTTGTCTGTTTTAAATAAATTAAGAACAAAATTGATTGATGTGCATTCTCAGCATCAAACCATAGAATTATCAGACAATCTTTTTCAGTTTTCAATTTTAGATGCTTTAGCAAAAAATACAGCAAAAATAGCTTCTTACAAACGTGGTTTTTCGCAGTTAAGTAAATTAAAGAGAGAATTTTCTAAATTAAAAGACCAACAGAAAGAAGCTAATCAACAATACGAATACAATTTGCATCTTTTTAAAGAGTTAGAAGAAGCTAAAATTAAGGCGGAAGAACAAGATGATTTAGAGGAACGTTTAGAAAAGCTGAATAATATAGAAGATATAAAAGGGAATTTATCGGAAGCTTTAGAAATTACGGTGAATGAAGAAATCGGAATTCAGAATTTGCTAAATACATTAGAAAATAGATTGTCTAAAATTGCAACATTCTCTAAAGAATATCAAGTACTTTCAGAAAGAGTTACTTCTGTGAAGATTGAAATCGATGATATTGTTTCTGAGTTAGAAGACGCTAATGAAAATGTAGATTTTAATCCGAATGAAGCAGAAGAAATTAACGATAGATTACAATTACTATATAATTTACAGAAGAAACATACAGTAAGTAATAATGTAGAATTACTTAAAGTTTTCGAAGAACTTTCAAAAAAAGTAGCGCAAGTAGAGTCTGCAGACGAAGTCATTATTGAGAAGCAAAAGGAGATAGATGAAATTTCTTTAAAATTAGATAAAGTTGCCGATTTAATTTCGAATGCAAGAACAAAGTCAATTCCTAAATTAAATAAAGAACTACAAGCTTTATTGTCTGATTTAGGTATGGAAAACGCTCGTTTTTCAATAAAAATAAAACAAACTAAAAATTATTTTGCAAACGGAAAAGACGAATTAGAATTTCTTTTTTCTGCAAACAAAGGAGGTAGTTTTGGAGAATTGAAAAAAGTAGCTTCTGGTGGAGAATTGTCTAGAATTATGTTGTCTGTAAAAACAATTTTATCAGAAAACACACAATTACCAACCATTATTTTTGATGAAATTGATACTGGAGTTTCTGGTGAAGTTTCAAATAAAATAGCCGCAATTATGCAAAAAATGAGTGCTAATATGCAAGTAATTGCTATTACGCATTTACCGCAAATTGCTGCAAAAGGAGCGAATCATTACAAAGTGTATAAACAGGAAGTAAAAGGAGTAACCACAACCAATTTAAAACTTTTATCTACAGATGAAAGAATTAAAGAAATTGCAGAAATGCTAAGTGGTAAAGATATCTCTGACTCTGCACTTACCCACGCAAAAGAATTATTGAATTAGTTTATATAAAACTTAAAAGTTTATAATGTCATTTCGAAATGAGCTTTTTAGCCTTTCGACTTCGCTCAAGATAAACTAATGAGAAATCTCATAAAACAAACACTAACAACATGTACAACTTACTAAAAGGAAAAAAAGGAATTATTTTTGGTGCTTTAAACGAAAATTCTATCGCTTGGAAAACGGCACAAAGAGCACATGAAGAAGGAGCAGAGTTTGTGTTAACTAATGCACCAGCTTCTATTAGAATGGGTGAATTAGATGTTTTAGCAAAGAACACAAATTCTCAAATTATTCCTGCAGATGCAACTTCAATAGAAGATCTAGAAAACTTGATAGAAAAATCTATGGAGATTCTAGGTGGTCAAATCGACTTTGTATTACATTCTATTGGTATGTCTGTAAATGTTAGAAAAAAGAAAGCTTATACAGATCCAAATTACGATTTTACTGAAAAAGGTTGGGATGTTTCTGCGGTCTCTTTTCACAAAGTTTTAAATGTTTTGTATCATAAAAAAGCTATGAAAGAGTGGGGGTCTATCGTTGCCTTAACTTATATGGCGGCGCAAAGAGTATTTCCAGATTATAATGATATGGCAGATAATAAAGCGTATTTAGAGTCTATTGCACGTAGTTTTGGCTACTATTTTGGTCGTGATTTTAAAGTGAGAGTGAATACCATTTCTCAATCACCAACGCCAACTACTGCCGGAAATGGCGTAAAAGGTTTCGATGGATTTATCAATTTTTCTGAAAAAATGAGTCCGTTAGGTAATGCTTCTGCGGCAGATTGTGCAGATTATACCATTTCACTTTTCTCTGATTTAACCAAGAAAGTAACTTTACAAAATTTATTTCACGATGGCGGATTCTCTAACATGGGAGTAAGTGATGCTGTTATGGATAAATTTGAATAACCATATATTCAATCTGATTTTTTTAAAATAGCTTCATATAAATATTTTTATTTGAAGCTATTTCTTGTTATGAGGTTATCTTGAGTGTAGTGGAAAGACACTCACTTTTTTTTAATTAGAGAAATAATAAAAAAGAGCTCAAACAAATGCTTCAATAAGAGTTAAACTAGTTTACTTATTTAAGCTTTATAAGCATCAATAAGCCCTTGTATAACTTCCGAAGTCAACTCAAAACCTTTTAGTTGAGGCCAACCTTCCCAAACAACAATCCCATTAGGATCAATAATTATACAATGCGGAATTCCTTTAATTTCTAAGGCTCTATTAAGTCTAGCTCTTCTATCAATCGCACTATAATATTCAATTTTAGCTTTATTAAAACGTTCAATTTTAGCCGTAGATTCATTACTGAGACCAATAACCACCATCTCTTTAGCAAACTCTTTATAAAAAGAATTCATTTCTGGAATACCTTTTACACAAGGTCCACACCAAGTTGCCCAAAAATCGATTAAAACAAATTTACCTTCCGTTTCAGGTTTATCCGTTAACCATTTACTAACCACTAATTCTGGTGCTTTTTTATTTAAAAAAGACTTGGCCCACATCTTTTTTTGTTGCGCGTAGGAAGTCATAAAAAAGAGACAAATAGATAATAAGGTAATTTTTTTCATCTGTTTTTTATTCTATGATTTCGTAATCAATACTTAATTTTCTTAGTGCTCTTAAAGAAGAACCAGTATTTTTATCTTCCATTTCAATATCTACAACGTCACCTTCTAAAAGTATTTCTGTAAGTTCATTAGATAAAGATTCAGAAATGTTCATCGAAATTTCTACAATACATCTAGCAATAGCTCTCTTATCTGGTCTTTGTGCATCACAAGACAATAAGTTTATTTTCATAATATTTATTTGTAAATGCAATATACAAGAATTGAAATAAGAACAGTCAGTATATTCATTCCGATATAATTTTTTTTAAGAGATTGAGGAATCTCGTAGCTTTATAATTAATAGATTTTTACTGCTTTATAGGTCATGATTAATAATGCAAGATGAACCATCATTGTGAATGATAAAGGATTTCAATTATTTTATATTCAATCTTATAGAATAAGTTTAGATTTTTTGTTTCTTTTTTCATCTATAGAAAAAAGAAAAGAATACTATCTTTACTATAACCAAAAAACGAATAATGAAAGTAGTTACACTTACCATAAATCCTGCGTTAGATAAAAGTGCTAAAATAGATGAAATGACACCTTTTGATAAATTAGAGTGTTATGATATTACCTATCATCCGGGAGGAGGCGGTGTAAATATTTCTAGAGTTTTACACCGGTTGGCTGTAGAAAGTCATTGTTTGTTTCCTTACGGAGGTAAAACAGGAGAGCATTTGGTAGAGTTGTTACAAGAACAAAATGTACAAGTAATTAGTACGCCAATTTCTAATTTAACTAGAGAGAATTTTGCGGTCTTTAATACAGAAACAAAATTACAATATAGATTCGGAATGCCTACAAGTCCGTTTTCTGAAGATGAATTAGCCCATTTAGAAGCGTTAATAAATGTACAGGTGGCTACCAATGATATTTTTGTTATTAGTGGAAGTTTACCAAAAGGATTGCCGACAGATTATTACTCTAAAATCATTCAGAACTTAACAGTAAAAGGCGTAAAAGTAATTGTTGATACCTCCGGACCTGTTTTTAACGAAGTTTTAAAAAATGAATTGTTTTTAATAAAACCGAATCAAAAAGAATTGGCCAGATTAGCAGGTAAAAAATCTTTAAATAAAGTAGCACAAGAAGCTTTTGCAATGCAACTCGTTACAAATAAAACAGCACAATATGTAGTAGTTTCTTTAGGGAAAGATGGTGCGTTTATGGCGCATAAAAACGGAATTGAATATGTTTCGTCACCTGTGATTTCTGTAAATAGTACTATTGGAGCAGGAGACAGTATGGTGGCAGGTTTAATTTATGCAATCACACAAAATGAAACTCCTAAAAATATGTTACGTTGGGGCGTTGCCTGTGGTGTATCTGCAACCTTAAGTGAAGGATCTGATTTGGCACACAAAGAAAATATAGAGAAAATTTTAAAATTATTATAAAATGGTATTTAGCATTTTTTAGAAACAAAGTAATCGCTTTGTAAAATAGATGTGAAATTATCCTGATTTTTTTTTTTACGGATGATAAATTTTTTAGGAAGCTATTTCCTGCTTTCCACTATATCTTTTTTATGAAAAATAAAAAAGGATGTCGTTTCAATCAGGGCTAGAACTGCTTGCTAACTTTTTTTAAAGTAGCAATCAAGTAGCTTTTTATCTATTTCCTCTTCTTGTCATTTCCTCTTCCGTAATAAAACTATCTCCGTTTGTATCTCTTTGATCAAAATTTTCTTTCAACCTTCCTTTTACTTCAGATTTGCTTAGTTTTTTATCTTTATTGGTATCCATTTTGTCTAATAATTCAGAAAAAAAAGGAGGAGTATTATTGTTATTTCTAGCTGGTTTTTGTTCCGTTTTAGTTGCTTCTTTTTGTGTTTGTATTGTTGATGTGTCTGTATTTAATTTTGTGGTTGGTGTTATGTCTTTAACAGCCCTCACGTAATTATAGACATATTTTACATCGCCTTGTGGACCAAAATATTCTGGATAATTTTCTTTCATACCACTTTTAGGATCACTTCTTTGTGCTCCAGCTCCATGAACATCCATTAAACGATTTCTCATTTTACCTTGTGCTTCTCCAAAAGCAATATAAACGGCACTTGCAAACGGATTTCTACCGTCTAAATGAGAAGTGCTCGTCGAAAAATAAGGATATTGTTCATCTCCATTCGGATCAGTAATTTTTGTGGTTTCAAAAAGAGGATTAATTGCTGGTGAATTTGTTGTTTGTATAGATCGCGAATAATCAACAATACTTTGTAGTTCTTTTGCATTTGGCAAACGCCAATCTGAATGAGAAGCCAATTCTAAATTTTCAGCATAAGAAAGAGACGTTTCCCAGTCTTTACCTATTCCATCATCTGCTTTTTGCCACATTAATCCTGTTGCTAAATCACTAATAGTTCCATCATTGTTGTCAATAAAATTATTTTCTCCGTAGGCTGTATTTCCACGAACCATTCTAAAATACATTTTATTCTCATTTTTAGTTCTAGGATTATTTTTAGGATATCCTTTAATTCTACCATCAACAAAATTTACTCCAAAAACAGTTGCATCAGCATTCATGGTTTTACCAACATATTCGGTGGCGCTCCAAGTTTGTGCATCAATTTCACGTTCATTGGCATTGATATCACCTAAAGGTTGATTGAAATATTCGGTATCAATAAACATTTTAATAGCTTTTTCACCTTTTACTTGTCCAGAGAATAAAATAAGAGAATACAATTCTTTAATCGTAGGGATTCTCCAATCTGAATAACCACCTAAAGTAGCATTCTCGGCTTTAGAAAAAGCTTCCTCAAAAGTCATTTTTTCTCCCATGTCTTTTTGCCACATCAATCCAGTAACATTGTCTGTTATGGTTTGGTTGTTATTGTTTGTGTAAGAAGGAGTATTGCCTAAATAATTAGCATCCTGACCGTAAAAAGCTTCGTTTACTGTGGGATTAGAAATACTTTCTACATCAGAATAAAAGTCTTTTACATTCGTGTCTACAATTGGGTAAGAAAGTTGTTGCGCTGTTTTATTTTTAATTACAATACTTTTATCTACTGGAATTTTCATTAAATCTTTTGCAAAAAGCACATTTCCTTTATAGTTTTTCCTCATTTCTGCGGTAGTAGCTGCTTCGTCAATATCTGTAAAATTAAAATGAGTTAACACTACGTTTTTAACATTCGCTTCTTTTGCCATTAAAGAACTTTCAGCCAAATTAACATGTGCTTTTTGGGTGTTTTTTCTATTATTCTGATTTCCATTAGGTCTAGCTTTTTTGCCTAATTCAATAGCTCCGCCAGAATCCATAATTAAATAATCGACATTTTTTGCCAAGACAGATAAGGATTTAGAATAGATTAAATCTCCAGAAATTACAATAGATTGGTTGCTAGTTTCAAAACGATATGCGAGTGTAGTAATGGTGTGATTTACGGGAGTGGTGGTAATTTTTATCTCTCCAATAGTAAAAGACTCATTTCCTTTCAAATCGGTATATGTACTGTTTTTAATGGCATTTTTTAAACTTCGACCAGATTTAGAAAGTCGATAATTAATATCTTCCTCATAAGTATCTAAAATATTATGAACCATGGTAGTGGTAGGGGCAGGACCTGAAATAGTTACTTTATTTCCGCCTAAAAGAGATTGAATAAAAATAGGCGTAAACTCTTCATTATGATCTAAATGATGATGTGTAAACAACAAGCCGTCTATACTTCTTATTTTGGTATTGAGTTTATTCAAATTAGCTTGGGTTCCGTTCCCCATATCAACCAAAATATTAGTGTTTTTGTAAGAAATTAATACTGAAGGTCCAGCTCGTTCTGTATTAAATTTTGGCGAACCAGAACCAATAATTGTAGCATTTAACTGGTTGGTGTTTTGTTGAGATAATAAAGGGAAATTGATACTTAAACAAAGAGCAATTAAAAGAAAATAGGATCTCATAAATAAGTTTTTGTATAAGACCTAATTTTATGTGTAAGGTTTAATTTATTATAAAAACTATTAATTTTAGAAGTACTGTCATTCCAAAATGAGTTTTTTTAAGTGACAGCAGATGTTCATTTTCTTTTTTCTTGCAGAAAAGCTTTCTTAACTTTAGAGTTTAAAATCTAGCTATTTTTAAGAAAAACCTCTTTTTTTTAATAGAATGTTATTTGGATTCTTTTTTTTTCCAAACAGCACTTTTTGTTAAAAGAGTTAGTGTTACAAATATTAAAAGAAGTATAATTTTTCCAATTAAATAACCAAAACCATATTCAGTTAATCTATCAAAATCATTATTTAGAATATTAAAAATACTGATTAGTAATATTATCGAAATTACAGAAGAAATATAAAATATTATTTTTTTCATTTTCAGATTATTCAAAAAGAAGGTAACTGTTAAATTACCTTCTTTTATTTAATTTACAAACTATTTAGTTACTGTAGTTGTAGATGGAGTATAAATTCCGAATGTTAAAGCAGATACTAATCCGTTAACAAATGATTGTCTAGTGAAAACAGTATAATCTTTTGCACCATCTGCCATTTTTTTAGAGTCAGAAACTCCAACTGGAGCTAATCCATAAACAACATAATGATTCCATTGAGTTGTTTGAGAATTCCCTTTAGCACCTTCACCTACAACACTTGTGTAAGAATAACAAGAAGATAATAACATTGATGAAGCAAATAAAACAGTCATCATTTTCATTGAATTTTTAATCATTTTTTAAGTTTTAAATTAAACATTATTTATAATACTCTTTATTGAGTTTTGTTAGGGCATTTTATACCCATAATTTATGCAGATTAGTCTTTCATTTTGCAAATGAAGTTAATCTTTTTTAAGTTTTATATTCTAATTTAGAAATTCTTTCATAGCAAATAAGAAGAATTTGTAATGTTAAAATTAGTGATAATATTGGTTTTAGACTTCTTTACTTTTAATTTTTTTTGTGTTTTTTTTAACATAATCCTTATAGGTTGATTTTAAAATAATTACAAATATTTAAATTGTAACTACATTTCTTATTACTTGATTATAATTTATAAACTAGGTTAAAAATCATTGTTTTCTATGTAAAAGTAGTCCCTAATGAATTGAATTAAGTAAGGCTTTCCGTAAAGTGATTCGTTTTATAGTAGTCATGCTGAAATAAGTTTGTTTTCAGTATTTGAGAAATTTCACTTTCAGGTAATTTTTAGATTTCCCCTCCTTTGTCGTTCTAAATGACAAAGGTGAGTTTTGATTAAGTTTAGAAGAGCGAGGTAACCATTCTACTCTATATTTTTTATATGATATATATTAGGTTAAGTATGTCATTTCAAAATGAGTTTTTTCCGATTGGGGAATCTTATTTTGTAATGATTATAAATGTTCTCTGTAAGTTCATTATTGTATTTATTAAATAAAAGCGAATTGTATATAAATCACCATCTATTCTAAGTATTTCACTGCACTTATCAATCGATAAAAAGAAAGAATTAAAATAAATTATAACCCTACAAAATAAATAGACATCGTATTTTTTAATAATGTAATGATTTGTTATATAGTGTTTTAGTGAAATGTGTAACCGTTGGGTATAGTATGTTTAAACGTTTAAATATTTATAAAACACAATAAAATGTTATTTTTGGTAGCTGATTATCATTTAAATAATTAAAGAACAAACAAATGGCAAATACATTATTTGACAAAGTATGGGATTCACACGTTGTTCGTCAAGTTAAAGACGGACCAGATGTGTTTTTTATAGACCGTCACTTTATCCACGAAGTTACAAGCCCTGTAGCTTTTTTAGGCTTAGAAAGTAGAGGAAACAGTGTTGTATATCCTGCGCGTACATTCGCAACGGCAGATCACAACACACCAACCATAAATCAACATTTACCTGTAGAAGATCCTTTATCTGCAAATCAGTTAGATGCTTTAGAAAGAAATGCAAAAAAGCATGGTATTTCTCACTGGGGTTTAGGAGATCTTAATAATGGAATTGTACACGTTGTAGGTCCGGAAAACGGAATTACATTGCCTGGAGCAACTATTGTTTGTGGAGATTCTCATACATCTACGCATGGTGCTTTTGGTGCTATTGCCTTTGGTATTGGTACTTCGGAAGTAGAAATGGTATTATCTACACAATGTATTATGCAACCAAAACCTAAATCGATGCGTATTAACGTAAACGGTAAATTAGGTTTGGGTGTAACTCCTAAAGATGTTGCTTTATATATTATTTCAAAACAAACGACTTCTGGTGCAACTGGATTTTTTGTTGAATATGCTGGAGATGTTTTTGAAGATATGTCTATGGAAGGTCGTATGACTGTGTGTAACTTATCTATAGAGATGGGAGCACGTGGAGGTATGATTGCTCCAGATGCTAAAACTTTCGAATATTTAAAAGGTCGTGCTCAAACTCCTAAAGGAGCAGATTGGGACACCGCAATGAAATATTGGGAAACTTTATATACAGAAGAAGGAGCAGAGTTTGATGTTGAATTTAATTATGACGCAGCAGATATCGAGCCAATGATTACTTACGGAACAAACCCAGGAATGGGAATGGGCGTAACTAAATCAATTCCTACTGCAGAAAGTTTAGAAGGTGGAGTAGAAACTTACAGAAAATCATTAGGATATATGTCTTTTAACGAAGGAGATTCTATGATTGGAAAAGAAATAGACTTTGTGTTTTTAGGTTCTTGTACAAACGGACGTATAGAAGACTTTAGAGGATTCTGTTCTATTGTAAAAGGAAGACAAAAAGCACCTAATGTAACTGCTTGGTTAGTACCAGGATCACATAAAGTGGTAGATCAAATAAAAGCAGAAGGATTAGATAAAATAATTACAGATGCAGGTTTTGTTTTAAGAGAACCAGGTTGTTCAGCTTGTTTGGCTATGAATGATGATAAAGTTCCTTCAGGAAAATTATCAGTTTCAACATCAAACAGAAACTTCGAAGGAAGACAAGGACCAGGATCTAGAACATTATTAGCTTCTCCATTGGTAGCTGCAGCATCTGCAGTTAGCGGAGTAGTAACGGATCCAAGAACAATTTTAAACGCTAACGCTTAACACAGAAAACATGGCTTACGATAAATTTGACGTACTAACAAGTACAGCATATCCTTTACCTACAGAAAATGTAGATACAGATCAAATAATTCCTGCTCGTTTCTTAAAAGCAACTGAGCGTAAAGATTTTGATATCAATTTTTTCCGTGACTGGAGATTTGAACAAGACGGAACACCAAAAGCAGATTTTCCATTAAACAAAGAAATTTATGCAGGTTCTAAAATATTAGTAGGAGGTAGAAACTTTGGTTCTGGTTCTTCTAGAGAGCACGCAGCTTGGTCTGTGTACGATTTTGGTTTACGTTGCGTCATCTCATCTGCCTTTGCAGATATCTTTAAAAATAACTGTTTAAACGTAGGGGTTTTACCTGTACAAGTTTCTGCAGCATTTGCAGACACATTATTTGCTGCAATTATGGCAGATCCTAAAACAGAAATTAAAGTAGATTTACCAAACCAGAAAGTAACTTTAGTTGCAACTGGTGAATCTGAATCTTTTGTAATTAATACCTACAAAAAAGACAATATGTTAAACGGTTTTGATGATATTGATTACTTAAAAAACATCGAAAACGAAATTTCTGCTTTTGCTGAAACAAGACCATTTTAAGAATACTTTTTTAGGTTAAATATGGCTAGAAGAAAGATTGAAATAATGGATACGACACTACGTGATGGAGAACAAACATCAGGAGTGTCGTTTTCAGTTTCCGAAAAATTAACAATCGCAAAATTACTCTTAGAAGAATTAAAAGTAGATCGTTTAGAAATAGCATCTGCAAGAGTTTCTGAAGGAGAATTAGAAGCTGTTAAAAAAATAACTTCTTGGGCTTCTGAACAAAAATGTTTAGAAAAAATAGAAGTATTAACTTTTGTTGATGGAGGAAAATCTATCGATTGGATGCTAGAGGCTGGCGCTAAAGTTCAGAATTTATTAACCAAAGGATCTTTAAACCACTTAACACATCAACTTAAAAAAACGCCAGCACAACATTTTGCAGATATCAAAGCAAATATTGAGTCGGCTGCTACGCATAACATTAAAACCAATGTATATTTAGAAGATTGGTCTAACGGAATGCGTAATTCTAAAGAATATGTTTTTGAATATTTAGATTTCTTAACGGCTCTAAATATAGAACGTATTTTATTGCCAGATACTTTAGGTATTTTAACGCACGATGAAACTTTTAAATTCATTGCTGAAGTTCGAGAAAAATACCCAACAACGCATTTCGATTTTCATGGTCATAATGATTATGATTTAGGAGTTGCCAATGTTATGGAAGCTATAAAAGCGGGTGCAAATGGTTTGCATTTAACCATAAATGGGATGGGAGAACGTGCAGGAAATGCACCAATGGCAAGTGTAATTGCTGTTATTAATGATTTCCTTACGGATGTAAAAATCACTGTTAATGAAAAAGCATTAAATAAAGTTAGTAAACTTGTAGAAACTTTTTCTGGTTTTCGAATTCCTGTAAATAAACCGGTTGTAGGTGCAAATGTTTTTACGCAAACTGCCGGAATTCATGCAGATGGAGATAATAAAAACAACCTTTATTTTAATGATTTAATGCCAGAACGTTTTGGTAGAAAACGTAAATACGCATTAGGAAAAACATCTGGAAAGGCAAATATTCAGAAAAACTTACAAGATTTAGGTCTGAGTTTAAATGATGAAGAGCTAAGGAAAGTTACCCAAAGAATTATTGAATTAGGCGATAAAAAAGAAGTCGTTTCTCAAGAAGATTTACCTTATATTATTTCTGATGTTTTAGACAGTAATGCTATTGAAAAGCGTGTTGTTGTAGAAAATTATGTTTTAGGACATGCAAAAGGAATGAAACCATCTACCACTTTACAATTAAGAGTAGAAGGCGTGCAATATGAAGCACATGCACAAGGAGATGGGCAGTTTGATGCCTTTATGAATGCTTTGCGTAAGTTGTATAAAAAACACAGTAAAAGAGATTTACCGTCTTTAATAGACTATGCGGTAAGAATTCCTCCGGGAAGTAATTCTGATGCTTTGTGTGAAACAATTATCACTTGGAAATTAGAAGAAAAAGAATTTATTACTCGTGGTTTAGATTCAGATCAAACAGTATCTGCAATTAAAGCTACCGAGAAAATGTTGAATATTATTTAAAAAAAGTTCGCAGTAGGCAGTATTCAGTCTGTCAGTTCGAGTGATTTTCGATTCTTTTTTAAAAATTATATCGAGAACATTTTAGAAAACGAAAAACTATTCAATAATTAAAACATCTCGATACAAAATTCTTGAAAAAAGAATTTCACTCGATGTGACATTACGATAAAAAAGTAAATTTAAAATTAAAAGATTGAATTATTTAATCTTTTAATCATTCAATAAAAATTAAACACATGAAATTAAATATCGCATTATTAGCAGGAGACGGAATAGGACCTGAAGTAATTGACCAAGCAGTAAAAGTATCTGATGCAATTGCTAAGAAATTTAACCACGAAATTACTTGGAATCCAGCTTTAACTGGTGCTGCTGCAATTGATGCAGTTGGTGAACCTTATCCAGATGCAACACATGATATTTGTGTAGCTTCAGATGCTGTTTTATTTGGTGCAATTGGGCATCCAAAGTATGATAATGATCCTTCTGCAACGGTTCGTCCAGAGCAAGGTTTATTAAAAATGCGTAAAAAATTAGGCTTATTTGCAAATGTAAGACCAACGTTTACGTTTCCTTCTTTGTTAGATAAATCTCCATTAAAAAGAGAAAGAATAGAGGGAACTGATTTGGTTTTTTTACGTGAATTAACTGGAGGAATTTACTTTGGTGAAAAAGGTAGAAGAGATGGTGGTGAAACTGCATTCGATAATTGTGTTTATACAAGAGCTGAGGTACAAAGATTGGCTGTAAAAGGTTTTGAATTGGCAATGACTCGTTCTAAAAAATTATGTTGTGTAGATAAAGCAAACGTTTTAGAAACTTCTCGTTTATGGAGAGAAACTGTACAAGCAATGGAAAAAGATTATCCAGAGGTTGAAGTTTCTTATGAGTTTGTAGATGCAGTTGCAATGCGTTTGGTACAATGGCCAAATAGTTATGATGTTTTAATTACTGAAAACTTATTCGGAGACATTTTAACGGATGAAGCTTCTGTGATTTCTGGTTCTATGGGATTAATGCCAAGTGCATCTGTAGGAACTGAAAATGCTTTATTTGAGCCAATACACGGTTCTTATCCGCAAGCAACAGGATTAAATATTGCAAACCCAATGGCTACTGTTTTATCTGCAGCAATGATGTTTGAAAACTTTGGTTTACATGAAGAAGGAAAAGCAATTAGAGCAGCTGTAAATAGTGCTTTAGATGCAGGTTTTGTTACTGAAGATTTAGCAGACGGAGGAAAATCTTACGGAACTAAAGAAGTAGGAGACTGGTTAGCTAAAAATATCTAGGATTATCTATGTCCGTTCGAGCCCAGTCGAGAACTTATTGAGGTTTTAAATCTTAAATAATTTCTTCTTCTTTACGCAACGAGACAAAAAGTATATATTAAAAAAGGTTCGCAATTTGCGAACCTTTTTTAGCTTTAAAATGTATGTTCTTATTTTGTTTTTTTAGCTCGTTTTACCAATTCTAATTTATCTGTAGTTGTTTTTGTAGTAAAGAAACCATAATTAATAGTTACTTTTTTCTTATCAATTTTATCGATTGTACCCACAGAGTTTGAGCCAATAACTTTTACGCTATCATCAATTTGATAATTGTACTCAGACTTTTCTTTGGCTATCTTAGCTTCTTCTATTTTCTTTTCTTTTCTAACTTCTACAACTTTTTGTAATACTTCTTTTTCTACTTTTTTAATAATCTCTTGCTGTTGTTTTTCGGCTACTTTTGCTTTGTGCTTTTGTGCTTTGGTTACAGGAGCTATAGGTTTTTTCATGACTTGTTTTACTTTTAAGTCGGCAACCCATTTATTGAAATTAGTATTTAATTCCTTTTTATTATTGGTTTGAAAGTATTTGTTAAGTAACTCATTTGTTTTTCTTCCTAAAGAAAGCATTCTTTGGTTTTGATCATATAATTCTTGAAAACCAGATAGTTTATCTTGAACACGTTGTTCTTTTTCTTGTAAATTATCTAAATGCTCTTGTCCTTTAAATTTTTGTTGCTCTAAATTATCAGAATGCTTTTGTAATCGATTACGTTCTTTTTGAAGTTTAGAAATTGTTTTATCTAAACGCACTTTTTCTGTTTCAACACGTTTTTTAGCTTTATTGATAATGCTAAACGGAATTCCATTTTTCTGAGCAACTTCAAACGTAAAAGAACTACCTGCTTGTCCAATAAATAATCTATATAGCGGTTCTAATGTACGTTCATCAAACTGCATGTTTGCATTGGTAACATTTTCTAATTCGTTTGCTAAGACCTTTAAGTTGGAATAATGGGTGGTTATAATTCCGAATGCTTTTTTATAATAAAATTCTTCTAAGAAAATTTCTGCCAAAGCACCACCTAATTCAGGGTCTGAACCTGTACCAAATTCATCAATTAAAAACAAGGTGTTAGGTCCACATTTACGTAAAAAGTTACGCATGTTTTTTAAACGATAGCTATAGGTACTTAGTTGGTTTTCTATAGATTGATTGTCTCCGATATCTGTTAAAAAAGTATCAAAAATATACGTCTGACTGCGTTCATCAACAGGAATTAAAATACCACTTTGTAGCATTATTTGCAATAAACCAATGGTTTTTAAAGTGATACTTTTTCCACCAGCATTAGGACCCGAAATAACAATAATTTGTTGTTTTTCATTTAGTTCTATACTTTGAGAAATGGTAGGTAAATCTTGTTGTTTATTTTTTCTCCATAAAATGGGATGATATGCGTTCTTAAAATAGATTTTCTTTTCTCTAGAAATTTTAGGCAAAACAGCATTCATTTCAACGGCATATTTTGCCTTTGCTCCAACAACATCAATATGAATTAAAAAAGATAGATATTCTTCTAATAAATAAACATACGGACGAACAGTGGCAGATAATGCGCGTAATATTTTTACAATTTCTTGCTTTTCGTCATAAATTAAATTTTGATATTCTCTAGAGTATGCAAGTGTTGCTTGTGGCGCAATATAAACGATGTTACCAGATTTTGAAGAACCTAATAAACTACCAGCAACCTTTTTTCTGTGCATTGCAGAAACAGCTAAAACACGCTGATTGTCTACAACGGTTTCTTTAATATCATCTAAATGACCTGCAGAAATTGCTCTAGATAAAGCGCTAGAAAAACTCGCACCAATTTTTCCACGAACATTATTTATGTCTTTTCTTATTTGTCTTAAAGAATCTGAAGCGTTGTTTTTTACTTCACCAGAAATATCAATTATTTTTTTGATTTCATCATCTATAAAAGTGGTGAATTCAATTTCTTGTGAAAGCTCGAAAAAAGTTGGGAATTGCACATTAAATTTCTTGAAAAATTTAATCAATTCGTTTACGGTTAAAGAAGTAGTGGCAATTTTTAGAAAAGCATCGGTTTCTACAAAGCTATTTTCTATAGCCAAACGTTTTACATTTTCTGTAATATTATCGAAACTATGATTGGGAACTCTATTTTCACTTTGAAAAGAAGAAACGTATTCGTTTACCAAATACAACTCTTTAAAAAGTGCTTTTTTATTAATGATAGGTTCAATCTCAGTAACTTGTTCTTTACCCAAACCAGAAATACAATGTTCTGCAACATGCTGTAAAACTGTAGAAAATTCTAAATCTTGTAATGTCTTGGATGATATGTTATTGTTCAAAAAAAGTCGATTTTATTGCGAACACAAATCTATAAATTCTTTTCGTTTGGTTTTAGAAACTGGCACTCTTTTTTTGTTCTCTAATACAATATATCCTTCATTTTCGAAATGACGCACTTTTTCTAGGTTTATAATGTGAGATTTATGGCATTTGTAGAAGAAATTATTCATCATTTTTTCATACTTCCCTATATTGTAGGAGCTTACGATTTCTGTGTTGTCTATAAGGTGAATTTTGGTATAACCATCAAATCCTTCTATATGTATCACTTCTTTTTGCGGAATAAAAGAAACACCTTTAATAGTTGGTATAATTAACTTGTTTGAGTTAGAATTTGTTTCTGCAATAAACTGTAAAAGGTTTGCATTTTTTTCGTTCTCGTGTTTTAAAGTGATACTTTCTTTTGCTTTATGAACAGCTTTTATTAAATCATCATCATCTATTGGTTTTAAGATGTAACCAATAGCACATTTTTTAAAGGCTTCTATAGCATATTCGCTAAAAGCAGTAACAAAAATTACTTGAAAATTGATTTCTCTTAATTTTGATAACAATTCAAAACCATCAATTCGGGGCATTTCTACATCCAAAAATAAAATATCAGGTTGTTGTTTTGTGATGTTGGTAATTGCTTCTTCTGGTTTTTGGTAAGTACCAATGATGCTTATGTCTGGAAACAAATTAGCCATCTTTTTCTCCAATCCTTTTAGGTTAGAAATTTCATCATCAACAATAATAGCAGAGATTGTATTCATGTTATTTGCTTTTAATTATAAAAGTAGATATGTTTCCTTTTTCATCGTTTTTAGGATGTAATTCTTCTGTAAAATACAAAATCTCCCATTCTTCTAAAGTGTTTAAATAGGTTAAACGTTGTTGTAAAACGTTAGAAGACTTTATTTTTTTACTTTTGGACTTTGTGTTTATAAACCCAACACCATCATCTATAATTAAAACTTTATAAGTTAAAGTATCTACTTTTTTGAAGTTGATGGTCACTGTACCTGTATCAAATTTATTGAAAATTCCATGGTTTACAGCATTTTCTACAATGGGTTGTAACAGCATTGTTGGTATTTTCGTGTTTTTAATATCAATAGCATCATCAATATTAATTTGGTATTCTAGTTTTTCTCTAAAGCGTAGTTTTTCTATTTCTAAATAATTGGTAAGCAGTTTTATTTCTTCGGTTAATGTGATGGTCGTTTCTTTAGACAGTTCGAAAAAACGTCTAATTAGTTTAGAAAATTTTACTAAATATTTTTCTGAAGCTTCAAAATTATTTTCATTAATAAAATATTGAATGGCGGCCAAAGAGTTGAATACAAAATGTGGATTCATTTGCGAGCGAAGTGCTTTTAATTGAATCTCAGAAAGTTGTTTTTCTTGAAAAAGCTTTTTACTTTTTTGCTGTTGGCTTCGTTTACTTAAATACCAAACAGCTCTAAAAAACAAACTTGTTAAAGTTAAAAGTACGATGGCTTTAAACCAAAATGTTTGATGCCATAAAGGAGTAATTGTAAATTCAATTTTCTTTTTAATATTTTGTGATTCAACTTTAAATATATAAGTATTGGGCTGTAAGTCATTAAAATTAATATTGGTTGTTTCAGTAGCTTTCCAATCACTTAGTAGTGGTTCTAATTTGTAATTATAGCTAAAGTTGGTGTTGTTTTCAGTAAAATCTATTCTAGAAATTGCAATACTAATATTGTTGTTTTCTAAGTATTTAAAAGTATTGTTATTTTTAGTTACTGTTTGGTTGTTGTACGTTAATTTATCGATATAAATATCTAGTAACTGGTTGGTGATTTCTTGTTTTTTGGGTAAAATAGCAATACCATTATTTGTGCTTAGAATAAGGTCATTGTTATAAATATATATATCATTAACTTGTTGCGAAGGAATACCGTTGGCGACTGTTAATTTTTTTTCTAAAGTATAATTCTCATCCTTTAATACATATTTAAAAAGACCAGAGTTGCTGGCCAACCAAATATCTTTGTTTTCTACAAAAGCATTATTAACAATTAAAAATTCTGATTTTGGTAATTGTTCTATCTTATTTAAATCGGTAATAAATGATCCAAATCCATCTGTATTTAACAATACATGGGTTTTAGATATTTTTGTAATGCTTAGAATCGGTTTAGAAAATATTTGTTTATTAAAAGTAACTTCACTTAGTGCTTCATTTTTAATTTGCTTTAAGCCGTTTGTAGTAGCCACCAATAATCGATCCTTAAAAACCATTAAATTGGTAATTCCTCGTTGGTTATAAACTTTAAGTATTTTCAGGTTGTTTGTATCAATTTTATTAATTCCTGCAGTAAAATCACCATACAAATAATTGTTATAATAAGTTAAGTCTCTAGCAGTTTGATTTGTATAAAAAGGGTATTCTGTAAAATTAAACTCCTCGGAGGCTTTAGTATTTTTTTTACGTATAATTTTATTCTCCGAAATATAGAAAGCTGTTTTTAAGGAATCTATATAATTAGAACTAAAAATGTAATTATTTTGGTTAATAAACGGTATAAAATCTTTTTTGTCAGGTTGATATTTAAAAAAACCTTTGTTGTAAATATTTGCAATTATAGTATCGTTTATCTTGTTGGTTTTAAGAATGTTTTCGTGTTCATAAGCATATTTAATACTTCTTTTAGCTTTAGTCAATTTGTAAACACCATGTAAAAAAGTAGCAATCCAAACCGTTTCTTTTTTATCAATCATTGCAAAATGTGCATCTAATTTTTTAGGAATTAAAACTGTTTTTGTAATGTGATAGTTCTCATCTAAAATACCTACAAAGCCTCTTCCTGTAATTTGAATTTGATTGTTTATGAGCTGTATTCTGGTGTGTTGAGATTTACTGATACCTACTTCATCTTTAAAATTGCGTTTATACAGTTTTAACGTATTTAAGTTTAATATTGAATAATATTTATCTGCTGTCCAATAAAACAAACTATCTGTTATTTGACCTCTATAATGGACAGTGGTTAGAATATTTTTAAGATTGGGTACCTTTTTTATATTTCCGTTTTTGTAGGTTAATTTTATAGTGTCTAAATTAGTACTTGTCTCGTAAGAAGTAATAGTTGGGTGTTTAAGATAAACTGGTGTTCTTTTTTTTAAGGAAGTCTTTTCTGAGACTAATTTCCATTTATCATTAATTAATTCATGCGCTCTAGAATTACTTGTTAGTATAATTTGGTTGCCTATTTGACTCGTATAATTGGGAGTGAATATTTCATTTTTAACCTCACTTTCAAAAGCATAAACACTATCGTTTTTTATATAACCTAATTTAGATGTTTTAGATAAATACCATAAATTACCATCTGGTGTTGGATGAATTCCCCAAATATCATTGGTGGACAAACTATTTCTTGTCGTAAAAGTTTTTAAGGTGTTACCATTATATTTTACTAATCCTTTGTCTGTAGCAAACCAAATAAAACCATAAGCATCTTGTACAATTTTATAAATATGATTGCTTGGTAAGCCATCTTTTACAGTAATATTTGTGTATTGTTGAGAATAGGAAAAACTCCATAACATAGTTATAAATAAAGTGATATGGAGTTTTAACATTGGTAATTCTAATTTCTCTTTTTCAAATGTGGTTGTGGATTACTAATTTACAATAACTTTTTTAGTTAACCATTTATCTTTACAAACAAGCTTTAAGAGATGTTTGTCTTTTAATAAAGCTTATGTATTATCGCTACCATCACAATTACTATCTATTTTATCATCTAAAAATTCTCTGGTATAAGGATGAATTTTTTCATCAGTATCATCACAATCTAAATTATTGGTAACCCCTTCTGCTGGAGTAGCTTTTTGTGAGCCATAACCATCACCATCTTCATCTATATAATATTCAACAATATCTATAATTCCGTCGCAATTATCATCGATTCCATTTTTTTCTATTTCTACAGCTTTTGGGTGTATTTCTGCATTATCATCATTACAATCTCCAGCAAACCAAGAATAATTATCTGGAGCAGTGGTATTGTTTTCAATTTCAATAATAATCGGAGTTTCACTACCAAAACCATCTCCATCTTTATCTGAATAAAAAGTGTAAGCAAATTTCCCGTTACAATCTTCATCTATATCATTATCTGGTATTTCTGTAGCACCAGGATAGACATCAGCATTAGTGTCATCGCAATCAATATCATTTTCTACATATCCTTCTGGTTGTTCTCCTTCCATTACAGCAGTACCTGCCAAACCATATCCGTCACCATCTGAATCTTTATGCCATACATATTCTTTTAAATCAGGAACTCCAGAACAACCCGCTCCAATAATAAAAATAGCAGTTATTAAAAGTGCTATGGGTATAAATGTGTTTACAATTAATTTTTTCATAATTTTTGTTTAAATAGTTATTGTTTTTGATTTTAATTTGAGATATAAATAAGCCGTTATGCTTATAAAAATAAATGCAATAAATTGAGAATGTGATAGGTAATCTTGAATAACAAAACCTCTTAAATCTCCTCTAAAAAGTTCTAAAAGACTCCTTGCAATTGCATATAGTATGATGTAAGAAAAAAATACTTGTCCATCAAATTTCTTGTTTTTTCTAATGATAAAAAGCAAACCCATAATTATTAGAATAGAAAAGACTTCGTATAATTGGGTAGGGTGCACGGTTACAGAATTTGTGGTTGGAAAACTCATTCCGAAAATAGAATTTGTTGGTTTGCCATAACAACAACCTGCAAAAAAACAACCCATTCTACCAATTGCATGCACAATGGTTGTGGTAATAGCTAGAATGTCCATTAAAGGTAAAATTGTTATTTTATGTTTTTTTAAATACCAAAAAGTAAATATTATTATGCAGATAAAGGAACCATAAAAAACAAATCCACCAGAAAAAATATTAAAAATATTTTTGGGGTTTTGTATGTAATAAATAGGTCTTTCAAAGAATAAAAATAATTTTCCACCCATATAACCAGTAATAAAGATTAAATAAAAAAAGATGTTTGGTAAAACGAGATTTAGTCTTTTCTTAGTTTGCCATTTTGTATATAAAATGGCTAATAGTGTACCAAAAACAATACAAATTGCATACGTATAAATAGTAATGTTTTGATATTCTAATAGTTTTGGATACATTTTTATAGTTTTTTAATCTGGTATTTCTACCAATTACTTTAGTAAATAATTCGATTACATGACTAGAGATGTATCAAAGTATTTATTTTTAAGCCTTTTACAAGGTGTTATTTGTATAAATGATAACCTTATTTAAGATAAGTTGGTTTTCATTAAAGGAAAGAAAAACTCCATATGATTTTTTAAAGAATATGGAGTTTTAATATTGAAAATCTAATTTCTCTTTTTCAAGGATGTTTTAGAGAGTGATTAATTTACAATCACTTTTTTAGTAGATGATTTTTCTTTGCTAACCAGTTTAAAGAAGTAAATCCCTTTTGATAAATTTAAATTAGAAATTATATTCTTACCGATGTTTACGTCTCTTTTTTTAATTTCTTTTCCGGTAATAGAGTAAATGAATAATTCAGACCTCTCTAAAGTGGTAATATTCATTTTTCCGTTAGTCGGGTTTGGGTATAAAGAAAACTCTAGTGTATTATATGCATTAGTACTTAATGCAGTACATTCAGCCTGATTATTCACAAAGTTTGATGTTGTATCAATGTTTGTCCAATTGTTTGCACTCCAGGTAGCGTTATCAACTTCTATACAAGTTAGACTTGGATTGTTAATCGCATTAAAGAGTGTAAAAAGAGTATTGTTACCGTTTTTTACATTTAAAGAATGTAGTGCATTAGACTGCATGTCTAAAGAGGTTAATAAAGTGTGCGCACTTACATCTAAATATGTAAGTTGATTATGGCTAACATTTAAATTAGTTAAGGCTGTAAAATCGTCTATACCCGTTAAGTCTGAAATATTTTTACTAGAAACATCTAAATTAGATATAGTATTTATATTGTCTGTAAACACTTTGTTATCTGGAGTTCCTTTATCTAAACCTGCATTTATTAATGCCATTTCAAAATTGTTATCAGGAATCGTAGTTTCTAAAGAAACTGCAGTGTTGTAAGTATTTGTTATTACAGGTGCATTATAGTCGAAATAAATATTCGCAGTCGTATTAAAAGTATCACCAATAACTGAGGTGCTTTTAGGTTTTATTTTATAAAATAACCAACCATGACTAGCAGGTTCATTACTAGTACTATCTGCCAATTGTATGTTTTCAAAAATAAATTCTACTTTATTTGTGTTGGTAATAGCAGTTCTGTAAGAATGACTAGCTGCAATTGGCTGAAAAGTAGCCATGTCTAAATCTACATCAATAATGTCTTTTACTACAATGTTTATTGCTGATGCTGTACCCGTATTCTGAAAACGAACTCTATACGTTAAATCATTTGGTACTTGTGTGGTGCTAATTTTATCACCTTCAAAACAAACCACATCATTGGGGTCGTAAGCATTTACAATAATATCAGAAAAAACATGGGTGTTATCTGTAGGTGTTGCATCACCTGTTAAAGGTGTAATAGAAGTGGTGTAGGTAATTGTATCTCCTCCATTTACCGGATTTATAGGATCTGTAGGTGTATTTATGGTAAAATGAACATCAATATAACTTTCTTGAAAAGGAAGAAGGTTTGTATAGTTCCAAGTTAAAGAATTACTTGTTTGAGTGTCTGGTGTGGTACTCGCATTATTAAATAATTCTTGATTTTCATTAAAATTTAAAGTAACCGTTCCGAATGGAATAATTGTAGAACCATTATTTTTATAGAATATTCTTAACTGTGTATCGAAACCAGGTCTAGATTCCGATGTTGTAAAAGAATATATTTCTACATCGTCTATTTGAGTATTTGCTGTAATACAAAAATCGATAGTTTCTGTGTTACCCGACCCCGTAAAATTAGTGGTTTGTGTAGTTGGAGTTGCTGTAAAATATGAAGGGAAGTTTGGTATTAATTCAGTTGTTACAGAAGTGTCATTAATATAAATTGTGTAGGTGCCATCTGCATCACTAAAAGCCGCCGCACTAACATTGGTACTTGTACTATTAATTCTAGTATTTACAGATTTTGTATCTGCAGCATCGCAACCATCATTATTAAAATCAAAAGAAACTGTACCAGTTATTGTATTAGAATTTACAGGCACAAAAGAACAATATTCTGTAAAGTTGGTTTGCGAATCTATGTTTGCATAGATTCCTGCAGCAACGGTGGCATCATCAACGCAAATAGAGAATAAATTTGGATTGTTATTTGCGACTAAATTATTACCAGAAATGCTAGATGTATTTCCATTTTTAAGATTTAAGCTGCTTAAATTAGGATTAGAGTTACAGTGTAAAGCATTTAAATTTGTAAAACTTGATAAATCTAAATCTGTTAAAAGGTTACCTGTACAATATAGGTTATTTAATGTTGTACTTGTTGTAGTGTCTAAACTTGTTATTTGATTTCCATTACAACCAAGTGTAGACAAAGAAGTGTTAGATAATGTATTTATCGTTGTTAAGTTATTGTTACTACATGAAAGGTTAGACAAGCTTGTATTTAAGCTTACGTCTAAAGAATTGATAGCGTTATCACTACAAATTATAGTAATTAACCCTGTATTTAAACTTGTGTCTAACGTTGTTAATTGGTTATTGCTACATATTAATGTTACTAAAGTAGCTGTAGAAGGTAAGGTTAAACTTGTTAATAAATTATTGGCAGCATTTATAGAGGTTAGTCCAGTTGATACGGAGGTATCTAAAGTTGCTAATTGATTATTGCTGCAGTTTAAAGTTTTTAAAGACGATGATACTGGTAAAGTTAAACTTGTTAATGCGTTATTAGAGGCGTTTAAAGTAACTAAGCCTGTAGACATGGAAGCATCTAAAGTTGTTAAGTTATTTTGATTACATGAAAGTTTTGTTAAAGTAGTACTAGCAGGTACTGATAAATTAGTTAAAGTATTAGAATATACAGAGATATCTATTAGACCTGTGGCGATAGAAGCATTTAAAGTAGTAATACTATTACTCCAAGAATGTAAATGAGTTAATGTATTAGAAGAAGGTAGTGTTAAACTAGTTAAGTTATTGTTATAACTTTTTAAGGTGATAAGGGAGGTGTTGTTTGTAGCATCTAAGCTAGTAATCTGATTTTGAAAACATTCTAGGTTTGTTAAGGCTAAAGAAGATGAGGTGTTTAATGATGTAAGCTGATTATATTCACATTTTAAACTTTCTAATAAAGGCGTATTTGTTATGTTTAAATTTGTTAATACATTATTATTTGTGATTACAGATGTTAATGCTGTTTGATTAGAAAGATCTAAAGTAGATAAGTTATTGTAAGAAGTATTTAATGTTGTTAATGTTCCTGAATTTGGAAGTATAATTGTTGAAATACCTATGGCCATTCCACTAAAATCATTATAATTAATATTTGAAGCACAATCTAAATATGTTAGATTAGATAATGCAGATAGGTCTAAACTCGTTAAATCATTATTACTACAAGTTAAAGAGGTTAAATTAACAAAAGCTTCTATTCCTGTAAAATCTGAAAGACTGCCTTCCAAAAATCCCATAATTTCAAAACCTTGATAGCCAGAAATAATTAATTCAGTAACAGCAGCGGCTTCGGATACCTGTATTTCATTATCATTATTAGTATCTATACTTGGTGAGTAGTTTAGAAGTGCTTGTTTAAATTCAGTATCTGGGATATTTACAATTTGGCAGAAAACCGTGCTAGAAATAAATAAAAAAGTTAGAGAAAGTAGTTTTAGTTTCATAAAGTTGATTTTTTTTCAAAGTTAGGGCTTGTTTTTAGCGGAGTAAAGAGGTAAAACATTGTTTTTTAATAGTTAAAAGACGTATAAAGCTAAGAGTTTTTAAGTTGTTTCTGATGGTACATTAGAGTAAACAATGGTTTGGTTAAAGGAAGCGTCTATTTAGTTTATTCTAATAAAAGAAGTATTTTTGTTGTTATGAATACAATACTTACCAGAAGTTGGCAACTTCTTTTACAATCAGAGTTTGATAAACCTTATTTTGAAGAATTAACAAATTTTGTAACATCAGAATATGAAAATTACCAATGTTTTCCGAAGCAAGAAGACATTTTTGCTGCGTTTAACTTTTGTTCTTTAGATGATTTAAAAGTGGTAATTATTGGTCAAGACCCTTATCATGATGAAGGACAGGCAAACGGATTGTGTTTTTCTGTAAAAGACGGAATGAAACAGCCACCTTCATTAAAAAATATTTTTAAAGAAATTGCAACAGATTTAGATCAAGAAATTCCACAAAGTGGGAATCTAGAAAAATGGGCAAAACAAGGTGTTTTATTATTAAATGCGACTTTAACGGTAAGAGCTCATGAAGCCGGAAGTCATCAAAAAAAAGGATGGGAAGACTTTACCGATGCTGTAATTAAAAGCATTTCTGAAGAAAAAGAAAGCATTGTTTTTTTACTTTGGGGTAAATTTGCAGAAAGTAAAACGAAATTAATAAATTTAGAAAAACATACTGTATTTACCGCTCCGCATCCGTCTCCTTTAGGCGCTTGGCGAGGTTGGTTTGGAAGCAAACATTTCTCTAAAACTAATGAGGTTTTAAAGAACTTAGATAAACCTACGATAGAATGGTAGGGAAAGCGGTTTGATTTTCATAAGGTAATAAAATAGCATCTAAAATATCTTCTGTAGTATCTGGGTAATCTACTGGGATAAAAATATCACTCTGAATCCATTTGGCTATTTTAAGAACTTGTTTTCTATTTAATTTTTTCAATACAGAAACCCCCATTTTTTTTAGAGCTAAAGCATTACATTGTTGTTCATATTGATTTTTCATAGGAATTACCATTAACTTTTTCTTTAAAAATAAAGCTTCAGAAGGTGTTTCGAAACCTGCTCCACAAAGAACTCCTGCAGAAGAAGCCATACTTTTTATAAAATCGAATTCGTTAATTGGGTAAATGGTAATGTTCTTTTTAAAGATTAAACGTTTATTTTCTTTAGAAAAAATATGCCATTTTATAATAGGTATTTTAGACAAGACGGCTACAATTTTAGCCACATTATAAGATGGTAAATAAACTGTTATATGCCCTTTGTTGCTTATTTTTTTAGCTCGAATACTTTTTCTTATAATCGGTGTAAAAGTAGCAGAACTATAAGGTTTAAAATGAAAACCAAACCGAAGACTTGCAGGTGCGTAGTGCTTTAAAATTAGTTTTTCTATTTTGTGTTTTCCATATTTTGGAGAAGCAATATCTAAAACCGCATTTTGGTGGCTTAAAGATACAATGCTTATGTTATTTAGCTTTGCGGCCCAAGCAGAAACAGGCTCAAAATCGTTTACTATTAAGTCGTACTTTTTTATGGGGAAGTTTTTAATTTCATTATAAAAACGAGACAATTTCATTTTTTTGTAGCTTTCCCAAAAGTCAATACCTCCTTTTTTCCCGAAAGTAAAATTTAAGCCATGAAGTTTATATTTTATATCGAAACCAATATCTAAATTATTCTCATTTCCACTAACTAAAATATCCAAATCTCCTTTCTCTTGAAGAATTGGTATAATTTCTTTAGCTCTTGTGATATGGCCGTTTCCTGTACCCTGAATTGCATATAATATTTTCATAATTAATTATTTTAAGGGTTTTTGAATATCAAATTCTTTCAGTAATTCTTCAAAAAGAAAATTGTTCTTTTCTTCTTTATTTGCATTCTTTAGCTCATTTTTACTAAGTTTCTTTTCAGTGTTTTGAGCTATTTCATCATTTGTGTATTCATATAAACTCCATTTTCGATTTTTGTATTCTAAAGCCGTTAAATTTTCGATCCAATCACCAGAGTTTAGGTAGGTAGTTTTTCCTTTTTGGTTTTCAATTTCTCTAATTTCTGGTTGATGAATATGTCCGCATATTACATAGTTATACTCATTTTCAATAGCAATGTCTGAAGCCGTTTTTTCAAAATTGTCAATAAACTTAACGGCGCTTTTTACACTGTTTTTTATCTTTTTAGAAAGTGATAGTTTTCCGTAACCAAAGAGTTTACTAATCCAATTTATAAAGGTGTTTATTAGAATTAGAAAATCGTATCCTTTTCCGCCTAATTTTGCTAACCATTTAGAATGTTTCATGGTGATATCAAAAACATCTCCATGAAAAATCCATGCTTTTTTATCATCAATATTTAAAACGACTTTGTTTAAAATTTTAAAGTTTCCTAGTTGAAAACCTTTAAATTTTCGAAGCATTTCATCATGGTTTCCAGTAATGTAATAAATGGTTGTTCCTTTAGAAAGGAGGGAAGTAATATGTTTAATTACATTCATATGAGACTTAGGAAAGTAACGTTTGTTAAATTGCCAGATGTCTATAATGTCACCGTTTAGTATTAATACTTTTGGCTGAATTGTTTTTAAGTAATTTAATAATTCTTTAGCTCTACAACCATAAGTACCTAAATGTACGTCTGAAATTACAACATAATCTAACTTTCTTTTTTTTTGTTTTTTCATTTTGTTTCATAAAAAGAAAAAGAATTGTTTCTTGAGTAAACAAGTTTATGAAGAAAATGATTTTCTAAATATATGTAAACAATTATCTTGTTTCTAAGTTCTTTCAAACATAAAAAGAGAATGTATTGTAAACGTAAAATAAAAATGAAAAAAAGGTAAGATAAACTTTATGAAAAAGTTTACGAATAGTTAGCTTACTATTAAGAGGTATAGCGGTTTAGAGCAAAAAAAATCCGCAGTAAACGCGGATTCATTGAATTTGAAATTAAGAAACAATTAGATTTTAAGTTAAATCTACTTGCTTTAAGGTTGTTTGAATAGTTGTGGTGTTATCTGCTAAACCGCAAGATTTTGAGGTACTTCTACAAGAAGAAAAACAAAGGATTCCTAAAATACAAACTGCAATAAATACTACTTTTTTCATAGATAATGGTTTTTCGTGCTAAATGTACATATTTTTTATGAAATTGCTCGAATTTTTCTTCTCTTCAATAACGTTAAACTGAACCATTTTATTTTGTATGCGTGTAATTTTATTTTTAGAAATAGGTTTTCCGTCATTCCATTCGGTAATTTTTAACCATTGCTGGATGTCTTCTAATTGCTGCTCGTACCTTGCTGCCAGAATTTTATCAATAGCATCAATTTTTTTAAAGTCTTTTGTTTTGCCATTAATAATGTCTAAAACTTTTTTAACTTCTTCAAAATTATTTTCTAAAACTTCATCTCTAACTGCAATTACAAAACAAGGCCAAGGAGTAGGGCAATCGTCAATTAATCTAAAAGTACCATTGTCTACTAAAGGTTTTGTGGTAAAATGTTCCCACATAAAATAGTCTGCTTCTCCGTTGGTTAAAGCATCAATTCCGCCTTGTAAATTACCTATTACTTTAAACTTTAAATTGGCTATATCCCAACCTTGGTTGTGAGCATTTACAATAGCCATTAAATGCGAACCTGAACCAAAACGACTAATGGCAATGGTTGCGTGCTCTAAATCTTCAATGTTTTTAAAAGATGATTTTGAGCCTACATGAATTCCCCAAATTAATGGAGATTTTACAAATGTCTGTACAATTTTAGAAGGGTTTCCGTCTGCAATATCTTTAATAATTCCTTCGGTTAAAACAATAGCAATATCTACATCACCAGCACGTAAAGCTTTACACATGGCACCTGTTCCGCCAGGGAAATCTTGCCAACGTAGATTGATGTTGTGTTTTTTGTATTCTTTATTTTTTAAGGTTAAATACCAAGGATAATTAAAATGCTCTGGAACTCCGCCAATTGTAAGGTTTGTCATCTACTCAATTAATTTTTCAAGTGTATATTCTATTAAATCGGCAACTACTTTTCCTGGGTTTTTGCTAAAAGATCCATTGGCTCTATTGGCAATAATTGCGTTTATAGAACAAGCTTTGTGACCTAAAAGTTTAGATAAACCATAAATAGCTGAGGTTTCCATTTCTAAATTGGTTATTCTATGTTGGTTAAAACTAAAACTATCAATCTTATGGTTTAGTTCATTGTCTTGTATCGCTAAACGTAAAATTCTACCTTGAGGCCCATAAAAACCTCCGGCAGTAGCTGTGATTCCTTGGTGTGTTTTATCAGATTTTAATCTGTTTTCTAATTCTTTACTATTTTCAATAACAATAGGATATGATTTTTTAGCACTCCAATTGGTATGTTTTACAAAAGCATCTTCAATTTCTGGATTAGAAATGGGATCAATTTGATAGGAGTGAAGCAATCCGTTTAAATCTAATCCGTGAGAACCAATTACAAAAGAATCTACCGGAATATCGTCATGCAAAGAACCTGAAGTTCCTATTCTTACAATATTTAAAGAAGTTAAATTTTCTTTTGGTTTTCTAGTTTCTAAATTGATATTAACAAGTGCATCCAATTCATTTAAAACAATATCTATATTATCTGGACCGATTCCGGTAGAAATAACTGAAAATTGTTTGTTCTTGTAAGTACCTGTTGTTGTTTTAAATTCGCGTTTTTGAGTAGTAAACTCGATAGAATCAAAATGTTTAGTGATTTTATCGACTCTATCTTGATCGCCAACAAAAATTATATTTGTGGCAATATGTTCTGGTCTTAAATTTAGATGATAAATACTTCCATCCGGATTTAAGATAAGTTCAGATTGTTTTATAGACATTTAAGATGTAATTTGTAATAGTTTTTCTGATTGATGATTGTAAAGAAAACTATATTTTTTTGCTCCACCAAGATACGAATTATCATTGCGAAGTTCGCCATAAAAATTTAGCTGGTTTTCTAGTACTTTTTTTCCTTTTCTAGATAATTTTACTGGATCGAAAGAGGTAAATAATTTTTGAAGTTGCTCTATATGATGTTCGTACTGTAAATCTCCCAAACCATAAACAGTTTGTGTTTTTAGCAATTGATGTACTAACTGGTCTTTAGATGAAAATTGTTGTGTGTTTGCAGTTTCTATAATAGTGTTTTCAACTTTATTTAGTCCATTTTTAATGGAAGGAAATCTTTGTAAATGCGCTTCTAAAGCTTCTACTAAATAAGTGAAAGGAGACATTGGGTTAAATTTATAAACAGTTTCTAACCTAAGTGGACTGTCTGAGCAGTATAGTTGCCAAATATAGTCTGCGTATTCAATATCATCTTGAGTTAAATCTATTCTGTTTTTATAATGTTGCTGAATTTGATTTTCAGTAAGCTCAGATAAACTCTTTGGTTTCTTATTTCCTTTTATTTTACCACTAGTTACTAAAGAAATATGATAGCCACTTCTATAGGTTTTTAACCAACTAATAACAGCAATCATGTTAATTTGACAGAACAAATCGTGATCAAACCATAAGACTATTTCTTTAGATTCCTTTTTACTACAAAGGGTTCTATATTCTTTTAAAGTAAAGTCTATAAATTTCCTTTTGCTAATATTGTAGGAAGTTTTTAAAAAGTCGAACCTGTTTTTCCAGAAAGTTTCACTTCCTACATCTACAGTCGTTTTTCCTTCACATAACATTTCTCTCCAAGTAATAAAACTTCCGGAGAAATTAAGTTTTTTCAGATAGTTTGTAGTACTATCTCCATTTGTAATATGTAGTATAGACGAGTTCATAATTTATTAATAACGTTTACAGTAATTATTTATTGTAAGAGTACTAAATTTTATCCACCAACTCGCTTCACTTTAAAGCCTTTATCTTTTAGCATGGTCATTATTTGATCTCTAAAATCACCTTGAATAATAATTTTATCATCTTTAAAACTACCGCCAACAGATAGTTTGGTTTTAATCTCTTTTGCAAGTTTCTTAAAGTCTGATGTTGCACCTGTATAGCCTTCTAAAATTGTAATTGGCTTTCCTTTACGTTTTTCGTATTTGCAAATAATCGGATCATCTTGTAACCAAATATCCGATTTTTCTTTTACAGGTTCTACAGTTTCCTTATGCTCTGGAAATAAATTTTTTAATTGATCTTTAAAATCCATTTTTTATCAGTTTACAGTTCTCAGTAGCAGTTTTCAGTTAACTTGTTACTGCCAACTGCTACTGTAAACTGATTACTTTTTAAGTCCTAATTCTCTTAATCTTTCGTCTAAAAATTCACCAGCAGTGATATCTTCAAATTGTTTTGGGTTGTTTTCATCGATACAATTTTCTAAAACATCTAATTTCATATCAGAAACGGGATGCATAAAAAACGGAATTGAATATCTTGATGTTCCCCACATTTCTTTTGGTGGATTCACCACTCTGTGAATGGTAGATTTTAATTTGTTATTACTATGACGAGATAACATATCTCCAACATTTATCATTAATTCGTCTGGTGCTGCCATAGCATCAATCCAATCTCCTTTATGGTTTTGGACTTGTAACCCTTTACCTTGTGCCCCCATTAATAAGGTAATTAAATTAATATCTCCGTGGGCTGCAGCTCTTTCTGCTCCTTTAGGTTCTGTTTGTATTGGTGGGTAATGTATTGGGCGTAGAATACTATTTCCATCTTTAATATAATTATCAAAGTAGGTTTCTTCTAAGCCTAAATGCAAGGCCAAAGAACGTAACACGTACTTTGCCGTTTTTTCTAACATTTGATACGTTTCTTTACCAACGGCATTAAAGTTAGCCAATTCATTAACAGTAACGTTTTCTGGATATTCTTTAGCGTATTTAGAAGCCGCGTCTACATACTGACCAAAATGCCAAAATTCTTTTAAATCGCCTTCTTTTTTTCCTTTCGCAGATTCTTTTCCGAAAGAAACATAACCACGTTGACCTCCAATTCCTGGAATTTCATATTTTTCTTTGGTTTCTACTGGTAAATCAAAAAAGTTTTTAATTTCTGTATATAAGCTTTCTACTAATTTGTCATCTAAAAAATGACCTTTTAAAGCTACAAAACCTATGTTTTCGTAAGCATGACCAATTTCATCTATAAATTGTTGTTTTTTGCTTTTATCCGAAGATAAAAAGTCTGCTAAATTTACACTAGGAATTTTATTCATGATATTTTGTTTAAAAAAAATAAGGTTGATAAAGTTACTAAAAAATACTAAGTTGTAATAAAATTACTTTTTCTTAAAAGGAATTAAGTAGGTAAGTGTGTAGTTAAATCCGAAACCTGTACCACTATCAAATACTCTATTAAAGCCGGGTGCGTAAAGAGTTTCAAAATTATCTGGTTCTTTTACACTTATAGAAATCTTATAAGAACCGCTAAAAGAAACGAAGAAATTATTAAAGGTTTCTACTTTTAAACCTATTATAAACTCTGTCCAATGTACATTTAAATCTGTAGCTGACACAGATGAGGTTATTTCATCTGCAGGGAAATATACTGAATTAACGTTGGGTGTGTAAGTGTTTAAAGTTTGATCGAAAAGACTAAAACCATAACGAGCTCCTATAAAGATTTCATTGTTCATGTCTAACCAATTTTGGTAGACATTATAGTTAACACCAAGTCTTAAATAACTTCCTTTTACAGTCGAGTTTGTATAGTCTTCAGTAGTTGTTTCTTCTTCGTAACCAACTTCTGCAGCAAGGTATAAGTTTTTTTTAATTCTATAATCTCCTACAATTTCTAATCCAGAGTAAGAACTATTAAATTGTGCCAAAATGGGTTTGCTTATGTCTACACCAACTCTTAATCCATATTTAGATTTATAGACAATAGAATCTTTTTCAGCATTTATAAGTGTGTCTTTTTTCTGTTCTTGAGATTGCCCATTAACAAAAACAAAAAGGAAACAGATGCTAATGAAATATTTGTACATGTGCTGTGTTTTGATTGTCTAGTGTTGTTAATGTTGATGGTGTAAATTCTTTTATCCAAGTATTATCAGAATAAAAAGTAACATCATTAAAGGTAATTTTATATCCACAAGAACGAGATACATATTCTTCTTTTGGAGTATAAGTTATGGTAAAAGTATCTACATCTGTTCCGTTAGAAAGTTTATAAACAGTTTCTGTTGTTAAACTATTTAAAGGAATATAAATAGAGTCTAAACTAGTACCATTAAAATCTGCGATGGTATCTTTTCCTTCTGCCCAAACATATAAAGTACTCACATCTTTTGTAGATTCCTTATTCGTGTCATCATAAAAACGCAATACCAAATTAGGAGTAACAGGGTTTTGCAAACAGAAATCATCTTTAGTACATGAGGTGTTTATAAGCAAACCAATTACTAAAACAACTGTTATTTTATAGATCCTATTCTTCAACTTCTACAATTTTATTGATGGCTTTAGCCAATTTAAAATCTAATTTGGTGACACCATCAACATCATGTGTTGTTAACTTAATATCTAAAGTATTATAGTTGTTTGTCCATTCTGGATGATGATTTAAAGCTTCACATTCAAATGCAATTCTATTCATTGCAGACATACAATCTTTAAAGTTATCGAACTCAAAATCTGTATGCAAAGCATCGTCATAATAATCCCAATCATGTAATTTTTCTAATTTTCTATTGATTTCGAAGTCTGTTAATTTTTTCATTTTTTTAGCTTTAACTTTAAAGTATCAATATATAATGATTCCTTTTAATATTAGTTGTACGTTTTAATAAAATTATCTTAAATCTTATAAATCGTTCTTAGTAGAAGTTTTTATAAGAATTTATAAATGTTATTTCTTCTCAAATAAAACCACTGTTTCAATATGACTTGTATGCGGAAATTGATCTACCAAACTAATCTTTTTAATAAAATAACCAGCTTCTGCTAACAACTCTGTATCTCTAGCTTGAGTTGCCGGGTTACAAGAAACATATACCATTCTATCTGCATTTAGATTGATGATTTTTTGTAATGTTTTAGGCGCAATTCCTGCCCTAGCAGGATCTAAAATAATGGTCTTTATTTTATCTTTATATTCTGGATGTGCAACTAAGAATTTACCAACATCTGCTGCATAAAATTTTAATCCATCAATATTATTTCTTTTGGCATTTTTTTCTGCATCTTCAATTGCAGAAGCTACAATATCTACACCAACAATTTTTGCGTTTTCACTTTTAGAAGCTACAATTTGCCCTATGGTTCCTGTTCCGCAGAATAAATCCATTACCACAGTATTGTCTACCTTGGTTTTGTCTTCTAAAACATATTCAACAACTTTAGAGTATAATTTTTCTGCACATTTAGGATTCGTTTGAAAAAAGCTTTTCATGCTGATTTCAAAATTCAAACCTAATAATTCTTCTACAATTTTATCTTTACCATACACTAAATCTAAACTACCGGCTGTTGCAATGGTTCTGTCACCAGTTTCATCATTAATAGTATGTAATAAACCAGCTAAACGATCACCAAAAATATCTTTTAGAAAAGAAGCAAATTTCTGTAAATCGAAATTCTCTAATTCTGGAGAAGTAGTTACTAAATTACATAACAACTCATCTGTTTTAAAAGATTTTCTTACCACAAAATAACGGAAGAAACCTGTCTTTTTTGGACCATGCCAAGGTTCTAAACCAGTGTCTATACAATATTGACGAATGTTTTTTAGATTGTCTTCTAGTTGTTTATCAAACAAACCAGAATCTTTTTCTAGATTATCTCCCATCCACCAAACACCACGTCTTTTAAAACCTAATGTAAACTCATCTTTATCTCTTTTTGTAACTCTATCATATCCAATAGCAGAAAAACCATATTCCATTTTATTTCTATAATGAAATACGTTTGGAGAGGTTACAAATTCATCAAATAGATCTTCGATATTAGCTACTTTTCCTATTTTTTTAAATAAAGTTAAAGTGCTTTCTTTTTTATATTGATGTTGTAAATCTATAGGTAATTGTATGTAAGGTGCACCAGGAATGTCTTGATAAGGAACTTCTACTTCATCTTCAGATGGTTCTAAAACGTCTATCAACTTCGCTTCTGCATAGTTTTTACTAGACTTACTTATTTGTGCTTTTACTAATTGACCAGGCAAGGTATTCGGAACAAAAATAACAAAACTACCTTCTTCAGACTGGATTCTTGCAATCC
The DNA here is from genome assembly GCF_038024065.1 of Polaribacter sejongensis. Lineage (NCBI taxonomy): Bacteria > Pseudomonadati > Bacteroidota > Flavobacteriia > Flavobacteriales > Flavobacteriaceae > Polaribacter > Polaribacter sejongensis. The sequence goes on along the minus strand of NZ_CP150667.1, from coordinate 1,453,400 downwards.
CTTTTCCGCCAAAAGCGTAATCTTCAATTTTTAATTCTAAAACTTGATTCTTCTTTACAAATTTATTTCGTTCTCTACGTGGCATTCTTAATTGTTTATGTAGTGCAAAATTAGGGAAAATATAGTTTGATGAAACAAAAAAGGCCACTCATTTGAGTAGCCTTTTTATTAAAGTAAGATTATATTTAGTTTCCAGCTTCTTTTTGTGCTTCTTGAATCATTTGTTCATTGGCAACAATAGCAAACTCTACACGTCTGTTTTGGCTTCTTCCTTCTGCAGTTTCGTTTGTTGCAATAGGGTCATTAACACCTAAACCTTTGGTTTCAAATCTTGCATTTTCAAGACCTTTAGTGGTTAAGTACTCTTTTACAGAATTTGCTCTTTTAGCAGATAAGGTTTGGTTGTATTCAACACTACCAGTACTATCTGTGTAACCATAAATAACAATATTAGTGTTTTCGTAACTATTAAAAATAGGAACTAATTTTTCTAAGTTTGCTTGTGCACTTGCAGATAATGTTGCCTTATTAGTATCAAATCTAACGGCATTTTCACCTAAAGTTAACATAATACCTTCCCCAACTCTTTCTACTTCTGCTCCAGGTATTGCTTCTTCTATTTCACGAGCTTGTTTGTCCATTTTATTACCAATTACACCACCGGTAACACCTCCAATTACACCACCTAAAACAGCGCCTAATTCAGAATTTTTACCGTTTCCAACATTGTTTCCAATTACGGCACCTAAAATAGCACCTGCTGCAGTACCAATACCGGCACCTTTTTGTGTGTTGTTTGCATTTTTAACAGCTTCACAAGAGGTAAGCATGCTTGCTGTTATAAATAATACTGATAAACTATAAATTATTGATTTTTTCATTGTGTTTCTTTTTTAATTATTTTCTTTGAAAAGAGTAAGTAATATCTTTTGTTTGTCCTGCAACGTTAATTTGGTCTACCAATTGGAAGCTTGATTCTGTTACATTTATAATATCTAAAACAAAACCGTTATTTACTTCTTTTGCTTTGTAGTCGTTAATGATTTTTAAAACAAATTTTCCATCTTTATTTAGGTACCAAGTTATTGGAGAGCTAAATTCTTTACAAGAAGTACTTAGGCTAGTAAGTGCCATTTCTCCTTTATTGTTATTAGAAACAAAACTCCAGTCACTACCAACAAAACATTTAGAGTCTGCTATGTAAAAAGAAGTTACATTTAAAAAGTCTGATCCAGGAAAGTCAACAGCAGTCATTGTAAAATTTCCTTTTAAAATACGTTCGGTTTTATTGTCTAATTTGGTACTAACTGCAGAGGTAGATTTACATGCAATAGCTACTGAAATAAATAAAACAATACATAAAAATTTTTTCATAAGTAATATAGATTAGTTTTTTGCAAAGTTAAGAATACTAGTTAGCATATTATTTATTTTTATATGCTATAATTTAAGACACGTTTTTATAAAGATAGTCACTTTTATTGACATAATATTTGAGTTTTTTCTACAATTCATTTTAAATAAAATCTATTTTGTTATTTAATGTTGATTTTGTTGAGGTTATAAATAGAAAATATCATTTTTAAACTTTATTTTTTTTAGCATTTTTCTGTAACAAATTTATTTTTAATTCGTCTTATTTCTGTAACCAACCAAATATAAAAATGAGTTTTATAAGAGTATTACTTGCTATTTTCTTTCCGCCACTTTCTGTGATAGATAAAGGTTGTGGTTCTTTCTTTATTATTTTTTTACTAACGCTTTGCGGATGGATTCCTGGAGTAATCGGAGCTTTAGTTATTTTAAATAATCCGAAGAATTAATTTAAATAGAGTTGTTTTTGGTCAATTTTATAATTTTTAGAGACAATAGACAATCTGTGCCTTTTTTAAAAGAAATCCTATATTTAAGATTATTTTATGTGATTTTTTTAAATTCCTTAAACCTTAAACCTTAAACCACTAATTAACTTGCTCTCCGTTTTTTATCTCTTTAGAGGCTTGTAATAAAACGACATCTCCTGCTGTATTATAAACACCTATCACCAAACATTCACTCATAAAGTTGGCAATTTGTCTAGGTTTAAAATTTACAACTACAGCAACTTGTTTGTTTAGTAAATCTTCTTTTGTATATAAATCTGTTATTTGCGCACTAGACTTTTTAATGCCCAATGCGCCGAAATCAATTTTTAGTTGATAGGCAGGTTTTCTTGCTTTAGGAAAATCATTTACTTCAATAATAGTTCCTATTCTAATATCAACTTTTAAAAAATCTTCAAAGGTAATTTCTTCTTTCATTCTTTATTTTTTCTTTCCTAATTTTTGTATTACCCATAAAGGACCAATCAATAAAAATTCTAAATCTTTTAAGAATGATGGTTTAGCACCTTCTACTTTATGTCCATAAAACTGCCCGATCCAAGCTAAAACAAAAATAATTAAAGAAGCGAAAAGCAAGTTTACTTGATTACCGAGCCAAAAATTAGCTGCAATTGCTATAAAAATTATCAAAGACATTTCTATAAAATACCAAAAGCCTAAACGCAGATAAAAAATAGAAATAACAAGCCCAACTATTACAGCCCAATTTTCTATTAAAGGATTGGATAAGTTTAATGTGTTTTCTAAAAATGTGGTTGGTATACTCATGAGTAAACCAATAACACTAAAAAAAATTAAAGGAACACAAATATAATGTATCGCTTGGTTTGTTTCGTTTTGATGACTAACTGCATACTCATCAAAATATTCTTTAGCTGTTTTCATAAGTCGTTTTTATTTCCAGCCTTCACGAATCATCAATTCTTCTATGTGTGCAAAATGGTGTTTACTGTGCCAAGCATATATACAAATGTTTTCTTTTAAACTAACTTCTACATTTCCTGAAGGATGAATAAATGTTTTGTTTAACTGTGTATCCGTCAATTTACGTAAGAAATACACCCATTTAGAATGTAATGCTTTTAAAGCATCAATTGATAAAAATACAGGGTCAGATTTAGAATCTTCTAATTCTGCCCAACGTTCTTCATAATAGGCTTTAATAACAGGTTTGTCTTCTGTTAAAGCCCATTTAAAACGCGTATATGAATTATGATGACTGTCATAACAATGATGTATTACTTGTCTAATTGTCCAACCGCCCTCACGGTAAGGTGTGTCTAATTGTTTGTCAGATAGGTCTTTGGTTAGGAATTCTAGTTCTTGAGGAAATCTTTCCAAAATAGAAATCCAATCTTCAATATTTTTATTTGTGATGTTTTTAGGAATATTTGTTTTTCCTATCGGATATTTTAGTTCTTCTAGTGTCATTTATTTCTTTGTTATTTTCTTTAAAAAACGTTCAGAATTTCTGTTTTCTGGGTTAATAGCTAACGCTTTTTTAAAGTTGATAATTGCATTGACAGTATCTTTTTTCAAAAAATAAGCTTCTGCCATGCTATCAAAAACGTTTGATTTATTTGGGTATAAGATAGCGTTTATTTTAAAAATCTCTAAAGCTGAATCAAAATCTTCTTTTTTAATATACTTATAACCTAATCTATTTAAGGTTCCTTGACTTATAATTGGGTTTAATGAATCTTTTTGTTGAATCATTTTAAAAGCATCCAACGCTTTATCAAATTGTTGAGCTTCAAAATATTCATGAGGCGTTTTTTCTCCATTCTTTAATTTTCGGAAGTCGTATTTTATTCCTTTATGTTCTCTTTTTTCTGCTAATTGAATATGCATTTGTGGGCGACTCACAAAAAGTATTTTTTCATTTAACTCTTTCATGTAAAAAGCAGTATCATTAACTTTTAGCAATTCAAGATCAGTTCTTCCACGCCATTTTGCGTACAATTTTTGTTCTTTAAAATAGATTTCTATGACTTCATTGTCATTAAATAAATAACGTCCTTGTGTAGTTGAAATAAATTCTTCTGAGTTTTTTCGTGAGGTACAGCTTGTAAATAAAACAAGTAAAAATATTAAAGATAGAAGTTTTTTCATAACGAGTTTGGTAGTTAGGTTCTCTTTTTAGACGACTAATTTAAAGGATTTGTTACATGTTTTATTGAAATATTTGGTATTGATGAAGATTAAACGCTTTAAAATAGCCAAGTTTAAAAACAATTTACTTTTTAATCATTTATTATTTTGAATGTTATTTCACCAATTTACTAAACTCTATAATCTTATTAATGGTTTTATTTGGGTCGTTCTTTCTCCAATTGATAAACAAGTCTATTTCTTCATTTAGTTCAATAAATCGTATGTTTTTGTATTTAGAAAATTGATATGAATACGGCAGAATAGAAATGCCAAGTCCTCTAGAAACAAGGTTTAAAATCATGCCACCAAAATCTGATTCTATGATAGTTTTGGGTTCAAAATTATTTTTCTCAAAAAAGGTTCTTAAAAGGGAAGCGAAAAAAGTGGTCTGATGCAAGCCTGCAATAATAAATTTTTCGTTTTTTAACTCGTTAATGTTGTTTAATGAAGCTTCGGTTAACCAATGATTTTCGGGAACTACAACACAAATTGGTTCAGAATTTAGTTTTAAGGAATCTATGTTTATATGATTTATTTTATCTCTACTAAAAGCAATATCAGTGTCGTAATTTAGTAATAATGTTTCGTGACTCTCGTCTGTGGGCTCAATCAATTCTAATTTTAAATCTGGTAGATTAGAACTGATAACTTCTAAAAAATTAGGAAGAAATTTAAAGGCAATAGAACCAGGATAACTGATAGAAACAAAACCTAAAGTACCTTCATCAATCTTTTTTGCTTGTCGGTGTACTTGGTCCAGTTCTTTTATCATTGTAGACCAATGATCTCTTAAAAAAGTACCTGCATCTGTTAACTTTACGTTTCTTTTATCTCTTTCAAATAGTTGAATACCCATTTCACTTTCAAGTGCCTGAATTTGTCTACTTAAAGAAGATTGAGAAATATAGACCTTTTCTGCTGTTTTCCAAAAATGGAGTTCGCTAGCAAGGGTTAGAAAATATTTTATTTGTTGAGTTGTCATGTTTAATGCGTTTTTTGCATTAATCAATCAAAAATAAGTATTTTTATAGAGGTTGCAAAATAGTTCCTTTGTATTCAGTTTTATTTTAATATAAGAATATCATGGGAATAGAAAATTTTATAGCTTTTATGTTGAGTGCATTGTTTTTTGTAATCACTCCAGGCATCGATACCGTTTTTGTTTTAAATAAATCTATTGGTCAGGGAAGAAAATCTGGAATACATGCTGCTTTGGGTATTAATGCAGGAGTATTAACACATACCTTTTTAGGTGCTTTGGGATTATCTGTGTTGATTTCTAAATCGGAATTGGCTTTTGATGTGATAAAATATGTTGGTTTTCTGTACTTGGTGTATGTTGGTTTTTTAAAGCTTAAAAACCGTAAAAAAATAATGGATTTTGGTGATGAGAATAAGCCTCGAAAAAAAGGGAAAAGCGATTTTTGGTCAGGATTTCTAACCAATACGTTAAACCCGAAAGTTGCATTATTCTTTTTAGCCTTCTTTCCACAGTTTATCAACCCTCTGGAAATAGAAAATCCAGTGCCTTTTCTTTTATTAGGTTTTACATTTGCGCTTATTGGTACAGTTTGGTATTTAGGATTGTCTTTTTTTGCGAGTCTTTTTTCTCAAAAGCTACAGAGTAATCCTAGTTTTAATGTCTGGCTAAATAAAATTAGTGGGTTTATTTTTATTTTGATGGCATTTTCGATTATACTAAGCTAAAGCTATCTGTTTTTTTGTTGTTTTTTTTGATTTATGAGCGTTCAATTTTTTACATTTACAAGATCGTTTTAAATTGGTTTTACTTTTAAAACGTTGAAAATATTTATAATTTGAGTCTCAATTTTTCCTTAATAATTCCAGTTTACAATCGTCCTAATGAAATAGAGGAGTTGTTAGAAAGTCTTACAAAACAAGATTTTTCTAGTGATTTTGAAATTTTAATTATAGAAGATGGTTCTACGGAAAAAAGTGAAATGATTGTTGAGAAATATAAGTCTCAGCTTCATTTAAAATACTTTTTTAAAGAAAACAGTGGAGCAGGGGCTAGCCGTAATTTTGGAATGCAAAAAGCTTCAGGAAATTATTTTATCATTTTAGATTCTGATGTTATTGTACCAGCACAGTATTTATCCGAAGTAAAAAAAGCGTTAGAAACAAATTATACAGATGCTTTTGGAGGACCAGATGCAGCACATAAAAGTTTTACATCGTTACAAAAAGCGATTAACTACTCCATGACTTCTGTGTTGACTACTGGCGGAATTAGAGGGAAAAAACAAGCTGTTGGTAAGTTTCAACCAAGAAGCTTTAATCTTGGTTTGTCTAAGAAAGCATTTGAACAAACACATGGTTTTTCTAAAATGAAAAACGGAGAAGACATCGATTTAACTTTTCGACTTTGGGAAAACGGTTGTGAAACACAGTTGATAGAAAAAGCATTTGTCTACCATAAAAGAAGAAGTACAATTCAGCAATTTTTTAAACAGACTTTTGGTTTCGGAACTGCAAGACCAATTCTGAATAAAAAATATCCAGAAACAGCAAAACCGACCTATTGGTTTCCTTCTTTGTTTATTATTGGAATTGATGCAAGTATTATTTTAGCAATCTTTGGCTACAATCAATTGCTCTATTTTTACGGATTTTATTTTTTGCTAATATTCCTTGATTCTTTAGTGCAGAATAAGAACTTGTATGTGGCGTTTTTAAGTATGTTTACTTCTTTAACCCAGTTTTTAGGATATGGATTAGGGTTTTTAGAATCGAAATTTTATCCGAATAAAAATAAATAATTACCTAAAAAACTCCTTTGATTTTTCCCAATACACATCCATTTCAGTTAAAGACATATCAGCAAGATCTTTGCCTTCTTTTTTAGCTTCTTGCTCTAAAAACTGAAAACGATTGATAAATTTTTTGTTGGTTTTTTCTAAAGCATTTTCTGGGTTTACACCAATAAAACGAGCGTAGTTAATCATAGAAAATAAGACATCACCAAATTCCTTTTCGGTATTTTCTTGGTTTCCTGCTTTTACTTCTTCGTTTAGTTCTGTTAGTTCTTCTTGTACTTTTTCCCAAACTTGTTCGGGTTTTTCCCAATCGAAACCAACACCTTTTACTTTTTCTTGAATTCTACTTGCTTTTACAACGGCAGGTAAACTTTTAGGAACACCTTCTAGAACAGATTTGTTTCCTTCTTTTAATTTTAATTGTTCCCAATTACGTTTTACTTCTTCTTCCGTTTCGGCAACAACATCTCCGTAAATATGAGGGTGTCTGTGTATTAATTTGTCGCATATAGCATTAGCTACATCGGCAATATCAAAAGCCTTTTTTTCACTTCCAATTTTAGCATAAAAGACGATGTGCAGAAGCACATCGCCTAATTCTTTTTTAATTTCTTGTAAGTCATTATCTAGAATAGCATCGGCCAATTCATACGTTTCTTCAATAGTAAGATGACGTAAACTTTCTAAAGTTTGTTTTTTATCCCACGGACACTTCTCGCGAAGATCATCCATAATGTCTAACAATCTATTAAAAGCGGCTAATTGTTCTTTTCTGCTATTCAAAACGATGTTTTATTAAAATGTCATTTCGAAATGAGTTGATAAACGATTGAGAAATCTAAAAGAAATCCCTCCTCATTCTTCGTTCGGAAGGACAATTATTATATTATTTAATGCTTAATACTACAAACAAGCTAACTGAAAACTGAGACTGAAAACTGAGACTGAAAACTGTTTACTCCTTTTTCAGTTTCTATGTTGTATATTATGTGAAACCTATTGTAAACCTAAATATAATTATGAGATTTCTCAATCGCTTAAAAAAGCTCATCTCGAAATGACATTCGTTATATTATTTGGTTTTTAATACTTAATACCACAAACAAGCTCACTGAAAACTGTGACCGTGACTGAATACTGTCTACTCTTTTTCAGTTTCTTCAGCAGCAACTTCTTCTACTTTAGGAAATTCCATACCTGCTTTTACTAACATATTAAACCACTGAATTACTTTTTTGATGTTAGAAGCATATACTCTTTCTTCATCATAACCAGGTAAAACCTCAGAGAAAAAAGCGGTTAAATTTTTACTGCTTTCTTTATGAGATAACGCTTCTTTACCTTCTGTTTTTTCATACATAGAAGTAAAAATGTTTAATAAAGGTACATCTTCTTCATAGGTGTAAATTGCTATGTTTTCTAATAGGCTAACGTTTTGAGCAGCATTAATTGCTACACGTTTTTTTTCTACTAAAGATTCTGCGATTACTGCATTTTTAGATTGTGAGATTACTTGAAATAATCCAGGTTTACCAGTTACGGCAATAATTTTGTTAAATTCCATTTTTGTATATTTTATTAGATGTCATTTCCAAAACAGGCAAACGTTTTCTTAAATCAAAAACAAAAGCTTGTGACTGAACTAGAAAAAGACATGGTTTTTTGTTATTTACCTTTTTTAGCATTTGGGAAACGCATTCTGTAATCTGCATTAATTTTTCCCTTAGAAATATTTTCTAATTTCTTTTTAATCAACCTCTTTTTAAGGGAAGAAAGTTTGTCTGTAAACAAGACTCCATCTATATGGTCGTATTCATGTTGAAAAACCCTTGCTGCTAAACCGTCTAAAGTTTCTGTATGAGTTTTAAAATCTTCATCTTGATATTCAATAGTAATTTCTGGCTGACGAAAAACGTCTTCTCTAACATCAGGAATGCTTAAACACCCTTCGTTAAAAGCCCATTCGTCACCTTCTTCCTTTAGTATTTTAGCATTTATAAATACTTTATTAAAATCCTTTAAAGCTGCTCTATCCTTTTCAGATAAATCTTCATCTTCAGCAAAAGGAGAAGCGTCAATAACAAATAAACGGATTGCTTTACCAATCTGAGGAGCTGCCAAACCAACACCAGAAGCATTGTACATGGTTTCTTTCATATTAGAAATCAATTTTTCTAAATTAGGATAATCTGCATCAATTTCTACGGACATTTTTCGTAAAACAGGATCTCCGTAAGCTACAACTGGTAATATCATTTCTTTATTTTTAAGATTGGCAAAAATACAATTTACAATTACGAATTACGAATTTTTTGAAATTGGATTTTAATTTTTTTTGAAGTTTTATTTTTTAAACAGTTTTGTCTTTGATCTAATAAGATAAAAACATCTAAAAAGAACCTATTGTTTAAAAGTGAGTTTCTCATTCTTCGGATGAAAAAACTAAATTGTAAAAGTTGCTAAATTAATAGAATAACATTAAGAAATAATCTAACAACTTTGCGTTTTATTACTTACTATATAAATAAGACTGTAAAATAATGGTAGCACTAATTTCATCAACCAAAGCTTTGTTTCTACGTTGTTTTTTATTTAAGCCACCATCAATCATTGTTTGAAAAGCCATTTTAGAAGTAAAACGTTCATCAATTCTTAACAACGGAATTTGAGGTATTTGGTTTTCTAGTTTTTTTAGAAATGGAAGTATTAAAACTTCACTTTCACTATCTGTATTATTCATCTGTTTCGGTTTTCCTACCAGAAAAAGATCTACTTTATTTTCAGAAATATATTTTTTCAGAAAAGGAATTAAATCATCGGTGTTCACCGTTGTTAAACCAGAGGCAATAATTTGTAGTTCATCTGTAACTGCAATACCTGTTCTTTTTTTACCAAAATCGATGGCGAGAATTTTACCCAAATTAAATGTTTTTTGCAAAAATAAAAGTTATAATATAATAACTACTGTTTAATTGAAATATTATCAATTAGTTAACGTTTTTTTTAACTATTGAATAATTGTATTTTAAACAAGATGTAATAATCTGTTTAAAAAACGTATATTCGTCCACGTTTTTGTGGATAGATTTATATTTGCGCAAATATACATATTACAATGAAAGAAATTAGAGAAATCATAGAGTCAGCTTGGGAAAACCGCGAGTTGTTAAAAGAAGAAAATACAATTAACACAATTAGAAAAGTTGTTGATTTATTAGATAAAGGAGAATTAAGAGTTGCTGAACCAACAACTGATGGTTGGCAAGTAAATGAATGGGTTAAGAAAGCAGTAGTTTTATATTTCCCTATTCAGAAAATGGAAACTTTAGAAGCTGGTATTTTCGAGTACCACGATAAAATGCCTTTAAAAACAGATTACGCAGCGCAGGGAGTTCGTGTAGTTCCTGGAGCGTCTGCTCGTAAAGGATCTTATCTTTCACCAGGTACTATTTTAATGCCAAGTTATGTAAATATTGGTGCGTATGTAGATGAAGGTACCATGGTAGATACTTGGGCTACGGTGGGGTCTTGTGCACAAATTGGTAAAAACGTTCACCTTTCTGGTGGAGTAGGTATTGGTGGTGTTTTAGAGCCATTACAAGCTGCACCCGTAATTATAGAAGACGGAGTTTTTGTTGGTTCTAGATGTATTGTTGTAGAAGGTGTAAGAGTAGAAAAAGAAGCAGTTTTAGGTGCAAATGTTGTATTAACAATGAGTACTAAAATTATTGATGTTACTGGTGATGTACCTGTAGAAACTAAAGGAGTTGTTCCTGCTCGTTCTGTAGTGATTCCTGGTAGTTATACAAAGAAATTTCCAGCAGGAGAATTCAATGTGCCATGTGCTTTAATTATAGGAAAGAGAAAAGAAAGTACCAATAAAAAGACTTCTTTAAACGATGCGCTACGTGAATATGATGTAGCCGTTTAAGAATTAGGTTACTATGACAAAAATCACAGCAATTATACCTACATTAAATGAAGAAATTCATATTGCTGATGCTATTAAATCAGTAAGTTTTGCAGATGAAATTATTGTTATAGATTCTTATAGTACAGATAAAACTTTAGAAATAGCTGAAAAGCTACATGTAAAAATCATCAAGCGAAAGTTTGATGATTTTTCTTCTCAAAAGAACTTTGCAATTGATCAAGCCACACATAACTGGATTTATATTTTAGATGCAGATGAAAGAGTTACGCCAGAAGTAGAAAAAGAAATTTTAGAAGCGGTTAAAAATCCGAATGGTTTTGTCGGTTTTTATGTAAGAAGAACTTTCTATTTTTGCGAAAAAAAAGTGAATTATTCCGGTTTTCAGAGAGATAAAGTAATTCGTTTATTTTTAAAAGAACATTGCAATTATAAAGGAGTTGTTCATGAAAGAATTGCAGCAAATGGAAAAATTGGTTTTTTTAAACATAAAATAGACCATTTTTCATATAGAAATTATGATCATTATATTTCTAAAATGAATCATTATGCAGCAATTAGAGCCAAAGAATTACATGAAAGAGGAGTTAAAGTGAATATTTATCATGTAATGATAAAGCCCTCTGCAAGGTTTTTTATTCATTATTTTATCCGCCTTGGGTTTCTAGATGGTTTTACGGGTTTTTTAGTTGCAAAAATACAAGCTTATGGTGTGTTAACTAGATATGTTAAGTTATGGTTATTAAATAATAAGAAGCATTTAAATGGAAGAATCTAAAGAAATTGTTATAGATGCTGTTATTACTTGGGTAGATGGAAATGATCCTGTACATAAAGCTAAAATGTCAAACTATTTAAGTGATAAGAGTACTGGAAGCAATACATCTTTTAGAACACTTTTTGATCAAGTAAATGAAATTGAATTTTGTGTAAAGTCCATTTTAAAGTACGCTAAATTTGTACGAAATATATTTATTGTTACAGATAATCAAACACCCGGTTTTTTAAAAGATAAAGAGAAAGCAAAAGAAAACTTTCCCAATGTATTTATAGTAGATCATAAAACTATTTTTAAAGGAAATGAACAATATTTACCTACGTTTAATTCACTTTCAATAGAAACGTTGCTGTTTAAAGTGCCTGATTTAGCAGAGCATTTTATTTATTTTAACGATGATTTCTTTTTAATTAATGAAACAACACCTAATGATTTTTTCATAAATGGATTGCCAGTATTAAGAGGGAAATGGATGCCTCATAATAAAAACATAGTAAAGAATAGAATATTTAGTAATAAAAAGGAAAAGTATACCGTTTTATACAGAAAGGCGAAAGATACGTCATCAAAAATTTTAGGGTTTGATAAGAGTTTTAATATTCATCATTCACCACATCCAATAAGAAAATCTACTTTAGTTGATTTTTTTAAAAAAAATGAAGCTATTTTATTACAAAATATTAAATTTAAATTTAGACATGAAGATCAATATATTTTACAGTCTTTAGCCAATCATATAGAACTTAAAAATAACACTTGCATTCAAGAAAAGAAGTTAGCAATTGTTTATATGAAATCATACACTTTCTTTAAAACGTTTAAAAAGTTTACAAGAGCTAAGTATAACAAAAATTACCTCTTTATGTGTTTGCAAAATTTAGATCAATGTGATGCTAAAAAATTAGTTTTTATTAAAAAGTGGCTTCATAAAAAATATAATTAATTTATAGTTAAATTTAATTACGATGCAAGAGAGTGAAAATCTTATTATAGATGCTGTGATTACTTGGGTAGATGGAAAAGACCCTATTCATAAAGCTAAAATATCTAACTTTCTTGAGAACAAATCTTCATTGGATAGTAAGGCTGTTAAAATGCGGTTTAACCAAGTTAATGAAATTGAGTTTGCTGTAAAATCAATTTTAAAATATGCTAAATTTGTAAGAAACATCTATATTGTTACAGATAACCAAACACCAGGTTTTTTAAAAGACAAAGAAAAAGCTTCAAAAGAATTTCCGAATGTTATTGTTGTAGATCATAAAGTTATATTTGAGGGTAATGAAGATTATTTACCTGTATTTAATTCAATATCAATAGAAACACTTTTATTTAAAATTCCCTCTTTAGCAGAGCATTTTATTTATTTTAACGATGATTTTTTTTTACAAAAAGACACGAAAGTTACAGATTTTTTTATTGAAGGAAAACCTATTATAAGAGGTTATTGGTGTTCTTTTTACGATGATATTTGGCATAAAAAGTTGAAAAATATGTTTTCTAAAATTGTAAATAAAAAACAGAAAATAGTTTATAAACATAGAAAAGGATTACAAAAATCTGCTGAGTTTTTAAATTTTGATAAATATTTTTTCACAGAACACACACCAAGCGCAATTAGAAAATCGACATTAGAATCTTTTTTTAGTAAAAACAAAACTTTATTAAATTCAAATATTAAACATCGTTTTAGGGATCCGAATCAATTTGTAATGCATTCATTAGCGAATCATTTAGAAATACAAAGCGATACTTGCTTTTTAAAAAATGATTTCCAATTAGTTTATTTTCAAAACTACAAGAAACCTTTTTGGTGGTTAAAGAATAAACTTAAAAGAGCTGAGAAAGATCAAAATAAACTCTTTCTATGTATGCAGAGTTTAGATCAATGTCCTTCAGAAAAACTAATTTATCTAAAAAAATGGCTTCAAAATAAATACGAGTAATTATTTTGAAGTCCAATTATAGCTTTAAATATTTAGTCTACAGTTGTAGGTTTAGGTGCTTTCTTGTTGTTAAAATATAAATACTTAGTTGTGTAATAGTAGGCAGATAAAAGGCTATCCATTTGTTGTGCAACTTTAGGGTTCTCTAACTGAATATCTTTTACTGTATTTGCATCTAAACTGTACAAACTTGTTTTTTTAGAGATGTTTGTTTTCTCGTAATAAAAATTATCTTTTAATACACCAACACCCTTTTCTCCTTTACTTTGTAAGTACACAAAGGCAGCAGTATCTGTATTTGTACTATCTAATAGATCTCTTCCTAAAGTATAATTTGTATAGTCTACTTTAGCGATACTTGTTGCTGTAGGAAACACGTCTATCAATTTAGCATATTTATCAACTACTTGAGGTTTTACATATTTTGGAGCATGAATAAAAAATGGCACATGGTGTACTTGTATACCTAAATCGTCTTGATTGTTTTTTAAGAAATTTAATTTTTTCATACCACCTCTGTGATCACCAAAAAACACAAAAATAGTATTGTCATAATAACCAGTTTCTTTAGCTCTTTCTAAAAAACGTGCAACATTAAAATCTAAATATCTTATTGCGTTTAATTGCCCTAAAGATCTAAAACCTCCTTTTAGCAAGGTTTCTTCGTCTATTTCGTCTTCTAAAATTGGTTTAAAACTTTCTTTTTGATCAGGTACTGTAAAGGGCATGTGGTTTGTTGCTGTTTGTATGTAGGCAACAAAAGGCTTTCCGCTTTCATGTAGTTTTTTAAATTCTTTGTCAGACTCTTTAAATAAATCGTAATCATCAATTCCCCAAACATCGGCTCTATTTTCTTCTTCGAAACTACCTTCTTCAAAGATTTGTAAATCTTTTACATTAGATTGAAATACGCCTCTTATATTCGCCCAATTTGCAGAGCCACCTATAAAATATTGCTTTTGATACCCTTCATACTGATCAAAAATAATACGCTGATCTATAATCATAGGGTTTCTAGAAGCCGTTTTTACATCTTCTATATCTGGTAAACCTGTAACACTAGCAAAAACGCTTGCTGCGGTACCTGGTTTATGAACGTAGAATTTAGAGAAGCTTAAACTTTCCTTTATAATAGAATCCATTTTTGGGCTAGAGTTTAAAGGATTACCATAGTGACTCAATGTTGCAGTTCCTGTAGATTCTAGCATTACATAAATTACATTTGGCTTCTTTTTATAAGGTTTTTTAAAAGTTACTTTCTTTGCAAAATTTATAGTGTCTTTTGGTAAGTTTAGGTGTTTTGCAATTACAGGGTAATAAGCTTTAAATTTTTCAATATTAGCACCTTCACTTCTAAATGAAAAACTGTCAAAGAAATATAAAACAGGGTTTAATGCAAATTGATTTACAGTTGTATTTTTAGAGAAAAAAGCCTCACTCCAGCGCAATGGGTAGTGTGTAATACTGTTATAGATACCAAAAGATAAAACGAGTACGGTTAGGATAATAATTGCTGCTTTTACTTTTTTTGTTATTTCTTGATGTGCTTTTGAAAATAAATTATAAACAAAATTGGCATATTTATAGATGATAAAACATAAGATTATCAACCCTATAATACCTTTATAAATAGGGTAACTTTCCACTAAAACTTGACTAGATATTTTTAAATTACCTAAAAATCGAAGTGATGAAGCATCTAATCTAATTGATAAATACTCGTAATACCCAAGATCGAATAGGTAGAATAACGTTAAAGTCAAATAAGTCAATACGAGATATGTATTCGCTATCTTTTTATAAATTTTCCTTTCAAAAAAACGGAAATTTTTGATTAAAAGTAATATCGCTAGCGGGAAAAAAGCAATAACGGCAAGTTTTAAATCAAAACGTAGCCCTAAGAAAATAGCTTTTTGCAATTTTAATGGATCAAGATCTTCTACTTGTATAAATAGAAGGTAGAAGATTCCTCTAAAAAGTACTGCGAAAATAAATAGAAAAAATACATTTGTAAAAATGTATTTTATGTAACTCGGAATTTTTTGAAACATAGGTATTATATAGGAGCGCAAAGATAGTATTTTTAGAATACACAGTTATAAAGTTCATTTCAATATTTGAAGGAATGTAGCGTTGGTTTTTAACTTATACATATAGCTAAAGACTTGAATAAAACAAAGCAGCTATAGATACCAATCATTAAGTTGTTTTATTGCGTGTTATTTACCCTAGAGATTATTGCTTTGCTGATTGTATTTGTAAATATTACCTTAAAATCATTTTAAGAAAAAGTAATTCATTTTTTTGTGTAGCATGTTTTATATAGTAAATTTGCGGTAAATTAACATGAATGTAAAATAACCAATTACTTATAGATTGGTGACTTATATTCGAACTTTAAGAGCATAAATTCATGCAAAAACAATTCTTTAAAGAAGCAATTTCTTTAGAAATATTTAATGTTATATCCAAAGCATCCAGAGAGTTACAAATAGAGAGTTATGTAATTGGCGGTTATGTACGTGATTTTTTTTTAAAAAGAGGAAACTCTAAAGATATTGATGTTGTAGCGGTTGGTAGTGGTATTGAGTTGGCTCAAAAAGTTTCTAAACTATTGCCCAATAAACCCAAAGTACAGGTTTTTAAGACCTACGGAACTGCAATGTTACGTTATAATGATGTCGAAATTGAATTTGTTGGCGCTAGAAAAGAATCTTATTCTGAAGATAGTAGAAATCCTGATGTTACAGAAGGTAATCTACAAGACGATCAAAATAGAAGAGATTTAACGATTAATGCGTTGGCTTTAAGTTTAAATGAAGATAATTTTGGCGCTTTATTAGATCCTTTCAATGGAATAGAAGACTTGAAAAGCAAGGTGATTAAAACACCTTTAAATCCAGATATTACCTATTCTGATGATCCTCTAAGAATGATGCGTGCCATTCGTTTTACTACGCAGTTAAATTTTAATATTGATACTGAATCTTTAGATGCAATTTCTAGAAATGCATATCGATTAAAAATTATTACTCGTGAAAGAATTGTAGACGAATTGAATAAAATTTTGTCATCTCCAAAACCATCAATTGGTTTTTTATTGTTAGAACAAACAGGTTTGTTAAAGCAAATATTACCTGAGTTAATGGCTTTAAAAGGAGTAGAGGAAGTAGAGGGACAGAAGCATAAAGATAATTTTTATCACACCTTAGAAGTGGTTGATAATATTTCTGAAAATACAGAAGATGTTTGGTTAAGATGGGCAGCATTATTGCATGATATCGGAAAAGCACCAACTAAAAAGTTTAGTAAAAAAGTAGGTTGGACCTTCCATGCACATGAATTTGTTGGTTCTAAAATGGTATATAAGTTATTCAAGCGTTTAAAAATGCCTATGAATAACAAAATGAAATTTGTTCAGAAAATGGTCATGTTAAGTTCTAGGCCTATTGTTTTGGCAACGGAAGTTACAGATTCTGCAGTTAGACGCTTGGTTTTTGATGCTGGAGATGATATCAATTCTTTAATGACGCTGTGTGAGGCAGATATTACAACTAAAAATCCGAAGAAATTTAAACGTTATCATCAGAATTTTGAGTTGGTAAGAGATAAAATTAAAGAAGTAGAAGAGCGGGATCAAGTACGTAATTTTCAACCTCCAGTTACTGGTGAAGAAATTATGGAAGCTTTTAATTTAAAACCTTGTAGAGAAATAGGTCAAATTAAAGAAGCTATAAAAGAGGCTATTTTAGAAGGAGAAATACCAAATGAAAAGCAAGCTTCTTATGATTTTATGATTGAAAAAGGCTTAAAACTAGGATTGAAACAAAATTAGTATTATAAAAATTTTAGTTACAAGACAAAAAAAGACCATTACTAATCAGTAATGGTCTTTTTTGTATAACTATATTAGTATGCTTTTTAACTTAAACTCTGCATTGTAACCAGTTTAAAATACTCTCCTTTTTTAGTTAGTAACTCGTCGTGTTTACCTTGCTCTACTATTTTACCTTTTTTAAGTACTACAATTTTATCTGCTTTTTGAATGGTAGATAACCTGTGTGCAATTACTAGAGATGTTCTGTTTTGCATCATTTTTTCTAAAGCAAGTTGTACCAGTTGTTCAGACTCTGTGTCTAAGGCAGAAGTAGCCTCGTCTAAAACCATTATTGGAGGGTTTTTTAAAACTGCTCTTGCAATAGATAAACGTTGTTTTTGTCCGCCAGAAAGTGTGTTACCACTATCTCCAATATTTGTATCATATTTTTCTGGTAAATTCTGAATAAACTCGTCTGCATTAGCAATTTTTGCAGCTTCTAAAATCGCTTCATCAGTTGCCTGTTGTGTTCCTAATTTAATATTATTGGCAATCGTATCATTAAATAGAATTGAGTCTTGAGAAACAATACCCATTAAATCTCTTAAAGACTCTTTAGTAATGTCTTTAATATTGTTGTCATCAATAAGTACTTCCCCTTTATTAACATCATAAAAACGAGTAATTAGATTTGCTAAGGTAGATTTACCACTTCCAGATTGACCAACCAGAGCGACGGTTTCTCCTTTATTAATTGTTAAAGAAAAGTCTTTTAAAACATACTCATCTTTATACTTAAAAGAGATATTTTTAAATTCTATTTTACTTGTAAAATCTTGTTTTTTAATTGCGTTCGGCTTGTCTTTAATGGTGTTTTCTGTATTAAGAACCGTCATAATTCTTTCTGCAGAAGCTTCTCCTTTTTGAATGTTATAAAAGGTAGTCGTAATTAATTTTATAGGGTTTAAAACAGTGTAAAACAGTACAATGTATCCTAAAAACTGACTCGCTTTTAAATTACCTGTATTAGACAAAACTTCTGTACCTCCATACCAAAGAATCGCAATAATTGTTGCCGATCCTAAAAACTCACTCATAGGTGAAGCTAATGTTTGCCTATGATAAACACTCGTCATTAATTGCTTAAAATTAAGTGTTGAGTTATTGAATTTTTTAGCGATTACATGTTCTGCATTAAAGCCTTTAATAATTTTTAATCCAGTTAATGTTTCTTCAATAAAAGATAAGAAATTACCAGTTTCCTTTTGTGCTTTTGCCGATTTCGATTTTAATTTTTTACTAATAGATGATATTATAAATCCAGAAACGGGTAATAAAACAAAAACAAATAATGTTAGTTTTAAACTCATGTACAGCATAATTGTTATAGAAATAACAACTGTTAAAGGTTCTCTAACAATGGTTTGTACAGAACTTATTATTGAGTTTTCTACTTCTTGTACATCTCCAGTCATACGAGCTATAATGTCTCCTTTTCTTTTTTCTGAAAAATAGGCAATAGGGAGCTCTACAATTTTATTGTACAAGTTATCTCTTAAATCTTTTACAATTCCTGTTCTTAAAAAAGCAATTGCATAAGAAGCTAAGTATCTAAATAAATTTTTAAAAAAGAATAATGACAGTGATAATAAACAAATAAATAAAAGCACGTTTATTTCTCCGTCATTAATAATTTTTTGAGAAATAAAGTAGTTGAATTCATTTTCTAGATAACTACCAATATTTCCGATACCACTATAAATTGGCTTTGAAACGGCTACTCTTTCTTCTCCAAATAAAATTTTTAGAACAGGAATAAACGCCAATACCGAAAGCACATTAAAAACTGCGTAAAGTATATTAAATAGAATATTTAAAATAGTAAATTTTCGATACTTTTTCTCATATTTTAGAATGTCCTTAAAATATCCCATTAATTCAATTTCATTTCTTTAATAATTCTTTGAATTTTTGCATCTAAAGCAGCTTCTACAGAAGTAGCGTTTTCTTTAGTATCTAAAGATGTGTTCACACTAAAGTAAAACTTTATTTTTGGTTCTGTTCCACTTGGTCTCGCTGCAATTCTTGTACCAGACTCTGTTTGATAAATTAAAACATTAGATTTTGGTAAATCGATGTTTGTTACTTCGCCAGTTATTAAGTTTTTTCTAGTTGATGCGTCATAATCAGAAAGAGACTCTACTTTTTCACCATCAATTTCAGTCAATGGATTGTTACGCATATCGCTTAACATTTGCTGAATTTCTGCAGCCCCATCCATTCCTTTTTTAGTAATTGAAATTAAATGCTCTTTATAGAAGTTGTTTTTAACATAAATAGCTAATAATTCTTCATAGAAAGAACTTCCGCTTTGTTTAGCATACGCAGCAACTTCACAAGCTAAAAGTGTTGCAGTTACTGCATCTTTATCTCTTACAAAACCACCAACCATGTATCCAAAACTTTCTTCTCCACCACCAATAAAGTCTAGCTCAGGAAAATCTCTAACCATTTTAGCGATCCATTTAAAACCGGTTAAACCAACTTTAGTCTCAACACCATAACTTGCAGCAACATCATTCACCAATTCAGTAGAAACAATTGTTGATCCTACAAATTGTTTTCCATTCATTTTCCCTTCTTCTTTCCACTTCTTTAACAAGAATTCAGTCATAACAACCATTGTTTGGTTCCCATTCATTAATTTCATGTTTCCGTCTGTATCTCTAATAGCTACACCTAATCTGTCGCAATCTGGATCGGTACCAATAACAATATCTGCACCAACTTTGTTCGCTAAGTCAGTTGCCATCTTTAAAGCTTCTGGCTCTTCTGGGTTTGGAGATTTTACTGTTGGGAAATCTCCATCTGGTTCTCTTTGTTCTTCAACAATATGAACATCCGTATAACCTGCTTTTGCCAATGCATCAGGTACAGAAACAATAGAAGTTCCGTGTAAAGATGTAAAAACAATTTTTAAATTTTTGCGATCTACTTTATCAGATAAAGTTCCGTTTTTAACAGAAGCATCAATAAAAGCGTCATCTACTTCTTTACCAATTACTTCAATTAAAGCTTCGTTTGCATCAAATTTAATTTCAGAAAAATCTAGAGCATTTACGTTTCCAATAATTCCACCATCATGCGGAGGAACAATTTGTCCACCATCTGCCCAATATACTTTGTAGCCGTTATATTCTGGCGGGTTGTGAGAAGCTGTTAATACAATACCTGCATCACATCCTAAATGACGTACAGCAAAAGATAATTCTGGAGTTGCGCGTAAATCTTCAAAAAGAAATACTTTTATATTATTTGCAGATAAAACATCTGCTACTACTTTGGCAAACTTTTTACTATTATGTCTACAATCGTATGCTATTACTACGCTTAATTGTTCTTTTTTTACGTTTTCTATTAAATAATTAGACAAACCTTGAGTTGCTCTACCTAATGTATATTTATTAATTCGGTTGGTTCCAGCACCCATAACTCCACGCATTCCTCCAGTTCCAAATTCCATGTCTTTGTAGAATCTGTCTGCTAAAGCATCAGGATTATTGTTAATTAATTCTTGAATTTCAGTTTGAGTTTCAGCATCAAAAGTAGCTGTTAACCATTGTTTTGCTTTGTCTAAAATATTATCCATCGTTTAAAGTTATGTTGCTTAGTTGAAATACAAATATACTATTTAGAAATTGAGTTTTTCTTTAATTGTATAGTGTTTTTCGTTACTTTTTGTTTTTATAATGAGTTCTCCAATAAATCCTGCTAAAAATAATAGTGTTCCTAATATCATAGAAGTTAATGCTATATAGAACCAAGGATTATCTGTAATTAAAATTGTTTTAATGCCGTTAAAAAGTTTGTAAAGCTTGTAAGCGCCAATATAAAATGCAGATGTTGTTCCAAATAAGAACATTAAAGTTCCCCAAAGACCAAAAATGTGCATGGGTCTTTTACCGAATTTTGATAAAAAAGAAATGGTAATTAAATCTAAAAAACCATTTACAAAACGGTCCATTCCAAATTTAGTTTCTCCGTATTTTCTTGCTTGGTGTTGTACTACTTTTTCTCCTATTTTAGTATAGCCTTCGTTTTTTGCTAAAACGGGAATGTATCGGTGCATTTCTCCGCTTACTTTTACTGCTTTTATAACCTCGTTTTTGTAGGCTTTTAGTCCGCAGTTAAAATCGTTTAGTTTTAAACCAGATGTTTTTCTGGCTGCAGCGTTAAATAATTTTGAAGGAATGTTTTTTGTAATAACGTTGTCATAACGTTTCTTTTTCCAACCAGAAATTAGGTCGAAATCTTCTTTAATAATTAAATCGTATAATTCAGGAATTTCATCTGGATTGTCTTGTAAATCTGCGTCCATGGTAATTACAACAGCTCCTTTTGCCATGTCGAAACCAGCATCTAAAGCTTGCGATTTTCCGAAGTTCCTTTGAAATCGTATTCCTTTTACCTCGGTATGTGCAGCGGATAATTTTTCAATTACATTCCACGAATTATCTGTACTACCATCATCAATAAAAATGATTTCATATAAATAACGATTGGATTGCATAACTTTTGCAATCCAATCGTATAATTCTTGTAAAGATTCATCTTCGTTAAGAAGTGGTATTACTACCGAAATATCCATGTTTGTTCTATTCAATATTTATAATTCAAAGTTTAGTTTGTATGAAAACCTTAAATATTAAAATTTAGTATGTTTCCTCTTCCGTTTTTTTCATGATTGCAGAAGCAATTGCAGAAATAATAAAACCTAATATTGCAGCACCAATAATTGAAATAGCAGCTATAATACCTGGAGATTGAAATTTCTGAGCTATTTCATTAGCGCCTTCAATTTGCGCTTCTGTCATTCCTCCATCTAAATATGCTTGATTTTGAATTTCCATAGCTTGTTGCATAAAGTCAGGCTCTATAACAGTCATAAAAATATATTGATAAATGGCTGTAATTAATGCAGAAAGTATACAAATACCAACACCAATTTTAACACCTTGTCCCCAAGAGATAAAACCATTATTAATTTCTTTATATTTTTTTATACCTAAAACAACTAAAGCTGTGGTTAAACCAATAGATATAACTGAAATTGACCAATGTGGTTTAAGGTGTTCACCCATTGCGTAGGTAATAACACTCAATAATATTCCAGCAACTGCTAAAATAACACCATAATTTACAATTAGACTTTTACTGTTTGCTTGATCTTCCATTTTTTTAATTTAGTTAGTTATACAAATATATTGTTTTCATTGATGATAGTTTTTAATTATTTATAAAAGTTTGTTTACTATCACAACAATTCATTAGTATTCAGAGTGTTGAAAATGTTACATAAAATTTACACTTTTTTTATTGCCAATATGAAAAAAGCGTGTAAATTTGCCCCGGCAAGTCCTACACAACTAGCTCCCTTTGAATCCTCCAGGGCGGGAACGCAGCAAAGGTATTAGGTTGTAGCGGTGTGATGTAGGTAGCTTGCCATTTTTTATTTCCTATAATTTAATTCTGAACTTCTTCAGAATTTTTTCTTTTTAGAGCAGTTATTAACTTTCTCCTTTTTAGTTTTCTACATTTAGTTTTAAGATATTTGCAGTTCTATTGAAGAATTCAAAAATTAAACGATTAAAAGTTTATTGCTGAATTTTAATCTTTGAATCATTTAATATTTTTATAAACTCATGTATAAAGTCGTATTAATTACCGGAGCTTCTTCTGGAATAGGAAAATCTGTTGCTACTTTTTTATCTAAAAAAGGATATAAAGTATATGGTACAAGTAGAAATCCTAAAAACACAGCTAATTTTTCTTTTGAATTGATTGCTTTGGATGTTTTAAAGGTTGATACCATTAATGCAGCTATCGACTTTATTATTGAAAAAGAAGGAAAGTTAGATGTTTTGGTAAACAATGCAGGAATGGGAATTACGGGGCCAATTGAAGATACGCCGACTGATGAAATGAGAGCTGTTTTTAACACCAATCTTTTTGGTGCTGTAGATGTAATGAAAGCTGTTTTACCACAAATGCGAAAACAGAAATCAGGAACTATTATAAATGTAACTTCTATTGCTGGTTATATGGGTTTACCTTTTAGGGGATTATATTCTGCGACAAAAGGTGCTTTAGAAACCATAACGGAAGCAACAAGTATGGAAGTAAAACCATTCGGAATTAAAGTAGCTTGTGTTGCACCTGGAGATTTTGCAACCAATATTGCTGCAGGAAGATATCATACACCGGTTTTTGATGATTCTGCTTATAAAGAGAATTATCAAATGAATTTAAATTTGATGGACGCGCATGTAAGTGGAGGAATGGATCCGATAGAAATGGCAAAGGCTGTACATAAGATTATAGAAAATAAGAACCCTAAGATTCATTATAAAGTAGGTGGTTTTATGGAAAAATTCTCTATTGTTTTAAAGCGAATTTTACCAGATAGAATGTATGAAAAGATTTTAATGAACCATTATAAATTATAGTTTTACGATGGTTTTTTAATGTTTATAAATAGTAAGTAAATAGTTTTATTTCAATTCTTAATTTTATAAACAAGTAACTATCTTTGCGTTAGGGATTGAAGCAATTGTTTGAGCTCTTTTTTGTTTTTTAACAAAAAAAGCGAGTGCGTAAAGCCTGCTCGAACGCCCCAAACCTCTCGACTCCGCTCGAGATGACAATTATTAAGAACAATTACAACTAAATATATACAAATGAAATTTTTTATTGATACTGCAAATTTAGAGCAAATTAAAGAAGCGCAAGCTTTAGGTATTTTAGACGGAGTTACTACAAACCCATCTTTAATGGCTAAAGAAGGTATTACTGGCGAAGTAAACATCATTAACCATTACAAAGAGATTTGTGAGTTGGTAGAAGGTGATGTTTCTGCAGAAGTTATTTCTACAGATTTTGACGGAATGGTAAAAGAAGGTGAAGCTTTGGCTGCTTTAAATCCTCAGATTGTTGTGAAATTACCAATGATTAAAGACGGTGTAAAAGCGTGTAAATATTTTTCTTCTAAAGGGATTAAAACAAACGTAACGTTAGTGTTTTCTGCAGGTCAGGCTTTATTGGCTGCTAAAGCAGGAGCAACGTATGTTTCTCCGTTTATTGGTCGTTTAGACGATATTTCTACAGACGGAATGAACTTGATTAAAGAAATTCGTTTAATTTATGACAATTACGGTTTCGAAACTCAAATTTTAGCAGCTTCTGTACGTAATACAATGCATATTATTAACTGTGCAAAATTAGGATCTGACGTTATGACTGGACCTTTAAGCGCTATTGAAGGTTTGTTAAAACACCCTTTAACAGATAGTGGTTTGGCTACATTTTTAGCAGATTACAAAAAAGGAAACTAGTTTTAAAAATAGTTACAAAGTCGCAAAGTTTCAAAGTTAAAATTGAAAGTTTGCGGCTTTCTGTTTGTATAAATATAAGGCTTAACTTTGCAACTAATTTAGCTTTGTAACTTTGTTACTGAAAAAAAATGTACCCTAAAAAAGAACTCGCACAAATTGTAATTTCAGCATGTAGTCAATTTAATATTGATACGGTTGTTATTTCTCCAGGATCTAGAAATGCTCCTTTAACGGTTGGTTTTTCTAATCATCCAGAAATAAATGCATTAAGTGTTGTAGATGAGCGTTGTGCTGCTTTTTTTGCATTAGGTATTGCACAACAAACTCAGAAACCGGTTGCCATTATATGTACATCTGGTTCTGCGTTGTTAAATTATTATCCGGCAATTGCAGAAGCTTTTTACAGCAATATTCCGTTGGTTGTAATTTCTGCAGACAGACCAAAACATTTAATTGATATTGGAGACGGACAAACGATTCGTCAAGAAAATGTGTTTGATAATCATATTTTGTTCGCTGCCAATTTAATTGAAAACGAGAAGTTTAAAACACGTAATTCTCAGTTAATAGGAGAAGCTTTGCAAATAGCAGTTTCGCAAAAAGGACCTGTGCATATAAACGTTCCGTTTGATGAACCTTTGTATGAAACGGTAGAGGAAATGCAAACTTTTAATTTTCCGCATATATCTTTAAGTTCTTTAGATAATTCTCATATTGATTATGGTAATTTGTCAAAAATATGGAATACAGCAGAAAAGAAAATGATTCTTGTTGGGGTTAATTATCCTGATGCCGATTTACATAAATTAATGGATTTGTATGCAGAGGATGAATCTGTTTTAATTTTAACAGAAACAACTTCTAATTTACATCAAGAAAAATCTGTTAATTCTATAGATCAGTTAATTTTTTCTTTGGATGATAAGCAGTTTGAAGATTTAAAACCAGAAGTGCTAATTACTTTTGGAGGCATGATTGTTTCTAAGAAAATTAAACAGTTTTTAAGAAAATATCCACCAAAACAGCATTGGAATATTGATGAAAAGAAAGCGGTAAATACGTTTTTTTGTTTATCAGAATTTATACAAATTAAACCATTAGATTTCTTTTCGAAATTTAATAGAACAATAATAAAAAAGGAAAGTAACTATCAACAAAAATGGTTGAAAATTCGTGATGAAAAACGCATAAAACATCAAGAATATTTATCAAGAGCAACACATTCAGATTTTAAAGTTTTTGAGCAAGTTGTAGAGAGTGTTCCTACTAATAGTCAGTTACAAATTAGTAACAGTTCTATAATTAGATACGCACAATTATTTTCTATTGATAAAACAAATACAGTTTTTTGCAATAGAGGTACAAGCGGAATTGACGGAAGTACGTCTACCGCAATTGGAGCTGCTTTTGCAAATAAAAATCAGACGGTTTTTATTACGGGAGATATTAGTTTTTTCTATGATAGTAATGCTTTATGGAATACGAATATTCCAAAGAATTTTAGAATTATATTAATCAACAATGCTGGTGGCGGAATTTTTAAAATTATTCCAGGACCAGGAACTACCAATGCTGCGAGGTATTTTGAAACTCCGCATACTTTAACTGCAGAACATTTGTGTAAAATGTACGAGTTAGATTATTTAAAGGCAGATTCTATCGAAACAGTAACGGCACAATTACAAGGTTTTTATGAAACATCAGAAAAACCAAAAATATTAGAAATTTTCACTCCAAGTGAAGAAAATGATTTAATTTTATCAGCATATTTTAAATACATACAATAATGAGTTTACAAGAAGATTTATACGAAGAAGACGAGAATTTACAAGATGGTGAGGATAACTCGGAAGAGGTAGATATGTACTTGAAAGAAGGAGATAAGGTCAGTTTAGTAATTGAGACAGAAACCAATTTAGGATATACTGTTTTAATTAATGAAGAATTTGACGGTTTACTTTTTAGAAGTGAAGTTTTTCAGGAGTTAGAAGAAAATATGGAGGTTGTTGGTTATGTGAAACAAATTCGTGAAGACGGAAAAATAGATGTTTCTTTAAGACCACAAGGTTTTAGAAATGTTATTGATTCTGATGTAGAAAAAGTACTGACAAAACTAAAAGATAGTAGAGAAGGTTTTTTATTATTAACTGATAAAAGTTCTCCAGATTCTATTCGTTTTCATATGAAAATGAGTAAAAAGGCATTTAAAAAAGCTGTTGGAAATTTATACAGACAAAAACTAATTCTTATCAAAGAAGATAGAATAGAGCTTGTTTAAAAGTAAGCAGTTTTCAGTAGCAGTCAGCAGTGTCAAACTGACTGGGTACTGCTACTGAAAACTGTTTTTTTTACCTTCCTCCCAATCTTAAAATGTTTTCATAAAATCTATCTGCATTTGGGTCTGCAGGATCCATTTTTCCGTAACCAATTTTATAATGTACAATTGCTTTACTGATTTGTTTACTACTTTCGTAAAATTTACCAATATAGTAATCACCTAGCGGAGATGAAGGGTATAATTTCAAAATCATTTTACCAAAAGGAAGTAACTGATCTCCATTTTCCTTTTCCATAATTATTTTCTCGATAGCAAAAATATCACTTTCTCGAATTCCTAAATTACTTCCAAAAAGGAAATCAATTTCTAAGTATTTGTTTTCTAAATAAGCAATCGCATCTGATGGCGATAAATCTTTTATGTTTTTGTCAAACTCCTCTTTAGAAATAGCAGAGTATACTTGAAAAACTTGATTTAAGGCTCTAGGAATTGCTTCACTAATAGCAGATATGCTACTTGGTGTGTTAATGGTGTCGTTTATAATGTTTAGGTTTTTTATCTCTAAAGACTTTAAACCTCCTTGTAATTCTCCTATTTTAGTTTGTTTATCTACAGAAAACGACGTAGAGTTGTTTATGTATAGGTAAAAAGTATTGTCTTCTTTCTCATATCTCGGTAAATTATAACTTTGCAATTGCTGTCCTATAAAATCAGAAAAAAGAGGGTTTATACAGATGTAAGAATTGATAAGTGGAATTTTTTCTCCTAAAAAAAAGGATACTAAGTTTGCAGAAGTACCTTGACCAACAATAGAAATAAAAGGAGAAGTATTGTAATTGCTTTCGATTTCAAAAATAACTTCATCCTTTACAAATTGATAAAATTTCTTGTTGTCTGTAGTTAATTCTCCTGTTGTAGTATTAAAGTAAGTGTCTTTTTTACGGGTTTTAGCCATTTCAATTCCTACCACAATTTGCTTTGGTGCTTTGTCTTTAGCAGCAAATAACACAGAATTTCCTACATACGCATCAAACAAAAGCTCACTATCTAAAACAACTGCTAAAGGATAATTTTTTTCTTCTTCAGAATCATAACCTTCTGGTAAATATATTTTTATGTCCCTTTTATCATCAGCATAATCAGAGATAATTGTTTTTTTTATAATTTTTTGTGCATACCCGCTAAGGCAAATCAACATAAATATTAGGGTGAACGATTTCTTTATCATAAATTTGAATCTTTATTTTTGTAACCAATTTTTTTGTTCTTCTAAAAGAACGTCCAAAATACAAAATTATGATACAACCCGAGTGGAAAACTGTTAAAGAATACGAAGACATTACCTACAAAAAGTGTAATGGAGTTGCTAGGATAGCATTTAATAGACCTAATGTTAGAAATGCTTTTAGACCTAAAACAACAAAAGAATTATACGATGCTTTTTACGATGCAGGCGAAGATGTAAATATTGGAGTTGTGCTACTTTCTGCGGAAGGACCAAGTACAAAAGACGGTGTGTATTCTTTTTGTTCTGGAGGAGACCAAAAAGCACGTGGACACCAAGGTTATGTTGGTGAAGATGGTTACCATAGACTAAATATATTAGAAGTGCAACGGTTAATCCGATTTATGCCAAAAGCAGTAATTGCAGTGGTACCGGGTTGGGCAGTTGGTGGTGGACATAGTTTACATGTTGTTTGCGATTTAACTTTAGCTTCTAAAGAAAATGCTATTTTTAAACAAACAGATGCAGATGTAACGTCTTTTGATGGTGGTTATGGTTCTGCATATTTAGCAAAAATGGTGGGGCAAAAAAGAGCTAGAGAAATCTTTTTCTTAGGAAGAAATTATTCTGCGCAGGAAGCTTATGAAATGGGAATGGTGAATGCCGTTATTCCTCATGGTGAGTTAGAGTCTACTGCTTACGAATGGGCACAAGAAATTTTAGAAAAAAGTCCGACTTCTATTAAAATGTTAAAGTTTGCGATGAACTTAACAGACGACGGAATGGTTGGTCAACAAGTTTTTGCTGGTGAAGCAACTCGTTTAGCCTACATGACAGATGAAGCAAAAGAAGGTCGAGATGCTTTTCTTGAGAAGAGAAAACCAAACTTTCCTAAAAAATGGATACCATAGTCAATTAATAATTTTGAAAT
Organism: Polaribacter sejongensis; assembly: GCF_038024065.1. Taxonomy (NCBI): domain Bacteria; kingdom Pseudomonadati; phylum Bacteroidota; class Flavobacteriia; order Flavobacteriales; family Flavobacteriaceae; genus Polaribacter; species Polaribacter sejongensis. The sequence goes on along the minus strand of NZ_CP150667.1, from coordinate 1,424,289 downwards.
TAAGAATTAGGAATTATTGTAATTCGTAATTTAAAATCAGTAATTCATAATTAATTAGAATGAAACCACAAGTAGTCTCTTTTTTAATAAAATGTCCAGATCAAAAAGGATTGGTAGCTAAAATCACCACTTTTTTTTATGAAAATGGATTCAATATTTTAAGTTCTCAGCAATATGTAAATTCTGTTGAGAATACATATTTTATGAGAGTTCGTCTAAATGCAGATGGAACAAATATTTCTAAAGAAGCATTAGAAAATAACTTTCAACAACTGGCAACGCCTTTGGATATCGATTGGTCTGTTAATTATGGCGATAAAAAACAAAATGTAGCCATTATGGTTTCGCATACCAGTCATAATTTATATGATTTATTAGAGCGTTCTAAAGAAGGACGTTTAGACTGTAATGTGAAGATGATTATCAGTAATCATAATAAATTAAGGTATGTTGCAGATATGTTTAATATTCCTTTTTATCATTTACCGGTAATAAAGGAGACCAAAAGAGATCAAGAAGATCAAGTTGTGCAATTGCTAGATGCTAATGAAGTAGATTTAGTTATTATGGCTAGGTATATGCAGATTTTATCTTCAGATTTTATCAAACATTATCCAGAGAGAATTATCAATATTCATCATTCTTTTTTACCTGCTTTTCAAGGAGCAAATCCGTATAAAAAAGCATACGAAAGAGGTGTGAAGTTAATTGGAGCAACGGCACATTATGCAACGGTAGATTTAGATGAAGGCCCAATTATTGAGCAAGATGTAAAGCCGGTAACCCACGAAAGTACACCAACAACTTTAAAGAGAATTGGTGCTGATATAGAAAAATTGGTGTTGGCAAGAGCGGTTAAAAACCACTTGAATCATCAAATAATCGTTTCAGGAAATAGAGCTATTGTTTTTCCGGAAGCAGGAGAATAAAATTTAATTACAAATTGTGAATTACGAATTTCTATAATTCGTAATTCATAATTTAAAATTAGTAATTGAGTATGAAAATAATTTGTATTGGGCGCAATTACGCAAAACACATAGAAGAATTAGCAAATGAAAGACCAGAGAATCCTGTGGTGTTTTTAAAGCCAGATTCTGCTATTTTACCAAGAAAAAATCCATTTTTTATTCCACCTTTTTCAGATGATGTTCATTATGAAGTAGAGGTTTTGGTAAAAATAAATAAAGTTGGTAAACATATTGATGCAAAATTTGCGCATAAATATTATGATGAAATCGGATTAGGGATCGATTTTACAGCAAGAGATGTACAAGCAAAATGCAAGGAAAAAGGTTTGCCTTGGGAGAAAGCAAAAGCATTTGATGGAAGTGCCGTTATTGGTGAGTTTTATCCGAAGGAAGAATTTGATTTAGAGAGCTTAAAATTTCAATTATTTAAGAATGATGAACTTGTTCAGGATGGAAACACCAATGCTATGTTATGGAAGACAGATGAACTAATTGCTTATGTTTCTCAATATTTTACCTTGAAAAAAGGAGATATTATTTTTACAGGTACACCAGCAGGCGTTGGGAAAGTTGTAGAAAACGATAACTTAAAAGGAGTTATTGAAGGAAAAGAAGCTTTTAATATTAGAGTAAAGTAGGTTGATAAATTTTACAATACAAATAATAGCATCAATATTTGTTGGAGTTTGTTTTATGTATTTGGCTAAAAGGTTTCAAAAAAATAATATCTTTTACTTTTGTATAGGTTTTTTTGTATCTCTTACAATCCGAATTATTTATTTACTTATTTATGGCTTTTTTACAGATTTTAAACTTCAGCAAGATTTTGAATATAATAGAAATTTATCAGTCTTATTGAGTGTTATTATTTCATGTTTATTTTTCGGATTTTTACGAAAAAGATTAAAGAATAAAAATTTAGATTATCAAAATATAAATGAAATAGGCGCATAATGAATGCAGAAATTATTACAATAGGAGATGAAATCCTAATTGGTCAGATTGTAGATACCAATTCACAATTTATTGGTCAGGAATTAAATAAAATAGGAGTTTCAGTTTATCAAATTACTTCCATTCAAGATGATCGACAACATATTCTTAACGCTTTAAAGGAAGCACAAGAAAGAGTAGATATTGTTATTTTAACAGGTGGACTAGGGCCTACAAAAGATGATATCACTAAAAAAACAATTGCAGAATATTTTAATGATCATCAATTAATAGAATATCCAGAAGTTATTGCGCAAATTAAGGAGATGTTTATAAAAGTAAATCATCCTTTTAATGAAGTGCAAAGGTATCAAGCTCAATTGCCATCTAAAGCAACCTTATTAAAGAATGTTTTTGGTACAGCACCCGGAATGTGGTTTTATGAAAACGAGACTGTCTTTGTGTCACTTCCAGGAGTTCCGTATGAAATGAAAGGTTTAATTACCAACGAGGTATTACCAAAAATTCAAAAGCAGTTTAAATTACCTTTCATTATTCATAAGACAATTATGACTTATGGGCAAGGAGAAAGTATGATTGCAGAAAGAATTGAAGACTTCGAAAACAATTTACCAACTTATATTAAGTTAGCATATTTACCATCATTTGGTAAAGTTCGATTGCGTTTATCCGCCAAAGGCGCTCATAAAGAGATTTTAGAAAAAGAACTGAATGATAAAGTTGCAGAAATTTATCAATTAATACCAGAGATTATTACCGGTTTAGATGATGATAGTTCTTTAGAAAAAAGAGTAGGAGCGTTGTTAAAAAGAAATAATGAAACAATTTCTACGGCAGAAAGCTTAACTGGAGGTCAAATTGCGGCGAATTTAGTTTCTGTTGCTGGGGCATCAGACTATTATAAAGGTAGTTTTGTAACGTATTCTGCAGAAACAAAAATTAATTTATTAGGTGTTTCCAAAGAAACGATTGATAAGTATAGCGTTGTTAGTAAGGAAGTCGCCTTAGAAATGGCAAGAGGAGCGAAGGCTAAATTGCAGACAAATTATGCAATTGCAGTTACTGGTAATGCAGGACCAAGCACAGATAATACAGACAAAAGTGTAGGTATTGTGTATATTGCTTTTATATCGGATACTACAGAGTTGGTGCAAGAATTTGACTTTGGCCAACCAAGAGAAAAAGTAATTAATAGAACGGTAAGTAAGGCTTTAGAAATAGCAAATAAAGAAATTCTTAAAAAATAATTAAAATTGTTTTGTTCAGAATTAGAATTAAGTGTATATTTGCACCTCGTTTAGAGATAACACTATAAATACTGTCGAAAAGATGTCTAGAGTTTGTGAATTAACAGGTAAAAAAGCAATGGTTGGGAACAATGTATCTCATGCTTTAAATAGAACTAAGAGAAAGTTTGACGCTAATCTAATGACCAAGCGTTTTTATATCCCAGAAGAAGATAAATGGATAACATTAAAAGTTTCTGCTTCTGCATTAAAAAATATTAACAAGAAAGGAATTTCTTCAGTTATAAAAGACGCGAGAGCTAACGGATTTTTAACTAAATAAGCGCTCAAGCGATTTAAAATTTTATACAAATGGCAAAAAAAGGTAACAGAGTTCAGGTAATTTTAGAATGCACAGAGCATAAAGCTTCTGGTAAAGCAGGTACTTCTAGATACATTACAACAAAGAACAAAAAGAACACTCCTGATAGAATGGAAATTAAAAAATTCAATCCTATCTTAAAGAAAATGACTGTTCACAAAGAAATTAAATAATTAAACTATCTAGAACTCAGAACAGAGCACATAGATTAAAAAACTTAGACAATGGCAAAGAAAACAGTAGCATCGTTACAAACATCTTCAAAAAGATTAAGTAAAGCTATCAAAATGGTAAAATCTCCAAAATCTGGAGCTTATACTTTCGTAGAATCAATTATGGATCCTTCTAAAGTAGATGCTTTTTTAGCAAAAAAGTAATATTTACTACATAAAATATATAAAACTACTTTCTAATTTAGAAAGTAGTTTTTTTTGCGTCTTATAATTATGTATTTTTGGGCGTTACCTAAAGGTCGCGCTTTACATTATATCTTTTCTTATACTGTTATAGTTAAGAAAATTTTGTGCTATTAATAATTGTATTTTATTTAAAAAGTAAATTATTTGCTTTTTTGTAAGAAAAGGATGCCATTTCAATCGCTAACGCAGGCTTTTTTAGTGACAATTTGACCAAACCCAACAAATGGCACGTTTTTTAACGTATTGCTATTATAGTATAATTAGATAAAGATGAGTTTTTTTAAAAAAATATTTTCAAAAGAAAAAAAAGAAACCTTAGACAAGGGATTAGAAAAGTCTAAAGAAAGTTTCTTTGGTAAACTAACAAAAGCGGTAGCTGGTAAATCTAAGGTAGATGATGCAGTTTTAGATAATTTAGAAGAAATTTTAGTTGCTTCTGATGTTGGTGTAGGTACAACGCTTAAGGTTATTGAAAGAATAGAAGAAAGAGTTGCCAAAGATAAATATGTTGGTACAGATGAATTAAATAGAATCCTGCGCGAAGAAATTGCAGGTTTACTTTCTGAAACCCATGTTGGTAATGAAACTGAATTTGTAATTCCAGAAATTCCTAAAGATAAAGATGGTAACAAAATGCCATATGTTTTAATGGTTGTTGGTGTAAACGGAGTTGGTAAAACAACTACTATTGGTAAGTTAGCAGCACAATTTAAAAAACAAGGATTAAAAGTTGTGTTAGGTGCCGCAGATACTTTTAGAGCAGCAGCAATAGATCAATTACAGGTTTGGGCAGACAGAACAGATGTGCCAATTGTACGTCAAGAAATGGGGTCTGATCCTGCTTCTGTAGCTTTTGATACTTTAAAATCTGCAGTAAATCAAGATGCAGATGTTGTAATTATAGATACCGCTGGTCGTTTACATAATAAGATAAACTTAATGAATGAGTTGACCAAGATAAAACGTGTAATGCAAAAGGTGGTGGCAGATTCTCCACATGATGTATTATTAGTTTTAGATGGTTCTACTGGTCAGAATGCTTTTGAGCAAGCAAAACAATTTACTTTGGCTACAGAAGTTACTTCTTTAGCGGTTACTAAATTAGATGGTACAGCAAAAGGTGGAGTTGTTATTGGTATTTCAGATCAATTTAAAATACCTGTAAAATATATTGGAGTAGGAGAAGGAATCGATGATTTACAAGTGTTTAATAAACATGAATTTGTAGATTCATTCTTCAAATAAATCTTATTAATTAAAAAGTATTTCGTCTTTTCAGACTTAACTTATTTTAGTTACTGAATGTCCTTCGACAAGCTTAGGAAGACATTTAGATTTTCAATTGTTTTAGCTATATAGTAAAATTGGTGTAAGAATTTAAATTAAATTCAGATTGACAAAAAATAAGCCTCACAAATTGTGAGGCTTTTTCTATGATTATACTTTATGTAAATTATTATTCTGTTAGAAGTCCTTCTACAGAAAGGTAACGCTCACCTGTGTCATAATTCATGGTTAATATAACTTCTTCACCTTTTAAGGTTGCTAACTGTTTTCTAACTGCAGCTAACGAGGCTCCTGTAGAAATACCTACTAAAATTCCTTCTGTTTTTGCAATGTTTCTAACTTCTTCAAAAGCTTCTTCATTGGTTATTTTAACAGCTCCATCAATTATGTCTTTATTAAAAGTTTCAGGAAAGAATCCTGGTCCAATCCCTTGTAATTTATGAGGTCCTGGTTCTCCGCCAGAAATAATAGAAGATCCTGTAGGTTCTACTGCCAATACTTTTATGCCTGGAAATTTTTCTTTTAAAACTTCTGCCATACCTGTAATATGTCCACCAGTTCCAACACCTGTAATTAAGTAATCTAAACCTTCCGGAAAGTCGTTTACTACTTCTTGTGCAGTAGTTTTATGGTGAATTTTCGGGTTTGCTGGGTTTGTAAATTGCGATGGCATCCACGCATTTTTATTTTCAGCCACCATTTCCTTTGCTTTTGCAATAGTACCTCCTAATCCTAATTCTTTAGGAGTAAGTACTAAATTAGCCCCGTACGCTTTCATTAAAGCACGTCTTTCTAAAGACATAGATTCGGGCATTACTAAGGTTAGGTTTAAGTTTTTTATAGCAGCGACCATTGCTAATCCAACACCAGTATTACCAGAGGTTGGTTCTATAATTTCTGTATCTTTATTAATTAGGTTTTTCTTTTCAGCATCTTCAATCATTGCTAATGCAATTCTATCCTTAATACTTCCACCTGGATTTGCTTTTTCTAGTTTCATCCAAACATTTGCATTCGGAAATAATTTTGCCAATCGTACAACGGGTGTGTTACCGATACTTTCTAATATATTATTGATTTTCATAAAAATTTTATATTTAGTTTGTATTGTTATTTCTAAGAGTAGCTAAGTTAGAAAATTCAGTTATAATAGCCTTAGTATAAACCTTAATTTAATGCTAAATTAGAAACAATAGCTTTAACACTTTTTAAAGGGATTGTGTTTTTTAGACTTCCTTAAATGGAATAAAAGAAGTTGCTTATAAAGTTTATATCATAAAAAAAGCCTCACAACTGTGAGGCTTTTAAAAGAGAATAAGTACTAAATTACCTATTGATTTACTTTCTTTTTGAATTTATCAAACTCATTAGCTTCTTTTTTAGGCCAGCTATTGTTAGAAGTATCTACATCTGCAGTTTCAAAGTCTGGATCTACTGTTATGCTTGTAATTTCTTTAGTAGAAGAAAAAACTCTTTTAGCACTAGTGTCATTTTTCATCCAAATCTGTGCAGGAAATGTTTGTTTATCTGTAGTACCATCTGCATAGGTCAATCCTACAATAATTGGCATTACTAAACCTCCTGGTTTTTCAAATTCTACTGCATATAAATATGAAGGAACTTCTTTACCATTTACGTGAGCATCCATTGCTTTTGCATTAGCATCTTCTTTCTTATCTGTGATGTAAACTAATTCTCCTAAACCATCAAAATATTGCTTGTATTGTTCTTTTAATTTGGCAACTCTTTCATTAGGTTTGTCTGTTAAGTATAAAGGTTTTACTTCTTTAATACCTATGTCAGTTACATCTGTAGTATAGAACCAACCTCTCCAAAACCAATCTAAATCCATTGCAGAAGCATCTTCCATTGTTCTAAAGAAGTCAGAAGGTGTTGGGTGTTTGAACATCCATCTTTGCGAATAGGTTCTAAATGCGTGGTCAAATAATTCTGGTCCCATAATAGTAGTACGTAAGATGTATAAAGCCGCTGCAGGTTTTGTATATGCGTTTGGTCCAAATTGCTTTACGTAATCTCCTTGAGACATAATAGGAGAGATGTTACTTTGGTCTCCGCCCATATATCTTGTTATTTCTTTAGCCGGATTTTTTGAAAATAAGTCATAATCATATGAAAATTCTGCCAATATTTCTACAAAAGAGTTTAAACCTTCATCCATCCAAGTCCATTGTCTTTCATCAGAATTTACAATCATCGGGAAAAAGTTATGTCCTACTTCATGAACAATTACTCCAATCATTCCTTTTTTTGTTCTATCAGAATAGGTTCCATCAGGATTAGGACGACCAAAGTTGAAACAAATCATTGGGTATTCCATTCCTTGTCTTTCTGAGTGTACAGAAATTGCTTTAGAATATGGATAGTCAAACGTTAATTTAGAATATTCAATTAATGTATGTGCAACTGCTCTTGTAGAGTGCTCTTCCCATAAAGGATTTCCTTCTTTAGGATATAAAGAAACGGCCATTACTGTTTTCCCATTTATGTTGGTAGCCATAGCATCCCAAATATATTTTCTAGAAGATGCGAAAGCAAAATCTCTAACTTTTTCAGCTTTAAATGTCCAAGTTTTTGTTTTGGTAGCACGTCCTTTTTCTGCTTCTTCAGCTTCGGCCTGTGTAACAATCATTACTGGGGTATCAAAAGTTTTTCTTGCTTTTTCCCAACGATTACGTTGTGTCTTCGTTAACACATTTTTTTCATTTTGTAAATCACCAGTTGCATCTACAATATGATCTGCAGGTACTGTTATATTTACTTCATAGTCTCCAAACTCTAACGCAAATTCACTACGACCCCAGAATTGCATATTTTGCCATCCTTCTACATTGTTATATACCGCTAATCTTGGAAAGAATTGTGCAATAGTATAGTTGTTGTTTCCGTCAGGGAAAGTTTCTAAACCAGAACGTCCACCATCTTTATTAATATCGTTTATTTTATAATTCCATTTAATACTAAATTTAAAAGTATCTCCAGAAGCCAATGGTTTTGGTAAATTAATACGCATCATGGTTCTGTTGATAAAGTGTGATAAAGGTTTACCATTACTTTCTACTTCTTCAATATTAAATCCAAAACCTTTCCCTTCATTCATAAAGTCTTTTTGGAAATTCTCTGGAGTTATAAAAGGAGTTGCACCTGTAGATTTAGCCAAAGGTGTTTTAGAATCATCTGCTCTCATGTTTTGATCTAATTGTACCCATAAATACTCTAATTGATCTTTAGAGTTATTGTGATACGTAATTGTTTCATCTCCATAAATTTTGTTAGTGCTTTCTTCTAAACGAATGTCCATTACATAATCAACTTTTTGTTGCGTGTATTGACTTCCTGGTGCACCAGAAGCAGCATGTTGATCATTAGGAGTTGCCAAAACGTCTTTTAGTTGTCTAAATTTGTTTTGGTCTGTGTGCCCTTGTTGTGTCTCTGTTTTTTGAGTTTCTGCTCTTCTTCTTCTTTCTTGGCCAAAGTTTGTAGCAACTAAAAAGAATAAAGAGAAAACTAATAAAGAAATTTTTTTCATTTGAGTTATTTGAATTAAATAGTGAGCTAAGCTAATAATATAGTAGCATATCTGTTAAAAAAAGTTAAAACTTTAACAAATTTTTATAAAAAAAAGCGATATGCTGCCATATCGCTTTAATTAAAGTGCTTTTTGTTATCCTTTTATGTTGCTTTTAAATTTATCAAACTTATTGTTTGTTTCTTTTGGCCAGCTATTGTTAGAAGTGTCTACATCTGCAGTTTCTAAATCTGGATCTATGGTAATTTTAGTTACCTCTTTTGTCGTAGAAAATACTTTCGTTATTTCTTTGTCATTAAGTCTCCAAATTTGTGCAGGATATACTTTTCTTTCTGTAGTACTATCTTTATAGGTAAATTCTACAATAATTGGCATTACCAATCCGCCTGGTTTATTGTAAGTAATTTCATAATGAAATTTAGAGTCTTTACTTTTAGCATTTCCAAAAGCTAATCCTGTAGTTGTGTCTTCAATAAAATCTACATTATCTTCATTTTCTTTTGTATGAAATTTCTTTACACCTTTAATACCAATGTCTGTAACATCTGTTGTGTAAAACCAACCTCTCCAAAACCAGTCTAAATCTACACCAGAAGCATCTTCCATTGTTCTAAAGAAATCTGCAGGTGTTGGGTGTTTAAACATCCATCTTTTAGAATAGGTTTTAAAAGCATGATCAAATAATTCATGTCCCATTATAGTTTCTCTTAAAATCCATAAAGCAGTTGCAGGTTTACCGTATGCATTGTTTCCAAATTCATACACATGGTCTCCTTTAGACATAATTGGTGCAATTTTAGATTGATCTCCAGCCATATATTTTACAATATTTTTCGGATATCCTCTAACAATCGGAAAATTTTTATCGTATGCTAATTCCGCTAACATTTCCATGTAAGAGTTTAAACCTTCATCCATCCAAGTCCATTGTCTTTCATCAGAATTTACAATCATAGGAAAAAAGTTATGTCCAACTTCATGTATGGTTACTTTTATCATTCTGTATTTTACTCTGTCAGAATAACCACCGTCTGCTAAATCTGGTCTCCCCGGATTGAAACAAATTTGTGGATACTCCATTCCCATTTGTCCGTCTACAGAAATTGCTTTGTGATACGGATAATCGAATGTATAGTTAGAATATGTTTTTAATGTTTGTGCAACTGCTTTCGTAGAATGGTCTCCGTATAAAGGATTTGCTTCTTTAGAATATAAAGAATGTGCCATTACCGTTTTACCGTTAATATCTACTGCCATTGCGTCCCAAATAAATTTCCTTGAACTAGCAAAAGCATAATCACGAACGTTTTTGGCAACAAATTTCCAAGTTTTTGTTTCTTTAGATTTACTTTTTTCTATTTTAGTAGCTTCTTTTTGAGTTCTAATAACAACAGGGGTATCAAATGTTTGTTTAGCCTTAGCAAATCTTTTTAACTCTGTTTTTGTAAAAACATCACTTTCATTCTGTAAAACTCCAGTTGCTCCTAACATGTGATCTTTAGGAGTGGTAATATTTACTGTAAAATCTCCAAATTCTAAAGCAAATTCACTTCTTCCCCAAAATTGACCATTTTGCCAACCTTCTACATTATCATACACGCACAATCTTGGATAAAATTGAGCAATTACATAATTGTTATTATCATTTTCTGTAAAATGTTCAAAACCAGATCTACCACCTTGAGTTCTGTGATTATTGATGTTGTACCACCAATCAATTTTAAAAGAAAAAGTTTCTCCAGAAGCCAAAGGTTTTGCTAAGTTAATACGCATCATTGTTTGGTTAATGGTGTGTGATAAGTTGCTACCATCTGTATTGGTAACACTCGTAACTTTAAATCCACCATCAAAAGGTTCTGAATTATAAGTACTTTCAAATGTGCTTTTAGTAATACTTTTTGAAATTTTATTAGGCTGAATATCTGGTGATTTAGAATCTTTAGCTCTTACATTTTGATCTAGTTGTACCCATAAATACTCCAATTCATCTTTAGAGTTATTATGATATGTAATGGTCTCGTTACCTATTATTTTTTCATTTTCATCATCTAAAACAATGTCCATTACATAATCTACCTTTTGCTGCGTGTAATTTACACCTGGAGCACCAGAAGCAGTTCTTTGACTATTTGGAGTTGCTAATTCATCTTTAAGTTGTTTAAACTTGTTCTGGTTGGTATGACCTTGTTTTGTTATTTTTTCTTGGGAGAATGTAGCGGTCCCAACAAAAAAAATGCTCAATAAGAGTAGTGTAATTTTTTTCATGTATGCCTGAGTTTAATTTGCCTACAAATTAAGGATTAGTAGGAGAAAAAGTTAAAAAGAGTTAAAATTTTAACAAACCTTTATCATTTTTAGCATTTAGCAGAAGACTTTTGTGCTTTTTGCCAACTTTAGATTTGATTAAATTTTCTTGTTTTGGAAAGTGATTTGTCAATATTTTATTGGTGACTTCTATGTTTTTGAGTTCCTTAACATCTTCTATTTCTAGATAAAAGTAAACTAAATCACCATCATATTCTTTACCGATGTAATTAAAGTCTCTAGATACACCATCAACTTTTAGGTGTAATTTTTTGTTTAAATATTTTATAAAATAAACATCATTATCTTTTAATTCTTTCTTTGTGGTTAGTTGTAAATCAATGTTGTAGTCTTTGTTTAGGGCGAGCTCAATATCGTCCATAAAAACATTAATTGTTATCTGAACAGCTTGTAATTCACTTCTATATTCAATTTGAGTGAGGCTCAGATAATATTTGTGAGTAGAGAAGGAGAGAAGCGGAATTATTAATAAAAGTAAAATAGATTTTTTAGTATTCATGCTGGTTTTAAAACAATTATTCTGCCAATTTACTCTTTTTTTATGATTTGTAAATAAGGCACACTTTCTTTCTGAAATATTTTGATGAGTTCTAAAAGATTACTTTCTTTGTGAAGACGTTCTATATCTAAAGGATTACAGTAGTCTAGAAAATGAAAGTAATTGTCTTTTGGGATTTTTAATTCTTCAAAGAAAAATGGTTCACCAAGTTCTATGAGTATTTTATCTGGAACAGCTTGTTTACGGTTCAACTCTTTACGTAATAGTAAATCTTTAAATTTAAAAGGAATTGAAGCGCTGCCACCACCACCACCACCAAATGAATTTGCAACTGTGTTAACAATTGGAGGCTTCATTCTTATGTTAGCATCAATTCTTGTGTCTATGAGTTTAAAATCGATTTTAGAAAAATCTAAGGTCTTTTGTAACAAAGAATCTTTTCTATCTGTTGGTACATCTTTTATATGACACCTAATCTTCCTATTAAATGATGTTTTTTTAATTCAAATTCATCTAAAACAAACGTATTTGTTCCCAATCTAATGGTCATAAATTTATTGTTGATAATCTCTTTGCTTATTCTAAGTTTCCGGGTAATGTGCTGCACAGAGGAAATTTGTAAAGAATCTCCTTCTTTAGCATAGATTTTAAACACGCCATCATCCGAAGAAAAAGTACCTTTATTAGTCTTTAGGTTAATGATGTTTACGTTTTTGACAGTACCTAAAGAGTCTACAACTTTACCGGAAATTAAGGTTTGTCTTTCTTGAGATAAAGAGGTGCATGTTACAAAAAATAATAAAAATTGAAGTAGATTTTTTTCCATGCACGCCTGTTTTATTCTTCTTTTATGATTTCTAAATACGGGATACTTTCTTTCTGAAATATTTCTATAAGTTTTAAAACTTTATTTTCGTTATATATTTTATCGAGATCTAAATAATCACAATAATCTAAAAAATGATGATACTTCTCCTTAGGGATTTTTAATTTTTCAAAGAAGAAATCTTCACCAAGTTCTAGTAATATTTTGTTTCCCAATGCTCTTTTACGATCTAACTTTGCATCAAGTAATCTTGATTTTTCGAATTTTTTAGAAGAAAAAAGTCCACCTATCAGTCCTGCTGCATCAATTCCTGAATAAGAATTAGCAACCGTATTTACTACTTTAGATTTTGCTCTGTCATTTGCATCAATTCTATGGTCTTTCAACGAGAAGTCTACATTAGAAAAATCCATATTACTTTTTAATAAAGCGTATTTTTCTTCAGTAGGTATACTCTTAACATCTACCGCCAATCTACCGATTAAGTCATGTCTTTTTAATTCGAATGCATCCAAAACATAGGTATTTGGTTTTAGTATAACAATAAGCGCTTTATTTTCTATAATTTGCTGAGTAATCTTTATCCTTTGGGTGATGTGTTGGATGGATGAAATTCTTAAAGTATCTCCTTTTTTAGCATAGATTTGAAAACGCCCAGCATCCGAAGAAAATGTACCTTGATTGGTATTTAGATTGATAATATTGGCGTTTTTTACAATGCCAAGAGAATCTAAAATTCTACTAGAAATTAACGTCCCATTATTTTGAGACAAAGAGGGGAGTGTTATAACAAATAAAAAAATAGTAAGTAGTTTTTTTTCCATTCAATAGGGTTATTATTGGTTTGTTAAATATAGTTCTTCCTCAACTACTCGTTTAGGAAATAGTTTGCTTTCCCTCATTAATAAGTTTAGCACATCTAATTTGTTTTCTCTCTTAAATACGCGAATTATATTTTTATCAATACAGTCATTTAAAAACTGATTGATATAGATTTTTTCAATTTTTAAGTCTGTAATAAAAAAGTCATCCGTAAAATAGTCTCTTACCTTTTTAAGTTCAGTATCTTCTAAAGCCATCTCCTTTAGTTGTTTTTCCCTTTTTGCATTTCCGTTTAATATATTTATTAAATTGTCTAAATTAACAGAAGCTCCAGATTGAAATTTTACGATAGATTTATCTTCCTTTGCTTTTACATTAGCATAAGGTAAATTTAAGGCTTTTGCGTCTACGACGATACCATTATTAGGAAGTATTTCTGGATCTTGGTAAAAAATACTACGTTGTTTCTCTAGTACCATTTCTTTTAAAACAACCGTTTCTTCTTCTAATGGAATGCTTATTTTTTTAGTTGAAAGCATTTTGTCTGTAATAACAATATGCTTGTCTATATATTTTAAATGAGAGTAATATAAAGTATCACCTACTTTAACTGGTATTTCAAAAAAACCATTGGTATTGGTAATCGTACCACTACTTGTATTCTGGTTAATGATATGAACATCTGGAATAGTCAAACTATCTAAGACAGTTTTACCAGTTAGGTTCGTTCTTTTTTCTTGAGCTTCTAAGGATAGAAAACTTATAAAAAAGGCAAGAAAAGTAATTGCTTTTGACATTAATACAAAGTAAAGAAATACGTGTCTTAAAACTCTATTAAGAGAATTGTAAACTTGTGTTAAAATGAATAGTTAAATTCTTATTTTTGGACTATGAAAAAAATGATTATTGCAAGTACATCAACAGTACACGGAAGTAGCTATTTAGAATATTTATTACCTACTCTAAAAACACATTTTAACGGAGTAAAACAATTACTATTTATTCCGTATGCAAGACCAAGCGGAATTAGTTATGACGATTATACTACAACAGCAAAAAATGCTTTTTCTACTATTAATATTGATGTAAAAGGTATTCACGAATTTGAAAATGCTAAGGAAGCAATTCAGGATTCTGAAGGTATTTTTACAGGAGGAGGAAACACCTTTGAGTTGGTGAATCAATTGTACAAAAATGATGTATTATCAACGTTAAAGCAAGTGTTAGATAATGGTACACCGTATTTAGGCACAAGTGCCGGAAGTAATATTTGTGGTTTAAACATGAAGAACACCAATGATATGCCAATTGTGTACCCACCAAGTTTTACAACTTTAGGTTGCATTCCTTTTAATATAAATGCGCATTATCTAGATCCTATTGAAGGTTCTACTCACATGGGAGAAACGAGAGAAACGCGTATCAAAGAATTTCATGTTTTTAACGAAGCTGCTGTTTTGGGCTTACGTGAAGGAAGTTGGTTAGAAGTGGTAGATGAAGCTGTTTTTTTAAGAGGTAAATTGACTGCTCGTTTGTTTGAACAAAATAAGCAGCCAATTGAATTAAAAAGCGGGGGATTAATTGAATTTTAATTATTTTATACCATAGCGCCATTTGCACCAATAACTTGACCAGAAACCCATTTAGAATCATCGCTTGCTAAAAATAATGCGACTCTAGCAATATCTATAGGTTTTGCTAATCTGTTAAAAGCATTCATAGAACTTAATTGTTCTATAAATTCTGTTGATTTTCCTTCTAAAAATAATTCTGTTTCAGTTGGGCCAGGAGCTAATGCATTTACAGAAATTCCTCTACCGATTTCTTTAGAAAATACACGTGATATTTGTTCTACCGCAGCTTTTGTTGCAGAATAAATGGCGTATGTTGGTAACATTAATTTTACGGTACTAGAAGAGATGTTAATGATATTACCATTATCAGCAAGCTTACTTTCTGCTTCTTGTAAAGTATTATACAACCCTTTTACATTTACGTTAAAATGGATGTCGAAATCTTGTTCGGTAATGTCTTTTAATTTCTTAGATTTCATAACACCTGCATTGTTAACTAACACATCTATTTTGCCATAGACCTCAATGGTTTTATCAAATAGATGTGTTACTTCTTTTCTGATACTAACATCTGCTTTTATTGCTATTGCTTCTCCGCCGTTGGCGATGATCGTTTTTACGGTCTCATTCGCTTCAGCTTCACTGCTAGAGTAATTTACAATTACTTTAGCCTTATTTTCTGCGAATAATATTGCAATCTCTTTCCCGATTCCTTTAGAGGAACCTGTTATAATAGCTACTTTATTTTTTAGTTTCATTTTTTTTAATTTTTTATTAATTAAAAGATACTATGGGTATGTTTTTCATGAAAATAAATCAGACTTTAATTTGATTGATATAGGCTGATAAACCAAATGTATATTGGTCAAGAATATAATCGTTGTCATATAGCTTTCGTATTCCTCTAATGCCTTCAAAAGCACTAATTAAATAAATAGCTGTAGCCTCACTAGAAATGGATTGTAGAATACTATTTTCTTTTTTTCCTCTTTCAATTAAATGTATCAATGCAGATTTCCATTCTTCAACAATATTCTTTAAAGCAATTTGATAGATTTTTTCAGAGTCTCCAACTTCATTTATAAAGTTATTCATTGGACAGCCAGATTGCTTTTCATCTAAAGGGAAAGATTTAATTCTGTCTAAAAAAGTCTGTTTTAAAATATCTATGGCATTGCCAGGGTTGTAGAGAGGAGAGATCATTCCTTCATAAACTCTTTTTTGAATTTTAAGTTTGATAACAGCAAGACCTAATTCTTTTTTATTTTTGTAATGATGATAGAAAGCACCTTTGGTAAGTTGAGTTTTTACCATTATTTTATCGACACTAGTTGTTTTAAAACCGTCTTTATAAAATAATTTAAAGGATTCATCGAGAATTAATTGTTTTGTAAATTCCGACTTTTGTTTCTGTAACATAATTCAAAGTTAATAAAAAATACTAAGTAGTATGTTTTATTAACTTTAATTAACACTTAACTTATTCTAATGGAAATCAAATATCCTCTAGGTTGTGCCTAGAGGATATTTGATTTCAAAAAAAAAATATTAAAAAATGTTGATTTATAAAATAGAGGTAAAGGTATTAGTACCCTACATAATCTACAATCTCTAAACCATAACCAATCATACCAACACGTTTTGTTTGTTGCGTATTTGTAATTAGTTTTAATTGACGGATGTTTAAATCGTGTAAAATTTGAGCACCAATTCCGAAATCTTTATTATCCATTTTAATTTCTGGAGCTTTAATATTTCCATTTTTTTGATTCTCTTTTAAAGTAGTTAATCTACTTAATAAGTTTTGAGATTGATTTTGTTGATTTACAAATATAATAGCTCCTTTTCCTTCATCATTAATTACCTGAAACATTTGGTCTAGTTTCTTGTCGGCATTATTGGTTAAGGTTCCTAAAATATCATTATTTACTAAAGTAGAATTTACTCTCGTTAAGATTGCTTCGTCTTTAGACCAAGAACCTTTTGTTAAGGCAATATGAACTTGGTTATTAGTAGTTTGTTGATATGCTCTTAATCTAAAATCTCCAAATCTAGTTTGTAAATTAAAATCTTCTTTTATTTCAATTAAAGAATCGTGCTCCATTCTGTAAGCGACTAAATCTTCTATAGAAACAATTTTAATATCAAACTTTTTAGCAACTTCTAACAATTGAGGTAAACGAGCCATGGTACCATCCTCGTTCATGATTTCTACAATAACACCAGCTGGTTGTAAACCTGCTAAACGAGCAAAATCTATAGCAGCTTCTGTATGTCCAGTTCTTCTTAAAACGCCACCTTCTTTGGCTATTAACGGAAAAATATGACCAGGTCTAGCTAAATCAAAAGACTTGGTGTCTTTATCTACCAATGCTTTTATAGTTAAAGCTCTATCTCCCGCAGAAATACCAGTTGTAACTCCTTTACCACGCAAATCTACAGAAACCGTAAAAGCCGTTTCCATTGGGTCTGTGTTGTTATTTACCATAACGTGTAAGTCTAGTTCTTTACAACGTTTTTCTGTTAATGGTGCACAAATTAATCCTCTACCATGTGTTGCCATGAAATTAATCATTTCTGGCGTCACTTTCTCTGCTGCAGCTAAAAAATCTCCTTCATTTTCTCTATTTTCATCATCTACAACAATAATAATTTTACCGTTTCTTATGTCTTCAATTGCTGCTGAAATTGAATTTAACTCTGTACTTTTTTTAGTGTTTTGAACAGTCATAATATCTTATGCTTCTTTTTTTGTAAATATTTTTTTAAAAAAATTGATAATAGGTTGCGTAATAGCATCCATATTAAAAATCCCTTTGTCTCTTGTAGCTCTTCTTGTTAAAATAATACCAATTGGAACCATTATAAAAGCAGATGACCAAGAACCTAAAAAGGAGGTGACCTTACTTTCTTCTGCTAAATTTTTACCAAACGTATTGCTAAAGAAGTAGGTTACGTAAATGGCAATAGCTAATATCATAGGCAAACCAAAACCACCTTTTCTAATAATTGATCCCAACGGTGCGCCTATAAAAAAGAGAATTAAACAAGATAACGAAAATGAAATTCTGTTATAGTACTCTGTGTCGAAAAAATTTAGATTTTTTCTTTTGTATTTAATGGAGGTTTGACCATTTTTTATAGAGCTTAACGTACGTTCTGTTTTTGTAGTGGCAGAGTTTAGAATATTAATTTTAGATTGTAAGTCAAAGTTTTCTAGGACGTCAATATCTATGTTTTCTGTTTTTAATGAATCTGGATACTGGTATAAGTCTCTTGCAACTACAGTGGAGTATAAGTTCTTAGATTTTAGCAATAAAGCTTCATCATAGCTTGCTTTTAAATCTGGTATGGTGTCGCTTAATTGATTTAAACTAAGCATCATAAAGTTTTTGGTATGGTCTGTTTTACTTAGATCATCGTCTCCGGTAACGGAAGAAATATCTATGTTAAACTCGTACTCTTTAAAGGTGGCATTAGAAGCTGCCATCTTTTTCCTTTGTAAATTTGTTTTAGCCGTTTTTACGTGTTCTTGATAGTAGTAACCATCGTAGAGAATAAAAGTCATATATCTACTTCCTTCTTCCGAGATAATCTTACCACTTTCTGCTGTAATTACTTTTTGGTTCCCTTTTCCGGCAGTTAAATCGTAAATTAATACTTTTTTTAATAAACTTACTTCTTTTCCGTCTTTACCTTCTTCATCAAATTTTTCATCAAATTTAATTTGAAAACCAGGAAGATCACTGTTAAAACTTCCAGGGACTAATGCTAGTGCTGGTTGTTTCTTTTTTATATTTAAGTATAAATTCTTCTGCTTTAAAACGGCATAAGGATAAATGTTGTTTAAAAACAAGAAGTTAACTCCACTAAGAATCAGTGTTAAAAATACTAAAGGTCTTACCAAACGCTGTAGCGAAATACCTGCAGATTTTGCTGCTGCAAACTCGTAATTTTCACCTAAAGTACCCAATGCCATTATAGAGGATAAAAGGACTCCAATAGGCAATGCTTGTGGTGTAATAATTAACGTAGAGTAGTATAAGAATTTTAAGATAAAAGGCAAGCTAATTCCTTTACCAGCAATGTTTTCGAAGGTTTGCCATAATACTTGCATCACCAAAACAAAAAGCACGATTAGAAACGTAGCTATAAAAGGAACTAAAAAGGTTTTTAAGATGTATCTATCTAAAATTTTCATCTAGGCAAAAGTAGTTTCTTATCTTGAAATAAGCTACTAAATTTCTGTTAATTGGAAAATAATTAATCTATTGAGAAGTTTAGCTTTTTGTATTTTGCTTCATCAAATGAAAAATGCGAATTCGGCAGATTTTGATTGCTTTTAAATTCATTAATAGTAAAGGTTGTTTTAGAACCGTTAGAACCTGTCTGAATCAACTTATAAATGTGCTTTGTTTTTGCATCGATTGCCAATTCTACTTTTACAATATCAGAAGTGCTATCTATTGGGCTTAAGGTAACTAGTTGAATTTTTCTACCGTTTAAGTTTTTTAAATTTCCCATTTCAAAATTATAACCTTCTTTGTAAAAGGTTAATAATTTAGAAGGGTAAATAAAACCATCATCACCACTCATATCACCATCTGTAACCGTAATTTCTTTTTCGTCATTATTAATTACATACAGTTTTTTTCCATCAAAAATAAATTGATTTCCTAAGTAATTAAGGCTGTATTTTTCTCCGGATAGTGCAATTTTTCCTCTAATTGGTGGTTCATCACCTTCCATGATGCCTGCATCTTCGTTGCTTAAGGTTTGACTAAAGCTAATAGACATGTTTTTATAAGCTCCCATGGTAGTAGAAACTTCATCTAAAAGAGATTTTGCTTTTTCTGCATTTTGAGAAAAAGTGATCGTTGTTAAAAATAAACTTAAAAATAAAATGGTTACTTTTTTCATAATTATAATTCTTATCATCTCGATTGTAGTCGAGAGACTATTGGTTCTTTTCGTTTTCTAATAATTGCTCTAAGGCTATAAAATCTGGAACTAACACTTGTCTAGCTTTACTTCCTTCAAAACCACCTACAATACCGGCAGCTTCTAACTGATCGATTAATCTACCAGCTCTATTATACCCTAATTTTAATTTCCTTTGCAATAGAGATGCAGATCCTTGTTGCGCCGTAACAATAATTTCTGCGGCATCTTTAAAGAGTTTGTCTCTATCGGAAATATCTATATCAAGACTCGTGCCACTTTCATCATCTACGTATTCTGGTAATTGATACGCTTCTGCATAGGCTTTTTGAGAACCAATAAAATCTGTAATTTTTTCTACTTCTGGCGTGTCTACAAAGGCACATTGTATTCTACTAAGATTGTTTCCTGCTGTATATAGTAAATCTCCACGACCAATTAATTGATCAGCTCCTCCAGCATCTAAAATTGTTCTAGAATCTATTTTAGAAGTTACTCTAAATGCAATTCTTGCAGGGAAATTTGCCTTAATAATACCTGTAATTACGTTTACAGAAGGTCTTTGTGTTGCTACAATTAAATGAATACCAATTGCTCTAGCAAGCTGTGCTAAACGTGCAATAGGAGTTTCTACTTCCTTACCAGCCGTCATAATTAAATCTGCAAACTCATCAATAACCAAAACAATGTATGGTAAAAATTGATGTCCGTCATTAGGATTTAACTTACGTTGTTTAAATTTAGCGTTGTACTCTTTAATATTACGAACCATTGCTGCTTTCAACAAGTCGTAACGATTATCCATCTCTATACAAAGAGAATTTAAGGTGTGTACTACTTTAGTCGTGTCTGTAATAATAGCTTCTTCTACGTCTGGTAATTTTGCTAAATAATGACGTTCTATTTTATTGAATAAAGTAAGTTCTACTTTCTTTGGATCTACTAAAATAAATTTTACTTCTGCAGGATGTTTTTTATACAACAGTGATGTTAACACTGCATTCAATCCAACAGATTTACCTTGACCGGTTGCACCCGCCATTAATAAGTGAGGCATTTTAGCTAAATCTACCACAAAAGTTTCATTAGAAATGGTTTTTCCCAATGCAATAGGTAACTCCATAGTTGATTCTTGGAATTTCTTTGATGAAATTACAGAATGCATAGAAACAATGGTCGATTTTTTATTAGGTACTTCTATACCAATAGTTCCTTTACCAGGAATAGGAGCAATAATTCTAATTCCTAAGGCAGATAAAGAAAGTGCAATATCATCTTCTAAATTTTTAATTTTAGAAATTCTAATTCCTGCTTCAGGTACAATTTCATATAAGGTAATTGTAGGTCCTACAGTTGCTTTTATTTCTGCAATACCAATTTTGTAGTTTTTTAAAGTGTCTACAATTCTATCTTTATTAGCTTCTAATTCTTCTGGATCTATAGAAATAGATTCATTGTATTGTTTTAAAAGGTTAAAGGTTGGAAATTTGAAATTTCCTAATTCTAGAGTAGGGTCAAACTCACCAAAATCTTTTACCAATTGATTGGATAAATTTTCTGTAGAGTGTTCTTCATCTCTTCCAATAGCAACATCAATCTCTACATCTATTTCTACCTCTTTTTCTTCTTCTTTCGCTATTTCAGTTTTTAATACAGGGCCAGTATTTTTTTCTGTGTTTAAAGAAATTTCTTCCTTTTTAGAAGTTACATCAGAATATTTAGAAATTGTTGGTTGTTTTTTTTCTAAAGATAATTCTACAACAGATTTTTCTTTCTGATCAGTTTTTAAAGGTACCGTTTCTGTTTTTTCTACAGTTTTTACTGGTGTAACGGTTTCTTGTGTTGTTTCATTAAAAACCTCTTCTTCTGCTTTTCTAGCTTCTCTTTCTTCTCGTTTTAATTTTAAGGTTTCTATGTGCTTGTCAAAAGTAACTTTATAACGTAAAACTAAATAAGCAATAAAAAAGAAGGTTAAAAGAATGACCAAACCAGTTTTACCTATAAAGGCTTGTAAAAACTCATTAATTTCATAACCAATAACACCAGATAACAATGCGTACTTGTCATATGCAAAACCTAACGTTATAGAAATCCATATCATTACCAAAAGAGACCAGTTCCAAGAAATTATTAGTGAAGAGAATTTCTTTTTAAAAAGAATATACCAACCTGTTAAAAGTATTTGAAACGCGACTATAAAAGCTGCTATTCCAACTCCAGAGTAGATAAAAAAGTTACTTAAATTAGCACCAATTTTTCCCAGTAAATTTTTGCTTCTAACTGTTTTATCTGCAAATTCTTTAAGTATGCTTTGATCTTCTTGCCAATTAAAGAAAAAAGAAATGAAAGCAATACAAAGAAAAAATGAAAATAAAATTAAGAAAGATCCTAAAATTGTCTTTGCTTGTCTTGTTTTAAAATATGCAAAAATACTCGGTTTTTGTTCCGAAGAATTTAAGGGTTTTTTTGAACTTGTTCTTCTCTTAGCCATTAATAATTTTTGGTCGTTTTTAGCAGTAAATAAAAAAAATCACCTAAAATAACAACGTTATTTTAGGGATGTATATAAAACCTGCAATAATTAATGAAGTAAAAGCTGCAAAGCTTGGTGCGCCTGCAGCTATATCTTTAATAAAACCTATTTTCTCGTGATAATCTGGGTGTACAAAATCTGCCACTTTTTCTATAGCAGTGTTTAAAGCTTCTGCCACTAAAACGAGGCCGATAACGATAAACTGAAACATCCATTCTATATTAGAAATGTTAAAATAAAAACCTAAAATAGTAGCAAGTACAGCAACAAAAAGTTGTGCTTTTATGCTGTCTTCCGTAGTCATTAAAAGCCACATACCTCTTAAGGCAAACTTAAAACTACGAAGTCTTCCTCTTATAAAGCTATCATTAGGATTCTTCATAAATTAAATTGCGTTTAAAGCAGCTGTATAATTAGGTTCGTCAACAATTTCAGAAACTTGTTCTGTATACGCAACGTTTCCGTTTTCATCGATAATAACAATAGATCTAGAATGTAAATGTGCTAAAGGACCATCTGCAATTTCTAATTCGTAAGATTTTCCGAAGTTACCATCAGCAAAATCAGATAACATTACTACATTATCAATACCTTCTGCACCACAAAAACGAGCTTGAGCAAATGGTAAATCTTTAGAAACACATAAAACAACTGTATTTTCTAAATCTGCCGCTTTTTTATTAAATTCTCTAACAGACGTAGCACAAGTACCTGTATCTACACTAGGAAAAATATTTAAAATTACCTTTTTACCAGCAAAATCTGATAAACTTTTTTGAGATAAATCTACTGCAGTTAGTTTAAAATCAGCTGCTTTAGTTCCTGTTTTAGGTAAGTTACCTATTGTGTTTATTGCGTTTCCTTTTAATGTGATATTTGCCATTTTAGTATGTTTTTAGTATGTTTTTTAGAACTTCAAAAGTAATGATAATTAAATTATTTATGGAAATATTCTTGTGATTCATTTTATTTTTAAATTTATTTTAAAACCGTAACTAAAAAAATCTCGTAGATATGTTGAACACAAATTATTATTAATTTTAAATATCAAATTATGAAAACCTTAAATTTTTTTAAAGTAACAGTTTTAATGCTTAGTTTAGTTGTTAGTCAAAATTTTAGTGCGCAAGAAAAAACAAAAATGGTGGGTGGAGCAGAAATGTATCCTTCTAAAAATATTGTAGAAAATGCAGTAAACTCTAAAGACCATACAACATTAGTCGCAGCCGTAAAAGCAGCAGAATTAGTAGATGTATTAACTAGTGAAGGACCTTTTACTGTTTTTGCACCTACAAATAAAGCGTTTGATAAGTTGCCAGAAGGTACCGTAAGTACTTTGTTAAAGGCAGAAAATAAAACTAAATTACAAACAATTTTAAAATATCATGTTGTTGCAGGTAAATGGAATGCAGAACAAATTGTTGCCTTAATTAAAGAAGGAAATGGTAAAGCTGCTATTAAAACAGTAAGCGGAGGAACCATTACTGCTTGGATGAAAGGAAAAAACGTTTATATTTCTGATGAAAACGGAGGGAAAGCTAAAGTAACTATTGCAGATGTAAACCAATCTAACGGAGTTATACATGTAATTGATGCTGTTTTATTGCCAAAACCAGCAATGTAAAAAACTGTATTTATCAGTCTTAAAAATCCACTTTGAAAAAAGTGGTTTTTTTGTATTTTTATTTTACAGATAGCAACGATTTATTCTAATTACAAGTTGTATTTTTGCACTCCGTAAAAAGAACAATACACGTGAATATTTCTCAATATACATCAGAATTTAAATACAACTGGAAGCTTGCAGCACCAGTAATGTTAGGTATGCTTGGGCATACATTTGTAAGTTTTATAGATAATATAATGGTTGGCCAAATGGGAACAGCAGAATTAGCTGCGGTTTCTTTGGGTAATAGTTTTATGTTTATCGCCATGTCTATAGGTATTGGTTTTTCTACAGCGATTACACCTTTAATTGCAGAAGCAGATTCATCCGATAATCTAAAACAAGCAAAAGCTACGTATAAAAGTGGTTTGTTTTTATGTACTACTTTAGGTATTATCTTATTTGCTGGCGTCTATTTCTCTAAGCCGTTAATGTATTTAATGAAACAACCCAAAGAAGTGGTAGAGTTGGCAATTCCGTATTTAGACTTGGTTGCTTTTTCATTAATTCCTTTGGTTATTTTTCAAGCAATTAAGCAGTTTAGTGATGGTCTGTCTATGACTAAATACCCAATGTATGCGGCGTTAATTGCGAATGTTATAAATATCGTTTTAAACTATTTATTAATTTTCGGGAAATTTGGTTTTCCAGAAATGGGAATTATTGGTGCAGCGTATGGTACGTTAATTTCTAGAGTTGTAATGGTGCTTTACTTGTGGTTATTGCTGCGTTATAAAGAAAGATCTGCAGAAATAGTAAGAAATATAAAATTCTTTGTTTTAGATATTTTAACGATAAAAAAAATTGTGAATATTGGTTCTTTAAGTGCTATGCAAATGTTTTTTGAAGTTGCTATTTTTACAGCCGCAGTTTGGTTAAGTGGTTTGTTAGGGAAAAACCCACAAGCAGCAAATCAAATAGCCTTAAACTTATCTTCTATGACATTTATGGTTGCAACGGGCTTAAGTGTTGCTGCTATGGTTAGAGTAGGAAACCAAAAAGGATTACGAGATTATAAAGAATTGCGTAGAATTGCTTTTTCTATCTTTTTATTAGGAGTATTATTAGCCGTCTTTTTTGCATTACTTTTCTTTGTTTTTCATAAAAGTTTACCAATGATCTATGTAGATTTAAGTGATACTACAAATTATATAGACAATATGGAAGTAGTTTCTATTGCTTCAAATTTATTAATAGCTGCGGCATTTTTTCAAATATCAGACAGTATACAAGTTGTTTTTTTAGGAGCTTTGCGTGGTATACAAGATGTTAAGGTACCTACAATTCTTACTTTTATTTCTTATTGGGTTATCGGTTTTCCGGTTTCTTATTATTTCGGAAGCGAAGAAATGTATGGTAGTTTTGGTATTTGGTTAGGTTTGCTTGCAGGTTTAACAACAGCTTCTATTTTACTATTTATCAGATTTAATTCATTAACTTTAAAGTTGATAAAAGAGAAAAAATAATTGTGTCCCCTCGAGCGCAGTCGAGAGGTTCTTTAAATAATAAAATTAGTTCTCGACTGCGCTCGAACAGACAGCATCTATAATCAATAAAATATTATGACTTTACCTAAATTTTTATTAGCCGATAACAGTAAATTTCCTGAAGATATTTTTGTGTTACACACAGAGTTTCCTCGTTTTTTAATCAACTTAAAAGATGATGAAGTAGAATGGTTTGAAGATTTAACAGGAGAAAGTGAAGAAGATATAGCAACCGAATTAGCAGATTTAATGGATAAAGCAGGTGCTTTTTATGATGATGAAATGAAGGATTACGAATAAGGATTGTTAAGGTGTTTTTAGCTTAAATAAAGATTTAAAAGCAGCAACGAATCTTATCGATAGAATACTTATAAAAAACGCTTTAAAAACGAAATTATATTTCTGTTTTTAAAGCGTTTTTTTGTGCGACTAAAAGTTTTTTATTTCTCTTAGATTATTCGATTTAAGCTATTCTTATGTTAAAAACAGTAACTTTTTTTTCTAAGAAAGATCAAAAATAAGTTGAAGAAATAAACTGGTTAAAAAAGATAATTTTCAGACTATCAATAGCGTGAAAAATAACATATTTTAACATCTTATCAGTTCTAAAAAGAGCCTAAATTTTAGTATTTTTATCCCATATTTAAAACAAGATAAAATGAAAAAAATACTTATTACATTTATTGTATTTATGGTCTCAATTCCTTCAGCATTGGCTGATGAGGGAATGTGGTTTTTAATGCATATCGAGCGATTAAATCATCGTGATATGCAAAAAATGGGATTACAATTAACAGCAGAAGAAATTTACAGTGTTAACAATCAGAGTTTAAAAGATGGTATCGTGCAGTTTAACGGAGGTTGTACAGCAAGTATCGTATCGGAAAGCGGATTGGTGTTAACAAACCACCATTGTGGTTACAATGCAATTGCAGAATTATCTACAGCAGAACAAAATCATTTAAAAAATGGTTTCTGGGCAGGTTCTAAAGAAGAAGAATTGAAACCAGAAAGCTTATATGTGCGCTTTTTTGTAAGAATGGATGATGTTTCTAAACGTATTTTATCACTTGTAAATGATGAAATGAGTGAAAAAGAACGTGAAGCAATCATTAATAGAGAAATTGCTAAAATTGAAAAAGAAAATAACGAAGGTGGAAAATATACCGTTTCTGTTCGTTCTTTCTATGAAGGTAATGAGTTTTACTACTTTGTGTATGAGGATTATAATGATGTTCGTTTAGTAGGTACGCCTCCAGAAAATGTTGGTAAATATGGTGGAGATACAGATAACTGGGAATGGCCAAGACATACCGGAGATTTTTCTTTATTTAGAGTCTATGCAGATGAAAATGGAGAACCAGCAGAATATTCTACTACCAATGTGCCTTTAAAAGTAAAATATCATTTACCTGTTAATATTGATGGTGTAAAAGAAAATGATTTTGCGATGATTTTAGGATATCCAGGTAGAACAAACCGTTGGATGCCTGCACAAGGAGTAGAGCAAAATGTAAAATATGCTTATCCTGCTTGGGTAGAAGGTTCTAAATTAAGTATGGATGTTATGAAAAAATACATGAATGCAGATGAGTCTGTAAATCTAATGTATGCATCTGCTTACGCTGGTATTGCCAACTATTGGAAAAATAGAGGTGGAATGATTACTGCTTTAACAGAACATAAAACGGTTGAAAAGAAAAGTAAAGTAGAAGCGAAGTTTGCAAGATGGGCTAAGAAAAAAGACAATAAAGAAGCTTACGGAAAAGTTATTGAGAATATCAATAATTACTATAGTTTAACCAACGAGAAAGCAAAACAAACCAACTACTTATTAGGGATGTTGCGTTCTAGTAAATTTGCTGTTTTACCATACAGAATTGGTGGCGCTTTAAAGCAATATACAGCTGCAAATGAAGCTGAGCGTGCAAATATGTTACCAAGATTACAAGCGCTTATAGAGAGTTCTTATAAAGATTTTTACTTGCCTTTAGAAGAAGAGGTTTTTGCAAAACAATTAGGCTTGTTAGCATCAAAATCTAATTACTCATTGCCAGAATTGGTTGCAGAAGTAGGAGGAAAGAACGACAATGATTTTTCTGCGTATGTAAAAGCTATTTTTAAGTTGAGTATGTTTACTTCTAAAGAAGGAGTAGAGGCTTATTTACAATACCCAAATGAAGCCATCTTAAATAGTGATCCTTTATTACAATTGTCTAATCAGTTATTAGATAAATATAGAGAGAACCCAGAAAGTTTGGTTCAAGCAGAAAATGATTTTAAAGCATCATTTAGATTGTTAGTAAAAGGATTGCGTGAATCAGGATTGAGTAATATTAAATATCCTGATGCAAATTCGACTTTAAGATTGTCTTACGGTAAAGTAAGAGCTTTACCAGCGGATAAGAGAAACGATGCGAATGAGAATAATTATACTACTTTTCAGGGGATGATTAAAAAGTACAAACCAAACGATCCTGAGTTTGATTTAGACCAAAGCATGTTAGATATTTACGAAAAGAAAGATTACGGACGTTACGCAAATGAGCGTGGTCAGTTACCTGTAAACTTTTTAACAGATAACGATATTACTGGTGGTAACTCTGGTTCTCCTGTTGTAAACGGAAAAGGTGAATTAATTGGTTTGGCTTTTGATGGAAACATTGAAGCAATGGCAGGTGATGTTATTTTTGACTCAAACTTACAAAGAACTATTAATGTTGATATTAGATATGTACTTTGGTTGATAGATAAATACTCAAACGCAAAACATATTGTAGATGAATTGACTATTATTAGTAAAAAATAGTAAAGGCTATTTGTAGATTTTATAGCAATAAAAAAGCTCTCTGATTTCAGAGAGCTTTTTTTGTTTTAGGAATTGAAGTTTAAGGGTGAGAATTACTAACGTTAAGTATATGAAATCGTTTGGCATTACGGAGCACTTACCTGTCAAACCGCTAGATGTTTTATTAAGTGTAACGACCTTAAAATTAGCACTATTTTCCAAATGTTTTATATACATTGTTGTATGCTGATCTTTGTTTATTATCAGTTAGTTAGCAATTTACTACAATCTAAATTTGTTCAATCGAAGCACTGCTGTTCCTGAAAAAAATAGTTTTTAGGGTTGGCAAAAAAAGCGGTGGCAGGCATACAAGCTCTTTTGCAATTTTTGGTTGCGCGTTGGCTAGTGTGAATTGCAAATGTGCTTGGCTGTGGGGGTTAGTTATTCCTGAGACTTATAAATTAACCAATAAGCGAATGCTGCAGAAGTGTCACATGCTAATTTCTTTGCATTGTCAGGCCGTCTATCAGAAATATCATCTCCTTTATTTTTATTGGGTTGCTCAATTATGTCAGAAATACCCCTAATAACACCAACAAGCATATTACTTGTTTCTCTACCTTGTCGAGTCGCAACTTTTGCAAAACCAAATCCTTCCATTTCAACAGCAGATGTATCATTATAATGTTTTGTTAGTATTTTACCAACCTCTGACTCATAGTGTTCAACAATTTGTTCTCCAGATGCAATTATTCCAAGGTCTGCTTTAACTTCAATATTCCAATCATTTTTAATCAAAGATTTCCAATCATCTTTTCTTCTTTCTCTTTTCGCAAGTTCCATTAATGTGTATGTTGAAGACGCTAAATCAGGGCGAGCCAAAAAAGAACCTTTTTCCGATTTGCCTGCTTCATAAGAATAAATCACTTTTGGGAAAATAACATCACCTATTGAGAAATCGTTTGGTTTTCTAGATCCAGCTATACCAACAAACAATAAGATATTTGGTGTGAAATATTGTATAGCCCTTTCGGTTTCTTGCGCTGCTATCGTGTTTTTGGCTCCGCACTCCCTAATGACAACTTTAGCTATTTCTTTATCGTGAATCTTAAAAATCCCAGCTTCATAAACTGTGTCATTTTGAACAACATCATCAATTTCTATTAAATGTGCACGAACTGCTTTGTATTCTTCTTGTATAGCTGTTAAAATTACAACTGTTGGTAATGATTTTATCATTTCTAATTCTGTTTGATATTTTGTTTTACTGAAACCTGATTCCAAAGAATTTTCAGGATATTTTTTATTCCAAAGACTGTCCCACCGAGTTACGCTAACTAAACTTTTACATTGTTCAAAAGCAGCTTTAAACGAATAGTTATATCTAGATTTATCATAAATATTTTTGGCGGTGTTTGTGTAATCTAATCTGTATACAAGAGAGCCTAGATTTATAGAGGCCGCTTCATTTACTGAACTTGAAAAACACTTAATATAATTAGCCAAGAAAAGATCTTTTAAATTTGGAAAAGACTCGTAGACTCTTATTACTGGTTCAATATTATCCCTATATGCACTAAGAAAGCTTGACATAAATATATCCGATGAAATATAATTTACTAATGGCTCTTCTATTGAATGGAACGAAATTTTACCCTTGATATATTGCGTAATAACTTCCTTTGACGTTTTCTCAATAAAGCTTTGTATATATATTGGAGAAATCTTATTCCAACATTCATCTCTTCGCCCATAATTAGAAATATCTGCAAATTCTGATTCTGAAATACTTTCAATTATTATATCTGGCACTGATTCATTTGAAGTGATTAAATCAAATATTGATTTTACAATTTCAATTTCTCTGCCTTCAATCCCATATGAAAAGTTTCTGGATAGTATTAAGGAAGCGGACCATATATTTAGCCAACATACTTTTTTAGGATCAATATTATTGAGTAAACTTTTATTCTTAGATATACGATTAGCTGTTTCGTGAATTAACTTGGTATTACAGCTAGAAAGAGTAATAGAAAGTAGTTGTTTATCATTTAGTTTTCCAATTAGATAGAGACCTCCAAAAGAGTTTTCTATTGTCAAATCAGTTTCTATTTTTAATTGTTTAATAATTGCCTCTTTAGGTTCTAAATATTTTAATAATATGTCTGCATGCAGTAATAACCATTTTCTTTGTTTAGAAATATTTTCAAGTTTTTTAATTGTTGATTCTTTTATTTCAGCTGGGAGAGTATCCCTTAAAAAGGATTCACATTCAAGTGATTTAGGTAAAATTTGGAATATATTTTCAATTATCTTATCTGTCTGATTTACTAATTTCCATAAAACTTCAATTGTTGATATCGAACACGTTGTAAAAACACTTTTCAAAGTATCCTTAATAGTGTCATGCCACCAATTCTTTTTTGTTTCATAAAATCCAAGGTCAATTAGTTCAGACAAGTTTGAAATATCAATATTCGGATTAATAAATTCCAACTTGATAAATTCTGAAAAGACTTTACACATTCCATTCTCTCCATTTTCAAAGGCTTTCCAATTAATATTTCTTAAAGCTTTAAAATTCTTTTCTATACCTAATTTAATCAATTCGTTTAGGCGATCAATAAACTTGTTTTTGATAGTAGCCCCATCGTTCATTGATGGTGATACTATTGATAACATACGAATATTTTGTCGTATAATATCCGCATTGTCGATAGTCGTAATTTTGTTATAATCACCAAATACTTTATCTAATTGACCGTAGTTTGAAAAGTTACTTTGATCTACATTCAAATCTATAAGGAATGTATAAAATGGATTTTTATCTTTTGACCCTAAAAAAAGAGCTTCTGAATGTGAGGTGATTTTAATCAGTTTATTGTTCTCTGCGTCAATGATAGTTTTATGTAACCATTTGGAATGTAAATCTTTCTGAACTGAGACAATAGTAAGATCCTTTACACCTTCAATATCAGATGGTGAAAAACTTGCTCTATATCTAATTTTCTTCCTGAGTTCTATATTTGGAGCATTCCAAATTTGTTGTATAATATTCTCAAATGATTGTTCATCACCTGTAAACAGAATTGGCAATTTGCCAACTAATAAAGTGCTTATACAATCTTTAATATATAATGGATGTAATTTATTGTTTGAAGAAACGACTTGTGGTGAAAGATTAAATTCAACATCATTTAATACTTCTCTACTTTCAGGTACAATCTCTATGAAATTGCAAAAGATGTCATTTAAATTATTAATAGAATTTATACTATCTAAATTTATAATTAGAGCATGAGTGAAAACCATTCCTGATCGCGTAGCATAAGGATCTGTAAAGGTTTTCGTGAAAATATAATAATTTGACCACGCTGTGCCTGAAAAATAAGCTTGCAAAGCTACACCTGGAGGTAATGCCGCTGGTCTATCTGTAAATGAAATAAGAAACGAAGTTAAATCAGAGTTAATCAAAGATTGATTTATGCAGGCATGACCTCTATTTACTTCTCCGTAAAATGCTTGATGTATAATCATATTATTTACCTATAAACCTTGGAATTGAAAGAGTCAAATCTTTTTCTGCTTTCCCTTTTTCATTAATAATAAATCCGAAATCAATAGGTGTTCTATCAATATAATCATCATCAGGATTATCTGTCAATGTTTTTTCAGTTGATGATAAACCTAAAATTGAAAGAGAGTTCTCATCCCAATTATTACTAACAAAATCCCATAAAAAAGGTAATCGTTCTTTTAATATCTGAGATGGGATAGCTGTTTCTTTAATTTCCAACAAGTCCCAACACGAAAGTATAATGGTAAGGTTTGGCTGAGATATTTTCCGTAATGAAGGAACCCCTTTGATATAAATAAGTGTTTGTAGTAATTCAACGAAATGGGCTGCATCTGAGATTTTTACTGGAGGTGTTGATGATTGTCTTTTTTGAATTTCATCGGGACTTGGGATCCCTCTGTTAACCAAATCTTCTAGAACTTCAATTTCATCTAACCTTACAAATAAAATCCAAGAGTTACTTGTGTCAATATATTCCTTCCACAAATCATTTACTCTTCTATTATCAACTATCATTTTTACTTGCTCACCAGCATAATCTGGAAAGGAAAAAATAACGGAATTCCCATTATTGTCTTCAGATTTTAATTGTATTGTTCTATTTGCTGATGATTCTGTATGTCCAGCTCTCTTGCCTTCGGCAAGTTTTGTCAGAACATCTTCAAATATCGTTAAGTCAGTAGGTCTATTATTTGAGGCAATTTTATATTCAAACTGTCTGCTATTAAGCCTGCCATACAGCTGACCTCCAAAATGAGTTTTACCTGCATTTGGGCCACCAATTATTAGTATGTTATCAATTGATTTATTCATTTATAGCTCTTTTAGAAAGAAACATATCTTCGGGTTTATGCGAGAGTATTCGAGGTATCTGGTTTTTATTGTTGTGTAACTTTTCAATAAGCCAGTCTATAGAATTGCAGATGTTTTGATGAAATAACTCATCTTCACCCGCTTTTACACTTGTCTCATATTCTGCAAAATACTTTATTTGATTTTGCTTAAAGTGAGAACGGATTTGATTTTTTGTTTCAACAGGTATAGTAATGTCTGATTTAGACCAAATTAACTCAAAAGGTCTGTTTCCTAAATTTTCCATAATCCTATCTGCAACAGAATTTATCTGTTGCTTCGCAATCCCGCGTTTTGAATTAGTAGGAGTAAGCATCTCGCAATCTGCAAAAAGTAAAAAAGCATCGCAATTATCATGAATCCATTTAGCACCTTTTGCATTTTCGTTATTCACATTTATTCTCCAGTGGTCAAACCATTCACCGGGTGCGTCTGTAAACACCAAGTCAATTTTTTCACCTTCATTATTTTTAAGTGCAATATGCAATAAGCCTGGTAACCTTCCTGCATTATTAGAGGTGTGTGGCGGGAATTGAATATTTCCGTTATTCTTCCAACTTAAGTACCATGCAATATTTTCCCAACCTATAAGTGTTAATGATCCAGCAAAACTATAGTTACCAATGCTTTCACCATTTCTTAAAAGACAATATAATGATGCAAGGAAAGTTGTTTTGCCAGCACTTGCAACCCCAGTAATTCCAATAAAAATTGGTTTTGATGAAGCAGTCAAATAATTTAAATCAGTCAATCCAAATGAATTTCCAGTCCATGGAATTCTATAATAATTGTCTTCATCAACTTTTTCAACATCTTCAGTAGTGGATTCTTCGGAAATATAATTCTTACAATCCTTTACATTTGAACAACCTTCCACATTACAACCTATTTCATCAGGAAAGCATGATGGTTCTTTACATCTTCCTGCCATTTTATTCTGTAATTAGTCGTTGTGTTAATAAATCATGTAGGATTGCAACAGCTATCTCACTAATATCACTTTCATCTTTATCTTCAATCCCAGTTCTATTTTTAAATTCCTTTATATTAGTTCTGTCATTTAATAAAAGAGCAATGAAATCAGTTATTGATATTCGACCTTCTTCCTCGTTTAACTCAGGGAAAAATGGTTTTAAAACATCTTTAACTCCTTTCTTTGTAATTTCAGTTAAAAAGACTACAAACTTCACTTTGTTCTCTTTCCTTTCATCTAACAAAAACAATGTATCCCTCAAGAGATAATCAACACTAATCGGGGTTACTTCTGGTATTTGATTATTTAAATCAGTACTCATAACTATTGGAAGTAAGTACTTGTCCAAACCTCTATAACTTGTTCTAAGTGATGAAGAATAAAGAGTTTCCTTCCACCATAAAAGTTTACTTCTTCGTTCAACAGATGTTAATGAAGTGAAAGAAGTTTTTAGACTTACATCTAAGCTCTTTTTAAATGCAGCAAAAAATTTATTTATTGGGGTTTCAATGGAATCAGCAGACAGTGAACCTGTAAGCTGGGTCATTGCACTATCAAAAGCAGTTGCAATTCCTTCTGTAGCCAAATCAGCAAAATGAACTCCCCATTGACTGCTTCCTCCATGGTTTTGAGCAGTATGACCACTAGGATCATTATTAATTGCTTCTCTTAATTTTGGTTGAAGTTTTTCAGTATCAATCTTTGCTTTACCTAACTTAATGTCATTAAGTTTTAAAGTACTTAATTTTAATTTGGGTTCCTCTTCAACAAAAGACCATTCCTCAACAGCATTAATTTCTGCTATATCTCCAAGTTTAATTATTAAGCGATCAACAATACTTTTTTCTTTATTTAATTTGACATATGGATAAAGATTTAGTGCGGACAAATAAATAATTCTAGCTGCCAGTGGGTCATCAATTCCAACATTGTTAATTGCATTTAAAATTACTCCTCTTAAAATATTCCTTGGCATTTCAGCGTATTTACTCCTTAATGTTTCCCAATGAACTATTACAATTTTTTCTGTCTCCAATAAAGCAGGTTCAGTATCCGAAATATTTGGATCGATTGCAACTAAGGTATATTTAGGAAGCAGAGAATAATCTTCTTCAAACTGCTTTTGTAAGTCTGCAATTGATTTTTTTAATTTTTCAAGTCTATCATCACTGTCTCCAATTTCAAAGAGGCCTGTTTTTAGAAATGATTGTAAAAATTCATTGTTCATTTTATTAATTTTTTAGATGTTTATCATTATAGTTACGAGTATGGAGCGTTGGCGAAAATTGCACTCTTTTGAAAATTTTGGTTTGTGGGTCGGCTTGTGCGATTTGCAAATGTGTGCAATGTGTGAGGGCTTCCCTAACTGTCTCGAAGGGAAGAAGCGGGTGGGCAAAACTATTTTTTTCTTGCACCAACATCCAATCAATGAGCTAATATTTTCTATCCGTTTTTTCAAATTTATTATAAAATTATTTCAATGTAAGCTTCGGTCTTCGCCTTGCATACAACGTTGTTGTATAAGCTTTGTTGCGTTGTTTAAGGAGTGAATTTAGTAAATAAAGTACGAACGGCGAAATTCCGGAGGAATTTTCCAAGTGAGCCAAAACCAGCAATAAAGTTTATACGGTGTTGTAAACAGTTTTATGCTTTTACGTCAATTTTATTTTCAGATTTTATATTTTTTTCTTTAAAAACCGCTTTCAAATGGTTCGTAAATTATTTTTGTAATCCCGTTCGGATTTAGCATTGATATATTATTTCCTACTTTTATTATCGTGTATATTTTTCCTTGTTCATTCCTATCTCCGATTCTATATTTATTATTTCCTAAATATTCCCACTCAATACTACTAAAACTAATAGTATAACATTCGTCTGGATAATTAGTTGATTCTATTCTTCCGCCAGAGAATTCATTATTAGATTTGAATAATATGTATTGATGTTGTAAACAAACAGGTAATTCTACACTTTCGTTATTTTCAGACATTTCTATCGCTCTCCATTCTCCAATTACAAAATTGAAAGAATCATCATCATCGCTTGAACAGGATGATAAAATCATAATTATTATTGAAATTCCGTAAAATAATTTTAAATTTTTCATTGTTAATTTATTGAGTACAGCGATTTTCGTTTTAATTGTTTACAACTTCTTTATATACTAACTTTAACTACGGATATCCATCATTTAAAGAGGGATATACATAGTAATATTTTTTATTTTTTGGGAAAATTCTTTCATAGCAAAGGGGAAGAATTTGGCAATATAAATGTACAATAAATAACAAGTGTATGTTATTTAAATGTTTAAACATTTATTTTAACTTATTAACAAAGGTTTATAGGGGAGCAATCTCAAAAAAAAAGATTTCAGTAATCACTTTAAAATTGATTTCATACAAGAGAAGTGTGTCTTAGATTTAAAGATTCTTTAACATAGAGAAAGCTCTCTGAGTTCAGAGAGCTTTTTGTAACGTGTTTAAACACCTAGTTTAGTAAATAAAAACTGAATAGAAAATCCGAGAGGATTTTCGTAAGTATGAGAGAACCAGCCATTAATTATACACGGTGTTAGCAAAAGTATTTTATTTACTCTTCTTTTTTCAGCCTTTTCATTATCAATTTCACGATTTTTGGGTCTTTATGAATTCCAACAACTAAATTTTCTCCTGTTATTACTCTATTTCCAGTTGCGTCTTTTGAAAAGTCAATATCAAATTGAGAATTGATTTGTTCAATTACTTCAGAGTCTAAATCAATTGATTGATTTGAAGAATTCACTAATGTGAAACTGATGTTTGCACTTAAAGTTGATGTAATTACGTCAAAGTGTGTTCCATCGTCCATAAAGTCGGTTATTTGTTCATTCAATTCTGAATCGTTCTTTAGCTCGCTTTTTACAGCACTATAAATAGTACTTTTTTGAATTACAGTTGTTTTCGTATTTGTAAATTCAACTTTTACATTTTCAGAACTTGCAAAATCATATTTTCCTTTCAATATGTTTGATATTTCTGCAGACAAAGTTCTTTTTATTTCTTTAGTTTGATTTGAAGAAATGTTCCAACCTGGTGAGCTATTTACTTGGTCCCAATTAATTGATGGTTGATGTGTAATTTCCACTTTTTTTGGTTTTGAATACACTTCAACAATTTGTCCGGGTTTAAAATTGTTACTCGGAAAAGGAAGTTCAACAAATCCTGTTTGTTCTGTTAATCCAATATTTTTAGTCGAAGAACAAGAGTTGATAATTAATAATAGTCCTAAAATTGCAATTGGTAATATTTTTTTCATAATATATTGGTTTTGGGTTGTTTATATTTTTGCTAACTTCCTTATACGCTAAATTTAATTACGGATACCCTTCATTTAATGAAAAATATACTCAATAATAAGTTTAAATTTTAAGGGAAAATTCTTTCATAGTAAATGGGAAGAATTTGATGCTTTTTATTTATAATAAATTACTTATAAATTATTGTTATGTGTAACGGTTATAAGTGTTGTAGCTATTTTTTTATTCAATTATATTTTCAAGATTAGTTACACAGTTTTGTAAAAAAGAAACTTCAGTTGATATTAAAATTATTGAAAAAAGTAGTATTAAGTTTTTCATTTTAGTTGGTTTTAGTTGGTTTCAAGTTATAACCTTTGTTTCTAAAAGTCAATACCTACTTATAGGTATATTTGGTTGTTCAGGTGTTTTCTTAAATTATTGTCAATTTCTTTATATACTATTATTAATTACGCACACCCTCCTTTAATGGAAGATATACTCAATAATCAGTTTAATTTTTAGGGGAAATTCTTTCATAGCAAATGGGAAGAATTTGATGCTTTGAATTTACAATAAATATTGAGGTTATTCTATTTTTTTTTGTAAAATATTGATTTTTAGTTGTCAACGGAAGCTGTATAGGGTATCAACTATAAAAAAACGAGTTTCAGAAATTTCTCTTAAGATGCTTTATTAGTAGGTGCTACTTGTTTTATAATTTTAGCAATCATTTTAAAATTCATTTGGTGTTAGAGCAGTAAATCTTAGATTTTAGTACTCTTTTTACATAGAAAAAGCTCCCTGAAATCAGAGAGCTTTTTGTACTTATATAACTTGTAAAGAAGAGTATTCTTATTTTACAGCCATTAATTCTACATCAAATATAAGTGTTGCATCTGGTGGAATAACTCCTCCTGCACCTGCAGAACCATACGCTAAGTTAGAAGGGATTACAAAACGAGCTTTGTCACCCACTTGTAATAATTGAATTCCTTCATCCCAACCAGAAATAACCTGACCTACACCAACATTAAAATCGATTGGTTCTTTTCTCTTATAAGAAGAATCAAAAACAGTACCGTCTAATAATTGACCTTTGTAGTGCACAGAAACTCCAGCACCTTTAGTAGCTTTTTTTCCTGTTCCTTTTTGTAAAATTTGGTAACGTAAACCACTTGCAGTTTCATCATAACCAGCAGCAACTGTATCTAACAATGCTTTTTGTTTTGCTATTTCTGCAGCTTCACGCTTTTCTCTAGATCCTTCAAAAGTTCTAAAAGCTTCAACAGCATTAAAAGCTTCTGCTTCTGCACCAACTTTAATAATTTCTACAGTCATATCATCTCCTTGAGCAATTGCATCAACAACATCTTGACCTTTAATTACAGAACCAAAAACAGTATGTTTACCGTCTAACCATGGAGTAGGAACGTGGGTAATATAAAACTGACTTCCGTTTGTTGCTGGACCAGAGTTTGCCATTGCTAATTTTCCTGGAGCATCATGTTTTAAATCTGGGTGAAATTCATCATCAAATTTATAACCTGGGTTACCAGTTCCTGTTCCTTGTGGACAACCACCTTGTACCATAAATTCTGGAATTACTCTGTGGAATTTTAATCCATCATAATAAGGAGTTCCTTGCTCTTTTACAGCATTTTCTAAATTTCCTTCTGTTAAAGCAACAAAATTACCAACAGTTCCAGGAGCTTTTTCGTGTTCTAATTGTACTAAAATCTCACCTTTTGGAGTGGTGAATTTTGCATAAATTCCGTTATTCATAATCTTTTAATTTACTTTTTTGTTTTCTCGAGCGCAGTCGAGATGTTTTATTCATTTAATAGTTCTCGACTGCGCTCGAACTGACATTACTAATAACCTTGAAATGCATCAAGATTTTATTGTTATTGATAGGTTTCTGAAACAAATTCAGAATACATTATTTTTTAGTATTTAAAATTGATAAACCATAGGTAAAACCAATGTTTAAATTTGTTGAGTTTACGTTACCATTAGGAGACCACATTTGTCCGCCAGAAGCTGTAAACGAAAAGTTATCGTTTAAATGATAATTAATACCTGCGGTAGGTCTTACTAATACACCTTCGCCAGAATCTACACCACCGCCACCTGCTACACCTGCTGCAGCTTCTGCAAATAATGAAAAATTATCATTTAAAAATTTATTTGATTTTATTCCTAATCCAAAAATTCCATGAGCATAGCCACCTGCACCACCTAAATAAGCAAAAGAAGCTTCTCCAGCTATATAAAAACGATGGTTTAGATCGTAATTAACTTTTAATGCTATTAACTCTAAATCATGTTCTTTATATGATCTATCAAGAATGGCAACATCAAAATAAGTTTGATTTTGCACACCAATTTGTATTCCTTGGGTATTTATATATTTAATTTTTTCTGCTGTATAAGGATCTTTTATTCCGCCGCTTAACCCATAATATTTTAAACTAAAACCGGCTGTATATGCTTCAAAAGTACCACTAACAGATTTATGATAACCACCATGAAGACCTAATCCAAAATTTTTGGTAACTTTTACATCTGCACCCACACTTGGGTACATGGTTAAACCACCTTCAGGGAAAATTCTACCTCCTGCAGCACCAATTCCTGCTTTGGCAAAAAAGTTTACATATTCTGTTTCTACAAAGTTTTTACCAATACCGAAAAAAACATCCATAAAACCAGCTCTTAAACCACCATACATAGCGTCTACATGTGCGTATACAAAGGTGTCTTTGTTTAAATAACGTTGGTACTCAAAACCTAAAAGACTTAATGTTTGGGTAAGTGGAGTGGTGTTATTAAAGTTTCCAATACCATCGTTTCTTGAAGATCCTATTGGAAAAAGATAATCAAAAGTAATTTGTTGTACACTTTTTACAGCAGGTTTCTTCCAAACTTTATCTTTCGTTTCATCGTTAACTGTAAAAGATTTTTGAGCATGTTTGTAAGATGCAGTTCTTAACGAGGTTGGTATTTCTACAAAAAAGGAAATATTATCTCCTTTTTGAATTCCAGTAAAAAAGTTTACATACCCATATTGCAAACCGAATGCATATCCGTTATTTTTATATTGTAAACCTACATTTGGGTAGATAATTCCACCGCCATCAACTAAGCTTCTAAAACCACCACCGCCTCCTACATGCACGTTGGCATCGAAGTATAAGTTTTTATAAAGTTGGGTATTTACCCCTAAATTTACTCCTAAAGTAAATAAACCACCTTGATCTCCATATACTGCTCCGTGAAAACCAGCACCAGTATATAACCAATCATTTAAAGGAAAATTATAATTTAATCCAAATAAACCCATTCTTGGTTGAAGTGTGTAGGTGCTACCATCTCCGTAATCGTATGTTTTATTGGGTTGGTCTATTAAAATATAATTTAAACGAATAGAATTGTGTAATTCTTTAGGTTTAAAATCTGATAAATCATAAGTCTGTGAAACTCCATTAAAACTGAGAGTTGCTAGCAGTAAAAAAAGAAATTTCTTTATCATAATTATTTTTTAAATTCACTTGTAAAATGCAACTTTACCGTTGGATATTTACTTTGTGTCATTTGTATAGTAAATTCAGAATCTGCTAAAAACACTAACTGACCTTGTTTGTCTTTTGCTAAATAACGTTGTTTAACACGTTTGAATTCTTTAAATTCATCATTCTTAATATCTTCTGGTTCTACCCAACACGCTTTGTGAACACTTAAATTTTCGTAAGAACATTTTGCTCCATATTCGTGTTCTAGTCTGTATTGAATAACCTCATATTGTAAAGCACCAACAGTTCCAATTACTTTTCTACCATTCATATCTAAAGTAAATAGCTGCGCTACACCTTCATCCATTAATTGATCTAAACCTTTATATAATTGTTTAGATTTCATTGGGTCTGCGTTGTTTACGTAACGGAAATGTTCTGGAGAGAAACTAGGAATTCCTTTAAAATTCAATTCTTCTCCTTCAGTTAAAGTATCTCCAATCTTAAAGTTACCGGTATCATGGATTCCTACAATATCACCAGGAAAAGATTCTTCTACAATTTCTTTTTTCTCTGCAAAAAATGCATTCGGACTAGAAAACTTAACTTTTTTACCATTTCTAACATGTAAATAAGGTGCATTTCTTTTAAAAGTTCCCGATACAATTTTAATAAAAGCCAATCTATCTCTGTGTTTTGGATCCATGTTTGCATGGATTTTAAACACAAAACCAGTCATTTTTTTCTCTTTAGAATCTACTAAACGCTCTTCTGCTTTTTTAGGTTGTGGAGCAGGAGCAATTTCAATAAATGCATCCAACAATTCTTTTACTCCAAAGTTATTTAAAGCAGAACCAAAAAATACAGGTTGGAGCGAACCGCTCAGGTACTCTTCTCTGTCAAAATCGGGGTAAACCTCGCTTATCAATTCTATTTCTTCACGTAAAGTATCTGCGGCTTTTTTACCAACTATTTTGTCTAGTTCTGGGTTTGATAAATCATCAAACTCAACACCTTCGGAAATAGAAGTTTTGTTATCACCAGAAAAAAGATTTAATTTCTTTTCCCAAATATTATAAATCCCCTTAAAGTCATATCCCATTCCTATTGGGAAACTCATTGGAGTAACACGCAAACCTAATTTTTGCTCAACTTCATCTAATAAATCAAAGGCATCTTTTCCTTCTCTATCCAACTTGTTGATAAAAACCAACATTGGTATGCTTCTCATTCTACAAACTTCCACCAATTTCTCGGTTTGCGGTTCCACACCTTTTGCAACATCAATTACCACAATAACACTATCTACGGCAGTTAAAGTTCTAAAAGTATCCTCAGCAAAATCCTTGTGACCAGGAGTATCTAAAATGTTTATTTTTTTATCTTGATAAATGAAAGCTAGAACAGAAGTAGCAACAGAAATACCACGCTGACGTTCAATTTCCATAAAATCGGAAGTGGCTCCCTTTTTAATCTTATTATTTTTTACAGCACCAGCTTCTTGAATTGCGCCACCAAAAAGTAGTAATTTTTCTGTTAATGTGGTTTTACCAGCATCCGGGTGCGATATAATACCAAAAGTTCTTCTACGTGCTATCTCTTCTAAAAATGTCATCTACAAAATTTGAGGTGCAAAGATAGGGTTTATTCTATAATTTTTTTAGTGATTTTAATCGCAGATCGATAGCTAAGGATTCAATTCTCTTAGGTTTGTTTCTAAATGAAAAATATTTGCTTTAGAAGTATGTCTAGTATCCTTGATAAAACGTTGTTGATTGGTGATAATAAGAAAAAAAGACACCTTTTTTACAGGCTTTTATTGAGTTTTTCTTTTAACGGACAAAGCACTTAAAAATAGTTATTTGACAAAGTCTTGTTTCTTGTGTCTTTTAGTGCAGCGGTCTTGAGTCCTTTCTTGCTAGACACTATATAGTATCATTTCTTAACAATTCTCTATGGAATAGCTCTTTTATTCTATAATCTCGATGTGCATTTTTACATCATCAAGAGGCCATTCATCTACGCCAACTTCTACTTTAGACATTTTTGTCATGGTATCAAAACCAGAAATGACTTCACCAAAAACAGTATGTTCATTATCTAAATGATGAGCACCTCTTTTACTTTGAACGATATAAAACTCAAAAGGACTTGATAATTTATTAGGGTTATTGTCCCATTGTCTGGCAGCGGCCAATGCACCATATTTATGTTTTCTGTTATTTCTAAATTCGGGTTCTAACAGATAGTTCCCATATTTTCTGCGTTCTCTCTGGGTGTACATTTCATCAGAATTACCACCTTGTAGCACAAAGTTTTTAGCAATTCTATAAAAAACAGTAGTGTTAAAATATTTTATTTTGGTTAAGAAAATAAAATTTGCTCTGTGAATTGGTACATCTTCAAACAAACGCAATTTTATTTTACCAAAATCGGTTGTAATTTCTACAATGGTTTCTGGGTTTTGTTTGCCAAATACGGTTAAAAAAGCCTCTGTATTTTCGCTATTTAGGCTATCCCATGCTTTTACAGCCTTCTCTTCTAGTTTATTTTTATTAGTTTGTTTTTCTACAGGTTTCTTTTCATCTTTACATTGATAAAATGCAATTATGGCAACTATAAAAAAGGCTTTTAAGAAAATTTTCATGAAACAAATTGGGCGTTAAGAATTACAAATATATGTTATCAAAATAAAAGAATAAAAAACTCTTATAGGTTTTGTAATTATTTTATGATTTAATACTCATTGATTTTCTTATTTTTGCGAATATGGAAGAACAAGTAGTTTTAGTAGATGAAAAAGACAATCCGATTGGATTGATGGCAAAAATGGAAGCGCATGAAAAAGCAGTATTGCATAGAGCTTTCTCAGTGTTTGTTTTTAATGATAAAGGAGAATTAATGCTGCAACAAAGAGCTGCACACAAATACCATTCGCCTTTATTATGGACAAATACCTGTTGTTCTCATCAAAGAGATGGAGAAACAAATTTAGCTGCAGGTAAACGAAGATTAATGGAAGAAATGGGATTTGTTACGGAGATAAAGGAAGTTTTTTCGTTTATGTACAAAGCACCTTTTGATAACGGTTTAACAGAGCATGAATTCGATCATGTGATGGTTGGTTATTATAACGATGCTCCCAAAATAAATAAAGAAGAAGTAGAAGCTTATAAGTGGATGACTTTACTTGATGTTAAAAAAGACATGGAGAACAATCCAAATGAATATACAGAGTGGTTTAAAATTATTTTTGATAAATCTTTTGAAAAATTAAAAAATGCCTAAAGTAAAAGTTTATAGAAGAGCACATTTTAATGCGGCACACAGACTATTTAATTCAGAGTGGTCGGATGAGAAAAATGCAGAAGTATTTGGTAAATGCAGCAACCCAAACTATCATGGTCATAATTATGAAATGATTGTGGCGTTGTTTGGTGAAGTAGATCCTATTACTGGTTTTGTATATGATCTAGGCTTGTTAAGAGAATTGATTAAAGAAGAAATAGAAGAGCCTTTTGATCATAAAAACTTAAATATTGAAGTTCCAGAATTTAAAAACTTAAATCCAACTGCAGAAAACATCTCAATAATTATTTATAACAAATTAAGAGCTCACATACCTGCAAACTTAGAAATAGAAG
Source organism: Polaribacter sejongensis (assembly GCF_038024065.1). Taxonomy (NCBI): domain Bacteria; kingdom Pseudomonadati; phylum Bacteroidota; class Flavobacteriia; order Flavobacteriales; family Flavobacteriaceae; genus Polaribacter; species Polaribacter sejongensis. The sequence goes on along the minus strand of NZ_CP150667.1, from coordinate 1,380,201 downwards.
TAACTTTATACGAAACACGAAGAAACTTTGTACGTTATTCTGGAGAGTAATCATTTTACAAGTACCTTTTAAATATAATTTATGAAAATAATTGCCATGATTCCTGCACGATATAGTGCATCTCGTTTCCCTGGAAAGTTAATGAAAGATTTAGGAGGGAAATCTGTTATTTTAAGAACGTATGAAGCCGCTTTGCATACCAATTTATTTGATGATGTTTTTATTGTAACAGATTCTGATATTATTTTTGAAACCATAGAAAAAGCAGGCGGAAAAGCAATTATGAGTACCAAAGAACACGAATGTGGTTCTGATAGAATTGCCGAAGCAGTAGAAAATATCGAAGCAGATATTGTAATTAATGTACAAGGTGATGAACCTTTTATAGATGAAGTTTCGCTTTCTAAATTAATTGATGTCTTTAAAAAAGACGATAAAAAAGAGATTGATTTAGCTTCTTTAAAAGTACAAATTACCAATAAAGAAGATATCGAAAACCCTAATAATGTGAAGGTTATTACGGATGTGGATAATTTGGCAATTTACTTCTCTAGAAGCGTAATTCCGTTTCATAGAGATAAAGATATTGCTGTTAAGTATTATAAACACAAAGGCGTGTATGCTTTTAGAAAGCAAGCGTTAATAGATTTTTACAATACGCCAATGACTCCATTGGAAGCTGCAGAAAAAATAGAAGCCATTAGATACCAGGAAATTGGTAAAAAAATTAAAATGGTAGAAACAGATGTAGAAGCTGTAGGTATAGACACTCCGGAAGATTTAGAAAAAGCGATTCAATTTTTAAAATTATAAATCATGAAAATAAGTAACAACATAAAGGTAATTGCTTTTGATGCGGATGATACTTTGTGGGTAAACGAAACTTATTTTAGAGATGCAGAACATCAATTTGCAAAATTATTAGCAAAGTACGAGACAGAAAATAAAATAGACCAAGAGCTTTTTAAGAAAGAGATTAAAAACTTAGCCTATTATGGTTATGGCGTAAAAGGTTTTATTTTATCTATGGTAGAATGTGCTTTAGAGCTTTCTAATTATAACGTAAATCAAAAAACAATAGCCGCCATTTTAGATATCGGTAAAGATATGCTAGATAAGCCTATAGAATTGCTAGATGGAGTAGAAGAGGTGTTGCAATCTCTACAAGGTAAATATAAATTGATTGTTGCTACCAAAGGAGATTTGTTAGATCAAGAAAGAAAGTTGGAGAAATCTAATTTGCTAAAACATTTTCATCACATAGAAGTGATGAGTGATAAGAAGGCGAAAGATTACAAGAAATTAATAAAGCGTTTAGATATAAAGCCATCAGAATTTTTGATGATTGGTAATTCGTTAAAATCAGATGTTTTACCATTAGTTGCTTTAGGTGCATCTGCAATTCATGTTCCTTTTCATACCACTTGGGTTCATGAAGAAGTGAGTGATCAAGAAAAATCTGATTCAGATTACAAAACAGTTGCTAACATTAAAGACATCGTTCCCTTTTTATGAAGTATTTAGATATTGAAAACTGGAATAGAAAACAACATTACGAACATTTTAGAAATTTAGAAGATCCTTTTTTTGGAGTGACGGTTAATGTTGATGTTACTGCGCTATACAAAAGATCTAAGTTAGAAAAGAAATCTTTCTTTGCCATGTATTTGCATGCTTGTTTGGTAGCGTTAAACAGCATAGAAAATTTTAAGTACAGAATACAAGATGATAAAGTTTTTATCTGTGATACAATTCATGCTTCGGCAACCATTGCAAGAGAAGACTATACTTTTGGTTTTTCTTTTATTCATTATGTAGAAGATTTAGAAATATTCAATAAGAACTTTTTAGAGGAGAAAGAGAGAATTTTAAATTCTACAGATTTATTTCCTCCAATAGTGTCAGATAGTTGTATTTATTGTTCGGCTTTACCTTGGTTTACATTTACGAGTCAAAAAGAACCCGTTTCTGGAGTTAAAAATGAAAGTATACCAAAGTTATCTTTTGGTAAAACTTATCAAGAAAACGATAGAATAATGATGCCTGTAGCTATTGCTGCAAACCATGCATTAGTAGACGGATATCATATTGGTTTATTTTTTGAAGAATATCAGAAACAATTAGATAAAAACACCTAACTTTGCAAAATTAAATTTTAAAGAAGTTATGGCAAGTATAAAAAACTTAAAAAAAGATATCAATTACGTTTTAGGTGATGTTATCGAATATGCATTAGATGTTTCAATCTTAAAAAATGCACCAGAAAAAGGAGAAGCGATTATTGATGAAGCTATCGAAACGTTTGACACTTTAGTTGCTAAAGTTAACAACAGTAAGGTAGAAAACAAAAAAGCGCACTTTAAAGCGATCAACCTAGAATTAGAAGAAAAAGCGAAAGGATTAGTTGAAAAGATTAATACATTATAATCTTAACAATTTTTTAAGCATAATTTAAGACCATCATTTATAAAATGATGGTTTTTTTTCGTTACTTTTGGTAAAGCTACTATAACGATTTAGTAGTTGTGTTTTATTGTCTAATTTAATTAATAGAAATGGCTAGAGCAATGTTTGAGTACACTAAAACGGTACTAAAAAAGGTGAGTTTTAATTCAGATTTGTTTTGTAAAGAACTAGAAAAGGCCTTAAGTCGATTGTTACCTTATGAAGTAGATGAGCTAACGATTTGGTTAAGACAGTTTACTTCTAATAAACCAGAATTATATTCTTGCATGGCATTAATTAAGTAACAAAAAAAAGGAAGCATTTAGCTTCCTTTTTTTTTGTTTAATTTTTAGATTCTGATCTCCTATGTTTGTATTTACTCATTAGTTTTCTACCAAAATCCATTTCTGCTAACTGTAGTTGAACAATCTTTTTATAAGAAATTACTTTTTTAATGTTGTCTATAAAGTTTTTCTGAGATTCGTAAATTTTCTGATCTGTTGTTAATTTTAACATTACTAACTTTTGTGCCTCACTTTCAGAAAAAGCGCTAGTTTCACCTTCTTCTTTCATTGCATTTTTAATTTTATACCTAAGTGTATATCTTAAAGAGTATTGTTCTTTAGAATATGCGTTGTAAATAGGCCAAAATTTTTCAGCTTCACTGGGTGTTAAGTTTAGTTGTTCTGTTAAATAAGAAACTTTAAGTGCTTTAATTTTCTCTTTACTTCCTTTATTGTCTTGAGCAGACAAGGTAAGAGTACAAAAAAGGGTAATGCAAATAAGGGTTATCAATTTTTTCATATTCTTAATTTTAGTTTATTTCATTTAAAAATGAAGTGTTGTCTATAGAATTTATATAATCTTCAATGTTTTCATCTTCTAAAGATGAAAAATAAAAGTCACTTTCTTCTAATAGGTCATTTTCTAATACAATAGCAATGTCATTAGTATGTATAGTAGTAGAATTTAGCCAAAACTCCATATCGTCATCAGACAAAGAGTCTATGGTTAGTTCTTCTGTCTTGTTAAACTCAAAAGAATTTAACCCGATAAATAAAATGATTGATGCCGCAGCAGCAATAGGAATTATTTTTAAAATTCTTTCTTTAAAAGAAATGACTTTAGCTTCTTTTTTAGGTGCTGAAACTTTAGATAGAATATTATCTTCTAAATTTTTAAAGTAATTATCTGGTGTTGCAAAACCATTTTCTTTAGTCAGGTTTTCTTCTGCTAATTTTGTTTCAACAGCATCTTCAATTGTATCAAAATAGTTTTTAGGAAGCGAAAAACTATTTTTCTTTCCTAATATTGAGTTTAAATACTCTTCGCTATTTTTAATTTTGTTTTCCATGATACTCTTTAGACCTTTTAATTATAGAAAGGTTTAATTGGCTTCTTTTTTTATGTAAAGTTCAATTTTTTTAACTGCATGAAAATAAGAAGCTTTTAAAGCTCCAACAGAGGTTTCTAGAATTTCAGACATTTCATCATATTTTATTTCATCAAAATACTTCATGTTAAAAACAAGTTGTTGCTTTTGTGGTAATGTTGCAACTGCTTTTTGTAAAATAATTTGAATTTCATCACCTGTATAAAAATCATCACTCGCTAGAGTAGATGCTAATTCTTGTTGGTAGTCAGCAATGTCTAAACTTCGTTTTTTAGCTCTTTTATTTATAAAAGTAATAGACTCATTGGTTGCAATTCTGTACATCCAAGAAAATAACTTACTCTCCTGGTTAAACTTATCTATATTTTTAAAAACCTTAATAAACGTATTTTGTAAAACATCATCTGCATCATCATGAGAAATCACAATTTTACGGATGTGCCAATACAAGCGTTCTTTATAGAGAGTTATAAGCTCTCTAAACGCTTTATCTTTAGTCTGAATATTTTTTAACTGTTCTATTAAAATAGTTTCGTCTGTCAACTATAATAGTTTATAAAGTTTAGACTTAATAAGTAATAAAAGGTTTAATGCTTATTTTCTGACTCTTGTTCTAGAGTAACCAAAAAGTCTTTTTTGCTTTATGGTATCAGAAATTCCTTCAGGTAACATTTCTTCCCAGCCTTTTTCTCCGTTTAAAATCATTTTTAAGATAGTACGAGAAAAAATATCTAAGATATCTTTGTCAAAATCATCAATATTAACAAGTTTTCCGTTGTTTTTAAAGAACTTGTATAGTTCTTTCATTCTTGGGTGAACCTTTAGTTTTTCTATTGTAATATATTCGTCAGATTCCGTATCATGATAAGGATAGGTATATACTTTTAAGTCTCTGTAAAATAATTTACCAAAAGCTTCTAAGATTCCTCCACTTAAATTACGGTAATATTTTTCATCAAAAAGTTCTATAAGATTTTGACCTCCCATGGTTAAGCCCATTCTTTCTTTGGTAAATTCACTAAAATATTCTACCAATTTAAAGTATTGTTGAAAGCTTGTAATCATTACATTTTGTCCTAGAGAACAAAGTAATTCTGCTCTGTCTAAGAAATCTCTTTCATTAATTTTACCTTCAGAAGTTAGGTTACTTAGGGTAATCTCGAAAATTACTTGCGTTTTATTTTCTTCTACTTTATTTTCGGATAAAAATATTTTTTTAGACTTTTCATACATGTCCATATTTACCTTAGTAACAGGTCTAAAACTTCCACGTAAAGCTAAAATGTTTTTCTTATATAAAACTTGTGCTGGTAATAAGTTATTTCCGTCAGGGCCAAACATAACGGCATTTGTCATACCATTTTTTAGCAACTGTAAACTCATTAAACGGTTGTCTACATACATAAAACGAGGTCCAGCAAAATTAATCATATCAATTTCTAACTGGTCATTGCTTAAGTTGTCGTAAAAAGATTTTACTAAATCTTTAGGATTATCATTCAGATAAAAAGCACCATAAATTAGATTTACACCTAAAATACCTAAGGTTTCTTGCTGTAAACGAGCATCCGTTTCTTTAAAACGTAAGTGTAAAACAATTTCATTGTAGCCTTCTAGAGGGTCTAATTGAAAACGAATTCCTACCCAACCGTGTCCTTTAAATTGTTTTGCAAAATCTATAGTAGTTACTGTGTTGGCGTAACTAAAGAATAATTTATCTGGATGTTTTTGTCTGCTTAATCGATCTTCCATTAAATCGATTTCGTGACCTAACATTTTTTTTAAACGCGGCTGAGTAACATAACGATTGTCTTCTTCTACGCCATAAATAGCATCAGAAAAATCTTTATCATAAGCACTCATTGCTTTTGCTATTGTTCCTGAAGCAGCTCCAGATCTAAAAAAGTTACGAGCAGTTTCTTGTCCTGCGCCAATCTCAGCAAACGTTCCGTAAATATCTCTATTTAAATTAATTCTTAGCGCTTTGCTTTTAATTGTAGGAACACTACTAATCTCTTGATCTCCTTTTAAAGATATTGCCATATAATGCTATTTTTTAAGGTTGAAACAAATGTACTAAAATAGAAGGCTATCAGTCAATTTTTATGCTATTTTTGTTGGAATGAACTTTACCAAGAAACAACTCAATATTACCTTTTTAGGAACAGGGACGTCACAGGGAATTCCTATGATTGCAAGTAATCACCCTGTTTGTTTGTCTAAAAACTTAAAAGACAAACGTTTAAGGTCTTCTGTTTTAATTTCTTGGGACCATGTTTCTTATACTGTAGATTGTGGTTTAGACTTTAGACAGCAAATGTTAAGAGAGAATGTACAATCTTTAAATGGCGTCTTTTTTACGCATGAACATGCAGATCATATTGGTGGTTTAGACGATTTAAGAGCTTTTTGTTATCAAATTGGGGAAATGCCAATTTATTTATTGGAAAGAACCTTGCTAAGTTTAGAAAAAAGATTTGATTATATTTTTAGTGTAGAAAACAGGTATCCTGGTGCGCCGAGTGTATTGCCAAAGTTGGTAGATAAAACAAGTTTTAATGTAGAAGGAGTAAAGGTAACACCTATAGAAGTTTTGCATGGAAAATTACCTATTGTTGCATACAGGTTTGGAGATTTTGCTTATTTAACAGATGTAAAAACGGTTTCTGATGAAGAGAAATTGAAATTGAAAGATTTAGATGTTTTAGTAATAAACGCATTAAGAATAGAAGAGCATCCTACTCATTTTAATTTACAAGAAGCCTTAGATTTTATTGCTGAAGTAAAACCTAAAAAAGCTTACTTAACTCATATTAGTCATAAACTAGGTTTTCATAATGAGGTATCTAAAATGTTACCCGAAAACGTGTTTTTAGCCTATGATGGTTTAAAAATAACAGTTTAAGATTATAAAAACTCTTTTTTGATGTATATTTGTTAGGAGTGCCTAATTTTTACCACTCATTAAGAACAATAACAATTACTTACAGTAACCAACTTTTAGTATAAATGGAAAAAAATTCAGAAAATAAACAACCTGCAGTTGAAAATCATAAAATTGATGATAGAATTGCAGCGGTAAGAGACTTGATTTTTGGAGAAAACATGCAGCAATATAGTACAGAATTTGCTGATGTGTACGACCAGATAAAAACATTAAAGGATCAAACTAATAAAAACCTATCTGAGTCTGTTACAAACCTAGAAAATAAATTAGCAGATCTAGAAAGTTTAATGGAACACAAGTTTCAAGACTTGAATGATGATTTAGATAAAAGATTAGCTGATTTAGATGATGAAAAAGCAGACAGAAAAAAATTAGGTAAAGCTTTAGAGAAAATTGCATTGATGTTGCAAGAATAAATGAAAAAAATGCCTGCAGATAACAATAAAGACAATCGTTTTGAGTTGCTCAGAGACCTTTTATTAGCTGATGATAGAGAGAAATTTGATTCTCTTAGTGAAGAAATTATCCTTAGAGAAAAACTGTCTAAAAGAGTAGCTCCTCTTGTAGATGAAAAAATTACGGACTTACGTAATAATTTTTCAAGAGATTTTGGAGACACCATTACAGAGACAATAAAAGTTCAAATAAGAGACTCTCAAGATGAAGTTGTAGAAGCCTTATACCCAATTATGGGTAAAATGGTTAAGAAATTTATTGTTGCAGAAATTACTAAATTATCAGACAGTATCAATGAAACTGTAAAAGAAAAATTCTCTATTCAACAAATTCTTAAAAGATTTTTTAAAGGAAAAAGAAATGATGCTGGTATTATTTTAGAAGGAGTTTTTGAATTTGTTATAGAAGAGGTTTTTATCATAGAAAAAGAATCTGGTTTACTTTCTGGAAATTATTCTAGAGGGAATATTGCAGATAAAGATATGATATCAGGCATGTTAACCGCTATTAAATCTTTTGCTGAAGACGCCTTTTCTAAAGAAGGTCAGGATTTAGAAAATATAAAGTTCGAAACTTTTCAGCTTTCTATAAAAAACTTTAAAACTATTTATATTGCCATTGCAACTTCTGGTGTTATCACAGAAGAGATTGCAGAAGAATTGTCTGACAATATAAATAACTTATCAGAAATTATTTTAAGAGATCGTTCTTATTTATCGGATGAAGAGCGTTTGAATAATTTAATTTTAAACGAATTGATTAAAGAGTAAAAATTATTCAGAATTTATGATTGCAAAAAAAGTACTACTCGTTGGTAATTTTGGTGTTGGTAAAACATCCTTAATTAGACGATTTGTTTTAAACGAATTTTCTGAAGATTACATTAGTACAATTGGCGTTAGAGTGAGTAAAAAAATAGTGGAATATAAAAATGAAACTATTAAATTGATGATTTGGGATGTTGCTGGTACAAGTGGCAATGATAAAATACCCAAAGCTTATTTTTTAGGTTCTAATGCGGCAATGTTTGTGTTTGATGTAAGCAGAGAAGAAACCTATTTAACTATAGATGAGAATCTAAATATGGTTAAAGAATTGTCTGGTTTGCAAAACATAACAGTGGTTGGTAACAAAAAAGATTTACTTTCTGCAGAAGAATTAGAAAATGTAGTACAGAAAGTTTCTGTACATATAGATTTAATTACCAGTGCCAAAGAAGATGAAAATGTTGAAGATGCTTTTATGAAATTAACCACATTAGCTTTAAAATAATACTATTGATACCTGCAAAAATAGATGATGTTTTTATACAATTAACTACCGATTATTCGGGAGTTATTACAAACATTGTTGCAGGGAGCTTTGCTAAAACTGCATTTATAATTAAAGATTCTATTTACGATTCTTGCCCTTTCTTAGAAGGAACTTTAGAAGCTTTACCGTTAAATGATCCCTTTTTATTAGAGGGAATGGTTATTGTGTCTGAAAACACAGAATATAATATAGATTTAGAACTTTTTAAAGAGGATGCTCAAATCACTATTTTAATACACAATAGAAGCAATGTGTATAAATATGTAAACCAGCTAAATCAAAATAGAAATGATATTTTCTTTATCAAAAGAGAACTTGCAGAGAAAAATATTGAATTAGAAAAATTACGAAAAATTGCGGATAAAGCGAACGAAGAGAAATCTCGTTTTTTAGCAATGATGAGTCATGAAATTAGAAATCCATTAAACTCAATTCTTGGATATTCTGAAATGATTTCATCAGAAAAATTGAATAAGAAAGTTACCGAATACATTAAAAACTTATCATCCGCAGGGAAAAACTTAAAGGTTATAGTAGATGATATTTTAGATTTATCTCGCATAGAAGCAGGGAAATTGGTTTTGGTAAATGAAGAAATTTCTATTTTAGAAACCATTCAGAATTGTAAAAACGATTTTCAGCATATTCATACCAATAAAAATGTAGAACTAATTTTTTTAGCATCAGAAAAACTGCCGGAAATTGTTTTAGGAGATGCTGTAAGAATTCAACAGGTACTATCAAATTTAATTAGCAACGCTATTAAGTTTACCAATAAAGGGAAAGTTGTTATAAGTTTAAAGATAGCTGCTGAAACAAAAAATAAGATTACCGTAATCTTTGAAGTTACAGATTCTGGTAGAGGGATGAGCGAGTCTCAACGTTTAAAAATATTTGAAGAATACCAACAAAACGAATTAAATGACCATCGTGTTTATGGTGGAGCTGGTTTAGGATTGGCTATTGTAAAACGTTTGGTAGAAGCCATGAATGGTAATATCTCTGTGAAAAGTGAATTGAATAAAGGAGCTTCCTTTTTTATTGAAATTCCTTTTGAAAAAAAATCAAAATTAAAGAAGCAGGTAATAATATCAGAAGAGGTTAAGAATAAAAATATTGATTTAAAAGGAAAAAATATTTTAGTGGCTGATGATGACCTGATGAATCAAACAATAGTTGCGCATATTTTGAAAAAGGAAAAAGTGAATGTAACCATTGTAAATGATGGATTAGAGGCGCTTTCTAAAATAGAAAATGAAGTTTTTGATGTTGTTTTATTAGATATCAACATGCCAAATATGACTGGTGAAGAATTGATGAAAAAGAAAGCGACTATTACAAACGTTAATGCTACAAGTCCTTTTTTAGCATTAACAGCCAATGCTTCTACCGAAGATATTGAAAGGTATTTAACATTAGGTTTTTCTGGAGTTATCTCCAAACCTTATACTATTGTTGAATTTATTGAGAAAATTAAAAGTATTTTTCTTCCTCAATAATCGATTAAATAAAAGAAATCTTATAATTTTTAGTATTACTTTTTATAAACCTAATCACGTTCTAGAAAATCTTGAAAAGCTTCTTGAGAAATCGATTTTCCTAAAGAGTCTAATTTTGCTGCTTCCTTACCTTCTTCTAAAATTGCTTTCTTGCTAACATGATCAAATAAATAGAGCCCGTTTTTAGAAAGTGTTCCAAAACCTTTGTTAAAGATATAATGTGCGTATTGTTTATCGGAAGTATTAAAGATGTTTTTGCTAAATTTAAATTCAGAATTATCTCCTTTTAGTAAGTCTAGAAGCGTGTAAGACAAATCTACCTGACTAGCAATATTGTCTATTTCAATTCCTTTTTTGTTTAGAGCGCCACCTAACCATAACATAGGTATTTGAAATTTTATAGGCGCATTAAAGGTGCCTTTGTGTGCTGGAGAACGGTGCCCGTGATCTGCTATAATAACAATTAAGGTGTTCTTGTACCAAGGTTGTTGTTTTGCAAAATCAATAAATGTACCAATGGTTTTATCGGTGTAGGCATGCGCACTTCTAAATTTATTTTCTTCAGTATCTTTTCCAAATTTGTAGGTGTCAGGGAACTCATAAGGCTCGTGACTTGTAAGTGTTAACGCTATTTTAAAGAAAGGTTCGTTTTGTTTTTTAGACAAGTCGTCTGCTAAACGTTTCATAAACACGTGGTCGTGCGCTCCCCATTTAGAGTTCCAGTCTTTTTCATCAAAATCATTACCATCTACAAAATCGGTAATTCCTGAATTTCGTAAATAGGTATTCATGTTACCAAAGTTTAAATCGCCACCATAATAAAATGAAGTATTGTAGCCTAAATCCATCATTTTTTTAGGTAACATTGGTAGGTTTCTACTTTTATTTGGCATTTTCATAATGCTCTGCGATGGTTGCGGATAGTAGCCACTTAAAATAGCAGGAATCCCTTTGTCCGTTCTATCTCCGTTCGCATAGTAGTTGGTAAACAAAATACCTTCTTTAGATAGCTTGTTTAGGTTTTCTGTTACATTAGGTTCGCCTCCTAAAGAGCCTACAACTTTGGCTGTTAAACTTTCCCATATAATAAAGATTACGTTTGGTTTTGTGGTGTTTAAAATACTGTCAGTATCAGCTGTTAAAAGTTGAGATCTTCTTTTTTTGATGGTGTTTTTAGCTATTTCACTATCAAAAAATTTATAAGGGTTTTTTCCGTCCGGTTTATGTGTAAGTGCGTTAAAAAAATTCCAAGCGTAATTTATGGATGCATGGTTTGCAAACATATTACTAGAAAAGTAAACATTACTTTGGTTAACAGGTATGGTTTGTAAACCGCCTCTTACTGGTATAATTAATGCCGCTGTTATTAAGAAAAACAGCACCGCTTGTAGCCAAAAACCTTTTTCTACCTTTGCTATTTTCTTTGAAATAATGTTGTTGAACCATTTTATAAAGACAAAAGAAGTTGCAATCCAAAATAGAGTTCCGGTTATCTTTTGAAAAGTAGAAACAGAAGCAATCATAATTTCTGGAGTATTTAAATACTTTAGTAAAGCAGTATCTAAACGCGTTCCCCAAGATTGATATAAGCTAGCATCTATAATGAGTAATAAACTTAAAATAACAATCATTATAGCCGAATACCATTTTATAATGGTTCCAATTATTTTTGAATTGATAAAAACAGAAAAAATGATGATTAAAAACGGAATGAAACATAAATATGCGGCAAAAGAACTGTCTAATCGTACACCGTAAAGAAATGTTTTTAGTGTCGTTAAAAAGTCTAACTCTTTTGTTTTATCAACATAAAAAAGAAGGAAAAATAATCTTGCAAACGCAAAATATCCTATCCATAATAGAAAATAATAAATATTGAATAGAAATCTGTTTTTTAATGTTTTCAAGGAGTAGAAATTCAGTTTGTTAATTATGTTTGTTTTATTTAAAAAGCTTCTAAGAATTCTCAGTAACTTTTAATCGCGCTTTTGCGGTTACAGAAACATCAGAATAATCGTTGTTTAAGTATTTTAAATAACCAGTAATGGCAATCATTGCGGCATTATCAGTGGTATATTCAAATTTAGGTACATAGGTGGTCCACCCAAAATGTTTTTCGGCTAATTGTAAGCGGTGTCTAATTTCCGAATTTGCAGAAACTCCACCAGCAATAGCAATATGTTTAATGCCTGTTTGTTTTACCGCATTTTTTAATTTATCCATTAAAATCTCTACAATTGTATATTGTATAGAAGCACAAATGTCATCTAAATTTTCTTCGATAAAATTTGGGTTTATTCTTACTTGTTTCTGAATAAAATATAAAATCCCCGTTTTTAATCCGCTAAAACTAAAATCTAAATCGCCTACTTTAGGTTTTGTAAACTGAAAAGCTTTCGGATTTCCTAGTTTTGCATGTTTGTCTATTAAAGGACCTCCAGGATAAGGAAGGCCTAAAATTTTTGCAGATTTATCAAAAGCTTCACCAACAGCATCATCAATGGTTTCACCTAAAACTTCCATTTCAAAATGATTGGTCACTTTTACAATTTGTGTGTGTCCGCCACTAATGGTTAAACAGATAAAAGGAAAAGGAGGCATTTTGCTATTTTCATCCTCAATAAAATGAGATAGAATATGAGCTTGCATATGATTTACATCTATTAAAGGAACTTGTAAACCTAAGGCTAAAGATTTTGCAAAAGAAGTACCTACAAGCAAAGATCCCATTAAACCAGGACCTCTTGTAAATGCAATTGCAGATAAATCTTCTTTAGTTATATTTGCTTGCTCTATAGCTTGTTGCACTACGGGAACAATGTTTTGTTGATGCGCTCTAGACGCTAATTCTGGAACAACACCACCATATTTAGAATGTATTTCTTGGTTAGCAACAACATTACTCAGCACTTTTGCGTTACAAATTACTGAGGCACTTGTGTCATCACAAGAAGATTCTATCCCTAATATATAAACCTGTTTTTTCATTAAAAATGATAATTTAAAGCAAAATTAAGGATTATTTTATGTTGTCTTCCTTTTTTAAGAATAGAAATTTAATTCTTTGTTAAATTTGCACGTTCTTTGTAGTAATTGGCAATGTTTTTGATTACTATATATCATCTTTGTTACACTCATTTTAAATAGAAAAAATTATCAAAAAAGTTGGAAAAATAATACTGAAATGGCTTGGGTACTTTGTACTCTTTTTACTGTTCATTTTTATTTTGATTTCTTTACCTGTTGTACAAACAAAGTTGGGTAGTTATGCCACACAAAGACTTAATGCAGATTTTAATACGAATATCTCTATAGAAAAAATAGACTTATCCCTTTTAGGGAATATTCAGTTAAAAGGAGTGGATATTAAAGACCATCATCAAGATACTTTAATCTATGTTAAAAAATTATCGAGTTCCATTCTAAATGCCAAGAATTTTTTAGATAATAAAGTAAATCTTGGTAGTATTTCTTTAGACGGTGCTTATGTTTATATGAAAACCTATAAAGGAGAAAAAGATGACTCTATGGCTGTTTTTATAGATAATTTTAATGACGGCACTCCAAAAGACTCTCTCTCCAAACCCTTTATCTTAAAGTCTGATAACGTTTATGTGAGCGATTTAAATTATAAATTGATCAACGAAAATAGTAATAATCCTATTTTGTTTTCCGCAAGTAATGGAGGTGGAAATTTACAAGACTTATTGGTTTATGGACCTGATTTTTCATCGAACATAAGAGGTCTTTTTTTTGTGGATAATAGAGGTTTAGAGGTTACAAACTTAACAACAGATTTTTCGTATTCTAGAACGGAAATGCATTTTGTAAATACATCATTACAAACTAGAGAATCAAATATTAAAGGTACCATAGCTTTTAACTACAAAAGAGAAGATTTAATAGACTTTAATAATAAGGTAGATATTATAGCAGATTTTAATAAAAGCACCATTTCTATACCAGATTTAAAGAAGTATTATAAAGAGTTGTATGGAAATGATATCGTTACTTTTACGGGAGACTTTAAAGGAAGGTTGAATAACTTCTCATTAAATAATCTTAAATTAAGCTCTAATAGAGGCATTAAAGTAATTGGTGATTTAGGTTTTGTAAATGCGGTAGATTCTGAAAAAGGTTTTATTTTTAATGGTAATTTAAGAGATGTAACAGCTACTTATTATGACTTAAAAAGTATTTTACCTAATGTTTTGGGAAAGACACTGCCATCGGAATTTGCTAAATTTGGAAGATTTACTTTAAAGGGGCAAGTACATGTTACTTCTAAAGAAATTAAAGCTAATTTAGATTTACAATCTGAAATAGGAAATGTAGTATCCGACTTGCAAATTTCTAATATAGACGATATTGATTATGCCGCCTACAGTGGAAAAATAGCGTTAAATACGTTTGATATTGGAGAGCTGTTTAATGACCCTTTATTTGGTAATGTTTCCCTAAAAGGAGATGTAAAAGGGAGTGGTTTTAAATTAGATAATATTAATACTTCTTTTATAGGTACTGTTGCAGAGCTTAATTTTAAAAAATATACCTATAAAAATATTGAAGCAAATGGTCAATATCAAAATAATAAATTTGATGGAGATTTAAATATAGATGACGTTAACTTTAAAATGAAGTTTAACGGATTGGCAGATTTGTCTACAGATATTAATAAGTTCGATTTTAAATCGAATATAGAATACCTTAATTTAAAAGAAACAAACCTTTTTACAAGAGATAGTATTGCTGTTTTAAAGGGAGATATAGTATTAGATGTAGAAGGAAATACTTTTGATGATATTACCGGAAAAGCAACTTTTACAAATATTTTATACACAAACCAAAAAGAAGAATTTAATTTTAAAGAATTTAATGTATTATCTTCTTTAAAAGATAGTATTAAAACAATAGAAGTAGTCTCTAAAGATATTGCAGAAGGATACCTTACGGGTAAATTTTCTTTTTCAGAATTGTTACCCGTTGCACAAAATGCATTGGGTAGTGTTTATACAAACTATACACCTTTTACTGTAGCACCAAATCAGTTTCTAGATTTTAATTTCACGATTTATAATCAAATTGTTACGGTGTTTTTTCCTGAGATTTCTATTGATAACAACACAAAGATAAAAGGTAAAATTAAAGCAGATAAAAACCAATTAAGGTTAACGTTTTCTTCGCCCAAAATAGAAGCTTATGGTAGTGAAGTAAAAGATATTTTGTTAAGAACAGACAATCAAAATCCGCTTTATAATTCACATTTAACAGCATCCGAAGTAAATACAAAATATTATAATGTTTCTAAGTTAAATTTATTAAGTTTAAATCAGAATGATACCTTGTACTTTAAATCAGAATTTAAAGGAGGTAATAAAAAGAACGAAAATTTTAATCTCGATTTTTTCTATACATTTAATCCGGAAGGAAAATCTGTTGTTGGTCTCGAAAAATCATCCTTAATATTTAAAGAAAATACTTGGGAGATTAATCCAGACGTATTAAATAAAAATAAAGTTACTTTCAATATCAAAGAAAATGATTTTAACTTTAGTCAGTTTAAATTTACTTCTGGAGAGCAAAAAATAGAGTTTTCTGGGAGTGTAAAAGGAGATTCTGAGAAAGTGCTTTTAGCCGATTTTACAAAAGTGAAGTTAGAGAGTTTTTTACCTAAAATTGATAGTCTTGCGTTAAAAGGAGTTTTGTCTGGTCATGTAGATTTTGTTCAAAGTAAAGGTGTTTACAATCCGGAAGCATTACTTTCTATTGCAGATTTTCAAGTCAATAATTTTAAACAAGGAGATTTATCCTTAAATGTAAAAGGAAACAATTCTTATAAAAAGTACCAAGTAGATTTATCTATAAATAATGAAAAGGTAAAAAGTATTGCCGCAACTGGTTCTTTAGATTTCTCAGAAAAAAGGCCTTTAATAGATTTAGATGTTTACTTAGAAGAGTTTGGCTTAGACGCTTTCAGTCCGCTTGGGCAAGACGTTTTATCCTCTATAAGAGGTACTGCAAATGGCGACTTTTCTTTAAGAGGTTTCTTAGGGAATCCTGAAATGGAAGGAACTTTAGCGCTAAGAAATGCGGGGTTAAAGTTTCCGTATCTTAATGTAGATTATGATTTTGAAGGAGAATCTATAATCAGTTTACAAGAACAGTCGTTTATTTTTGAAGAAGTGAAATTGGTAGACACCAAGCATAAAAGTCGTGGGAGGCTTATTGGAGATATTACCCATTTGAATTTTAAAAAGTGGTTTTTAAATATAGAAATAGAGAGCAATAATTTATTAGTTTTAGATACTAAAAATACTGATGAATCACTCTATTATGGTTCTGCTTTTATAGATGGTACTGCTAATATTACAGGGTTAACAGATCAATTAACAATAGATATTAATGCTAAAACAATGCCTGGTACTGCATTTGTTGTTCCTTTAAAAGATATAGAAACCGTAGATAGCTATAATTTAATTCATTTTAAAACAAAGGAAACTGGAATTCAAGAAAAACAAAAAGAGGTTGCTTTAGAAGCTATTAAAGGATTGTCTTTAAATATGGATTTAGATGTAACAAGCGATGCAACGGCTCAGGTGGTTATAGATGAGGTGAATGGGAGTCAGTTAACTGGTAGCGGTAAAGGAAATCTAAGGATAGAGATAAATACACGTGGTAAATTTAACATGTTTGGCGATTATATGATAGATAGTGGTGTTTACGATTTTAAATATGGAGGCATTGTAAGTAAACCATTCTTAATACAAAAAGGAGGTACGGTTTCTTGGAGCGGAAATCCGTATGAAGCCAATTTAGATGTAACAGCAATTTATAAGGCAAAAGCCAACCCGGGAGTTTTATTGCAAAATTTTAATTCTAATAGAAAGATTGAGGTAGATCTAGTAACCAAAATTACAGGAGGTTTATTTAGTTCTAAACAAGATTTAGACATTCAATTAACAAATGTAGATCCATCGATTGCGAGTGAGTTAGAGTTTATTTTAAATGATAATAATGTAAACGAGAAAACAACCCAATTTATATCATTACTTGCTTTTGGTAGTTTTGCAAACCCAGATAGAGCAGATTTTAATGCAGGTGAAACTTTTTCTAATACAGCTTCTAGTGCAGTGTCTGCCGCTTTTTCTAGCTTATTAAATAATCCTGATGGTAAATTTCAATTAGGAGTAGATTATCAACAAGGAAATAGTGGTACTGATATAGGAAGTTTATATACAGATAATCAAGTAGATGTTTCTGTAAGCACACAATTGGGTGATAAAGTTGTTATTAACGGTAAAGTGGGAGTCCCGGTTGGTACACAAACGCAATCTAGTGTTGTTGGTGAGGTAAAAGTTGAAATTCTATTAAATAAAGAGGGGAATTTTAGAGGTGTTATTTTTAATAGACAAAACGAAATACAATATTCTACAGAAGAAGAAGGCTATACGCAAGGTGTCGGACTTTCTTATCAGGTTAATTTTAATACACTTTCTGGCTTGTTAAGAAAAATTAAAGGAAAGAAAAGAGTTGTTAGAGAAAACGAAACTTTCATAAAAAGAGATTCTACCTTAAGATTAAAGGATAAGTTAATAAATTTCGAAGGAAACTAATAAACTTACAATTTATTAAAACAAAAGTGATTTTTATCATTTAATTTTTTCGAGTTCATGGTTATTTTTGCGTCTGAAAAAATAATAACAAAACAATAATGTATACCATTAAAATAATTAAAAAAAAATAGCTACTTTTCACTTATAATAACGAAAATTAGCCTAAAACGATTTCGTAATTTTATTATTTTAAATGGTTATAAAGCAGTAAATTTACATCAGGATATGAAGAAAATTAAAAAAATAGCAGTTATGACTTCTGGAGGAGATGCTCCAGGAATGAACGCCGCAATTAGAGCAGTAGTTAGGTCTTGTGCCTATTATAGTTTAGGTTGTGTAGGTATATATAGAGGATATGAAGGTTTAATTGAAGATGATCTTGTAGATTTAAATGCAAGGAGCGTTCATAATATTATTAACAAAGGAGGAACAATCTTAAAATCTGCTAGATCTAAAGGGTTTAGAACCAAAGAAGGTAGACAGAAAGCTTACGAAAACTTAATTGAACGTGAGGTAGATGCACTAGTTGTAATTGGTGGAGATGGATCTTTTACTGGAGCAGTATTGTTTAACGAAGAATTTGGTTTCCCTGTAGTAGGTATTCCAGGTACTATTGATAATGATATTTTTGGAACTTCACATACATTAGGGTATGACACAGCTTTAAATACAGCCGTAGAAGCAATTGATAAAATTAGAGATACAGCATCTTCACATAACAGACTTTTCTTTGTTGAGGTGATGGGGCGTGACGCAGGTTTTATCGCTTTAAATGCAGGTGTAGGAGCAGGAGCAGAAGAAATCTTAATTCCTGAAGAAGATTTAGGATTAGATAGAATGCTAGAATCTTTAGAAAGAAGTAGAAGAGCAGGTAAATCATCTAGTATTGTAGTAGTTGCAGAAGGTGATAAATCTGGTAAAAATGTATACGAACTAGCTAGTTATGTAGAACAAAACTTACCAGAATATGATGTTCGTGTTAGTATTCTTGGTCATATGCAAAGAGGAGGTTCTCCTTCTTGTTTCGATAGAGTTTTAGCAAGTAGACTAGGTGTAAAAGCGGTAGAGTTATTATTAGATGGTAAAACAAATCTAATGGTAGGTTTAAAAGATAATTTAGTAATTAGTACAGATATTAAAGTAGCAATTGCTGGTGGACATTCTATAAACCACGAGTTACTTAGAATTTCTGATATCATAACAACATAAAAAATAATTAATTAAAAACTAGTAAAATGATTAAAATAGGAATTAACGGATTTGGTAGAATTGGAAGATTAGCATTCAGATCTACAGTAAATAGAAAAGACGTACAAGTAGTAGGAATTAATGATTTATTAGACGTAGATTATTTAGCTTACATGTTAAAATACGATTCAGTTCACGGAGCATTTGATGGTACTGTTGATGTAAAAGACGGTAAGTTAGTTGTAAACGGAAACGAAATTAGAATTACAGCAGAAAGAAACCCAGCAGATTTAAAATGGGATGAAATTGGAGCTGAATATGTAATCGAATCTACAGGATTTTTCTTAACTGAAGAAACTGCAGGGAAGCACTTAGAAGCAGGAGCTAAAAAAGTAGTATTATCTGCACCTTCTAAAGATCATACACCAATGTTTGTTATGGGTGTTAACAATACAGAATTAAAAGCAGATCAAAAGATTTTTTCTAATGCATCTTGTACTACAAACTGTTTGTCTCCTATAGCAAAAGTATTAAACGATAACTGGGGTATCTCAGAAGGTTTAATGACAACTGTACATGCTGCAACTGCAACTCAAAAAACTGTTGATGGTCCTTCTATGAAAGACTGGAGAGGTGGGCGTTCTGCAATTGGTAACGTAATTCCTTCTTCAACTGGAGCTGCAAAAGCTGTTGGAAAAGTAATTCCTGCATTAAACGGAAAATTAACTGGTATGGCTTTTAGAGTTCCTACTATGGATGTTTCTGTTGTAGATTTAACTGTGAAGTTAGAAAAACCAGCAACGTATGCAGAAATTTGTGCTGCAATGAAAGCTGCTTCAGAAAGTGATGCAATGAAAGGTGTTTTAGGATACACTGAAGATATGGTAGTTTCTCAAGACTTTGTTGGAGATACTCGTACTTCTATCTTTGATGCTAAAGCTGGTATCGCATTAAACGATAACTTTGTAAAAGTTGTTTCTTGGTATGATAACGAAATGGGTTATTCAACTAAGATTGTTGATTTAATCGAATATGCTGCTTCTTTATAATATAAAGTAGCTTACACATAATAAAAAGCCTGATAGAATTAATTTTCTATCAGGCTTTTTTTTTATCTTTAGATTAAATAAATTTAATACTATTTTATGGAAATAGCAATTATTGCACATGATGGCAAAAAAGCAGAAATGGTTCAGTTTTTAAATGAACATAAAGAAGTTTTGCTTACAAAAAATATAAAGTTAGTTTCTACAGGAACTACAGGTTCTAAAGCAGAAAAAGCGGGTTTTGTAGTTACAAAATTCTTATCTGGTCCTATTGGAGGCGATGCGCAAATTGCAGCAAGAGTTGCAGAAGGTAAATGCAATATGGTCTTATTTTTTAGAGATCCTCACGCAAAACACCCTCACGAACCAGATATTATAATGCTATTAAGAATTTGTGACGTACACAATGTTCCGTTAGCAACAAACCCTGCTTCTGCAGACTTGTTAATGAAGGCAATTGCTATTTAATAGCAATTGCACTTATTTCTACATTTACAAACTTCGGTAAGTTAGCTACTTCTACGGTTTCTCTTGCAGGAGCTATTTCTTCGTTAAAATAGTTTCCGTAAATAGCATTTATTTCTCCGAAATTATGCATATCAGAAATAAAAATAGAAGTTTTAATGACGTTTTCGAAAGTCATATCAGCGGCAGCCAATACTTCTTTTAGATTTTCCATAACCTGAGTTGTTTCTTCTTTTATAGAAGATAAAACCAATTCTCCATTTTCTGGATTGATGGCAATTTGACCAGAAGTGTATAAAGTATTTCCGCTTAATACAGCTTGATTATATGGTCCTATTGGAGCTGGTGCTTTTGTAGTTGTTATTATTTTTTTCATTAGATTTTATGTTTCTAAATTAGAGAATTCTAAAGTAACAAAGTTAATAAGTTTTAACGATTGTTCGTATGAGAGAGTCTAAGTATTTTAGTTTTGAATACTGAATACTGAATACTGAATACTGAATACTGAATACTGAATACTGAATACTGAATATTGTTTTTTTAAAACAACGTTCTATCCGCAGGTTTGCTTTTATCCCATTTAAGATCTGATAAGACAGAAGATTTTACACCAATAAAAAAGGTGTAAGATGAATTTGTACCAAAAGGAACCCAATTAAAATTAAATTGCCAGCTATCTAAATCTCTCGTGAAATTGAATCTAGAAAACGTAAAAGCACCTCCTTTAACATCGTAACCAGAAGAATAGCCCATTTTCCATTTTGGAGAGAGTTCTAAATTACCACTAAACATAATACTGTGTACACCAATACTACCGCCGTCAATACCATTATTTGTATAATTAGTAGAGTAGGCTAAATTGATAGACCAAGGGATGTCAGCTTTATATAGCTGGGTTTCTTTCTTTTTATCTGTTTCTTCTGTATTACCAGCGTTGTTTCTATTATCTCTACCAGTAGGATTAATATCTGCACCAATAACATCTACATTATTGTCTCCTCCGTTGCCGCTTTGTTTAGATTTGTCCTTTTTGTCTTTATCAAAATCGGTACTAGATATAGAGTAATTTGCAGTTAAATTAGCATTTGTTAATCTTAATATATTTGCATTAAACTCGTTAATTCTTACACCGTCGCTATTTACTTTATAAGGATCCATAGAACCACTTAAATTAACAGATAACTTATCTTTAAACAAACGTGTACCTGCAGAAAAACTAACCGGAGACCATCGTAAACTATCTGCGGCAATATTATAAGAACTACTAAAATTTAAATTATTTAAAATCGTTATTTTTTCATCTTCCTCATCGCTATCTGGGTCTTTGGGAGCCATTTTTGCTTCTAAAACGTTGTTTAAAGAAATACCGATAGAATTACTTAATCCAGAAGACGGAGCACCATAAATACCTTGGTCATAAACAGTGTAGTCTAATAAGTCTGTAGCATCTGCACTTTGTTGTACTTGTTTTATGTATTTATCTTTAAAATCGGGTCTGTAAGAATAAGAAACAGAAGGTCTAAAAGTATGACGAATGGTCTTTAATCTTCCTTTCTTAAAATTAAAAGTACCATAAATATTTGTAGATAAACTAACTCCTGCATTGTACTCTCTGTAGCTTTTAAAACCTCTAAGCGTGTCAGTTACTACAACATTATCGGTAACATCATAATCTTTCTGAATATAATCAAACTGCCAAGTTTCTTCATAATTAGCACTTGGAGATAATGTAAAGTATTTAAAGGCTTTTATGTTAGTACTGGTTCCTGTTTTATGTTGCATTCCAGATCTTGCTGTTTCAAACATTTTTGGTGTAAAAAACTCATCATCTGTAGTGTTAATTAAATACTGACCTTGCATGGTGTAATTAAACCCCATTTTTTGAATAGGAGTTTTTTGTATACCATTTTTTCCTGCAAATGGGTATATCCTATTCATATTTACCGTTAATGAGGGTAAAGTCATTGTTATAGCTTCTGTATTTGTATTTTGTTGATGACTAGCGGTAAGGTTCATGTTAAACGGCGTACCCACAAAAGTTTTGCTATAGTTTATAGAAGAGTTAAATGTATTAGTTAATGTCTCTGCTATATTATATTGATTTTGAGATTCTCTAAAAAACTTACTACTACCTAGGTTTACAGAAGCAGAAAAACTAGAATTAGGACTCGCCTTAGCATCCTGACTATGAGACCATCTAATGTTAAAATTGTTAGATTTACTATAATCATCAAAACCTCTAATTCCACTTATATTGTTTTCGAAATTTAAACTAAAAGAACCATTAAAACGGTACCGCTTTCTATAGTTAGACGATATTATTGAACCCCAACTTCCGTTAGAATACACATCACCTAAAACCGTTAAATCCATATAGTCACTAATAGCAAAGTAATAACCACCGTTCTGAAAACCAATACCTCTATCACTACTACCAGTATCAAAAGACGGAATTAAAAACCCCGAAACACTTGTTTCTGTTATTGGAAAATAGGCAAAAGGTAAAAATATAGGTGTAGGTATGTCTGCTAAAACTAAATTACTAGTTCCTACAATAATCTTTTTTCCAGGCACTAATTTAGCTTTGTCAGTTGCTATGTAATAATCCGGATTCTTCTTCTCTGAAGTCGTAAAACGAATGTTTCTTATATAAATAGTTGAGTCATTTATACGTTTGGTTTTTTCTCCATACGTAAACATTTCTCCTTGTTTTGTTTTTAATCCGTAGATTAAAGCTCTTTCAGTTTTAAAATTATAGATAATAGAATCTTGTTCAGATTCCTGACTTCCTTGTTTAAATATAGGACGTTGCACATAGCCTGTACTATCTATAATTCCTTTTGCAAAAAGAGTGTTTTTCTTATAATCAACAACAATTAAACCTGCTTTTAAATCAATATCTGTATACGTGATGTTTGCTTCGTTATAAAGAGTAACCGTTTGGTCTTTTGCGTTTTGTATGGTGTAGTCTGTAGCAACATGCACAATAATGTCTTCTATAGTCTCTTTAGGTTTTATAGAGTCTAAAGAAATAGAATCTGTGTTTTTTAATGCCAAAGAATCTCTCTTACTTTTAAATAGAGAATCTTTCTCAACATTAGTAATTGCTGTTTTTTCTTCAGATTTTAGTTCTTGAGAAAAGCCTATTTCTATAAAAAATATGCCGCAAAATAAAAGAATGTATGATAGGTTTGTTTGCAAGGCTTTAAATGCTATTTTTGTATAAAGGTTAAAAGTATGGCTCAATATTTGAAACACCAAATTTACGAAGCCAAAATTAGTTAAATTTTATTGATGCAAATTAAAGAAAATCACAAAATTAATATCAAAGTTAAAAATCTTCTATTTTTTCTCTTTGTGTTCTCATTTTTAATGAACCCATCATTAGTCTTTGGGCAAAAAGAATATGTAGTTGTTATTGATGCAGGCCATGGTGGTAAAGACCCTGGTAACATGGGTAACGGTTATAAAGAGAAGAATATAGCGTTAAAAGTTGCGTTAATTGTCGGTAAAAAATTATCTAAAACGAGTGATATAAAAGTTGTTTATACCAGAGATGATGATGTTTTTATAGATTTATGGAAAAGAGGAGAAATAGCAAATCATGCAAAAGCAGACTTATTTCTGTCTATTCATTGCGACTCTCATACCTCTAATGCATACGGTGCTGGTACTTTTGTTTTAGGGTTAAGAGGTAATAAAAAGAACCTAGAAATTGCCAAAAGGGAAAATGCTGCCATTTTTTATGAAGATAATTATGAAGAGAAGTATAAAGGATTTGATTCTAATTCAGCAGAATCTGTAATCGGATTATCGCTTTTACAAGAAGAAAACTTAGATAGAAGTTTAGCAATTGCGAGTTTAATTCAACATAGTTTTACCTCTAAACTAAAAAGACACGATAGAAAGGTAAAGCAAGATAATTTTCAGGTTTTAAGAGAAACAATTATGCCAAGTGTTTTGGTGGAATTAGGTTTTTTAACTAATAAAACAGAAGGTAGATACCTAAACTCTAAAAAAGGTCAGGAACAAATGGGAACTGCCATTACAGCGGCTGTTTTAAATTATATAGGTAATTTAAAACTAAATACTGTAAACAATAATGTGTCAGAAAGCAAAGTAGTAGGTAATGTAGAATACAAAGTGCAAGTTGCTTCAGGAAAAAATAAAATAGAAACAAAAGCATATAATTTTAAAGGTTTAAGAGATATAGAAAGAGTTCCTGTGGGGAGTTTTTATAAATATTATTTTGGAAATACGTCTAACTATAGTAGTGTAAAACAATCTTTAAGGGTGGCAAAATCTAAAGGATATACATCTGCTTTTATTGTTGCTTTTAAGAATGGAGAAAAGATCTCTGTACAAGAAGCGCTTAAAATACAATAGATTTGATGGTTTCAACCAAAAATTATTAGTAGTTTTGTTATTAAACTTTTATGGATGTCTAAAGAATTAAAAACAGGAATTGTAGCTATTGTTATTATATTCATATTTATATGGGGATATAATTTTTTAAAAGGTCAAAACTTGTTTGATGGAAGTACCCGTTACTTCAAAGTAGAATACACCAATATTGGTGGTTTAACGGAGTCTAGCTCAGTAACTATTAATGGGTTAAAAGTAGGTAAGGTTATAGATATTGCTTTTAATAAGTCAAATGATAAAAAAGGGCAATTAGTAGTTAATTTCGCTATTGAAAAAGATTTTGATTTCTCTAAAAAGAGTATTGTAAAAATATATTCTCCAAGCCCTTTAGGTGGTTCTAACTTAGCAATAATACCTAATTATGAAGGAGAAATGGCTGTTTCTGGAGATTATCTTAAAGGTGAAATTGAATCTAGTTTATTTACTTCTATTGGTGAGCGTTTAGATCCTATACAGGCAAAGTTAGAGACAGTAATGGTAAGAGCTGATTCATTGTTTAAAAATGTAAACAATATTTTAGATACAAACACACAGAATAGTCTAAAAAATTCGGTTTCTAGCTTAGAAGCTACTTTAAATGAAGTAAATAAGATGATGTCTTCTGTAAACGGAATGATAGATGCTACTTCTTCAGATTTAAAAGCAAGTGTAAAAAACACAAAAACAATTACAGAAAATTTTGCAAAAGTTTCAGATACGTTAGCAAATGCAGATATTGGCAGGATTGTGAAAAAAGCAGAACATACGCTTACTTCTGTTAATACAATATTAGAAGGTATCAATTCTGGTAAAGGTACTATTGGTAAATTAATTACTGATGAAGCGATGTACACAAATTTAGAAAACGCTTCTAAAGAACTAGAAGAATTGCTTAGAGAAATGAAGTTGAACCCTAAGCGATTTGTACACTTTTCATTATTTGGTAAAAAAGCAAAGCCTTATACACCTACTGAAGACGACGAATTAGACAACGAAGAAAACAACTAATTTCACATAAACCCTTTACGAATATGCAATACTTACCAAACATAATCTTTGCTTTAGCATTAGCTTTAGGACTTAGTTTTTTTGTGATGAATATTCGCAAATTATTTAGAAATATAAAATTAGGAAAAGAGGTTAATCGTACGGATAAAAAGCCTGAGCGTTTAAAAAATATGATGATGATTGCTCTTGGGCAATCTAAAATGGTAAAAAGACCTTTTTCAGGAGCGCTTCACATTATTGTGTATGTTGGTTTTATCATTATAAATATAGAAGTTTTAGAAATTATTATTGATGGGTTATTTGGAACTCACAGAGTTTTTCAAGGGCTTTTAGGTAATGGTATATATGGATTTTTAATTGGTGTTTTCGAAGTATTAGCAGTCTTAGTTTTTGTAGCTGTTATTGTTTTTTGGTTACGTAGAAATATATCTAATATTAAACGTTTCTTAAGTAAGGAAATGAAAGGTTGGCCTAAAAATGATGGAAATTATATCCTTTATTTTGAAATGGTGTTAATGACATTGTTTTTGGTTATGAATGCTACAGACGCTAGTTTTCAGCAAGCAGGAGTAGGGAATACAATCAGTCAGTTTATAGCACCGTTATTTGATGGTTTTTCTCCAGAAGGTTTACATACAATAGAAAGAACTGCATGGTGGATTCATATTTTAGGAATTTTAGTTTTCTTAAACTACTTATATTACTCAAAACATTTACACATCTTATTAGCGTTTCCAAATACCTATTTTGCAAATTTAAACCCAAAAGGGCAGTTTACCAATTTAGATTCTGTTACTACAGAAGTAAAATTAATGATGGATCCAGATGCAGATCCTTATGCAGCTCCAGCTGAAGGAGCGGAAGAAGCAATTCCAGAAAAATTTGGAGCATCTGACGTTGCAGATTTAAACTGGGTACAATTATTAAACGCATACACCTGTACGGAGTGTGGTAGATGTACATCATCTTGTCCTGCAAACCTTACCGGAAAAGAATTATCACCAAGAAAAATCATGATGGATACTCGTGATCGTTTAGAAGAAGTTGGTAGAAATATCGATGCTAATAAAGGTGTTTTTGTTGATGATGGTAAACAATTATTAAACGATTATATTTCTCCAGAAGAACTTTGGGCGTGTACAAGTTGTAATGCTTGTGTAGAAGAATGTCCTGTAAACATAGATCCTCTTTCTATAATTATGGATATGAGAAGATATTTAGTAATGGAAGAAAGTGCAGCGCCACAAGAGTTAAATATGATGATGACAAACATCGAAAATAATGGAGCTCCTTGGCAATATAATCAACAAGACAGGTTAAACTGGGCTAACGAAGAGTAAAAAATAGTTGGCAGTTTACAGTTTTAATTGTCAGTGAAAAGCTATTGTTTTAAAAATTAGTATTCAGTCTCAGTTTTCAGTTCCTGTTAGTTCGAGTAAATTTAAGAGGAACGAATAAATTTGTATCAAGAACACACGATTAATCATTTAAACGAATAAACATCAAAGTTATGAACGTACCAACAATGGCAGATATGATGGCTCAAGGAAAGCAACCAGAAGTGTTGTTTTGGGTTGGCGCAGCAGGAAGTTATGATGATAGAGCAAAAAAAATATCGAGAGCATTTGTAAAAATATTACATCAGGCTAAGGTAGATTTTGCTGTTTTAGGAACGGAAGAATCCTCTACTGGAGATGCCGCAAAAAGAGCAGGAAATGAGTTCTTGTTTCAAATGCAAGCAATGATGAATATTGAAGTGCTAAATGGTTACGAAGTGAAAAAGATTGTTACTTGCGATCCGCATTCATTTAATACTTTAAAAAATGAATATCCTTCTTTAGGAGGAAAATATGAGGTTTTTCATCACACACAATTCATACAAGACTTAATAGCAGAAGGTCGTTTAAAAATTGATGATACTACTTTAAAAGGTAAAAGAGTAACGTTTCACGATCCTTGTTATTTGGGTAGAGCCAATGATGTTTATGAGTCTCCTAGGGAACTTATAAAAAGGTTAGGTGTCAATTTAACAGAAATGAAACGCAATAAATCCACCGCTTTATGTTGTGGAGCAGGAGGAGCGCAAATGTTTAAAGATGCAGAAAAAGGGGATAAGGAGATTAATGTTTTAAGAACAGAAGATGCTTTAGAAACCAAGCCAAATATTATAGCAACTGGTTGCCCTTATTGTAATACCATGATGACAGACGGAATTAAATTTAAAGAAAAAGAAGCAGAAGTTGTTGTTAAAGATATTGCTGAGTTAATTGCAGAAGCTAATAATTTGTAGATAAAAACATTAAAATAATTTAAATGTTTGAAAACGAATTGGTTTCTAATTTACCAAATATTACCGAGATAGCCTTTAAACCGATTCATAAGAATTATTTAAAAGTCATTTTATTTAATGTATTATTAATTTTTACTGCTGCCTTATTAGGGATTTACTTAGCAAGTTATTATAATTTTCTTGAAGGAATTAGTCCTTATGTTTACCTTATCTATATCGCCTTTATAATTGTTTTTATTTTCACAGTACTTTTACTTTACTTCGGATTTAAAAAAAGAAAATACGCAGTTAGACAAAAAGATATTTCTTATAAAAGTGGTCTGTTCTACAAAAAAATAACAACAGTACCGTTTTCTAGAGTTCAGCATATAGAAGTAGATGAAAGTCCTTTTTCTAGGTTTTTTAAATTGGCTTCCTTAAGTGTTTTTACGGCAGGAGATAGTAGTGACGATTTAGAAATAAAAGGTATAACCAAAAAAGAAGCTATAGAAATAAAAGAATTTATCAGTCAAAAAATCAATGAATAACACGTTTGATTTTAGCCAATTTTCTAAGCAATCTAAAAAAGGAATACTTGTAATTTATCTTAAGTTACTGTATAAAGTATTAAAAGCTTTTTGGGTTTTGCTGTTCTTATTTATTCAGAAGTTTTCTGAGCTTAACGAGAGTACATTTTTCTATATCTACTTAGGACTCGGGTTTTTGTTTTTATTTTTTCTGATTAGAGCTTTTTTGATTTATGAAAACTTTCAGTTTAAGGTTCAAAATAATCACTTTATCTTAAAACAAGGAATTTTAAACAAGACAAATACTTCCATTTCTTTTGATCGAATTCAGAATATTAATTTTAAGCAAAATATTATTCAGCAAATTATTAATGTTCATGAAGTTAATATAGAAACTGCTGGGTCTAATAAAACAGAAATTTCTATAAAGGCATTGTCTTTTCAAAAAGCAAAAGCACTTAAAAGTCAACTTTCATCTTATAATTCAAACATACTTAAAGAGGAAAGTATTAAAGAAAAGCCATTTTTAAAAATAAGTTTATTAGAATTGTTAAAGGTTAGTTTAACAGAAAATCACCTACAAAGTTTACTTATTTTTCTAGCATTATTATTAGGTCTTTATCAGCAGTTAGAGCAATTATTTAGCGGTATTGGAAAAGATTATTTGCTAAATGAATACATAGAGAAGAGTGGTAATTCGTTTCATAAAAGCGTATTTGTATTTATTGTGCTCTTTATTTTACTGGTTTTTATAGCTATTTTAAGTTCTTTTGTAAGAGTGTTTTTATTTCATTTTAATTTAACTGTTTTTATAAAAGACCAGAATTTTGAAATCTATCAAGGATTGCTTACCAAGAAATCTATTATTTTAAAAAAGGATAAAATTCAAAGTATTACTGTTTCTACAAATCCAATAAAAAAGACTCTAGGCATTTCTTTTATCACATTTAAACAAGCTGTTAGCGGTAAGGTAAGTGGAAAAAGAAAAGATAAATTAATACGTATTGTTGGTTGTAGGAGAACTCAGGTTAATAAGGTTAAAGAACTGCTTTTCAATTTTTCTGAAGTAGATCATTTAGAAAAAAAGCAGGTGCATGTTTATTTAAAAAAGAGAATGTATTTTTTGTCTTTTATACTTTTGTTGATATTAAACGGAGCTCTTTATCTTACTTTTTTAGATGGATTGGTTTTCTTAGGGAATGTTTTATTGGTTCCTTTATTTATCCTTTTTGTCAGTTTAATTTTCAATAAAAGATTTTATAAAATAAGCGATGATGTTTTGCTAGTTGGTTCTGGATTTTTTGACACTCATTTAACATATTTACCGTTTTTTAAGGTTCAAAATATTAAAATGATGCAAACTTTTTTTCAAGAAAGAAATAAGGTTGTAGATTTGGTCTTTCAAACCGCTTCTGGAGAAATTAAACTTCCTTGTATAGAAAAAAGCCAGGCGATAAAAATTTACAATTATACTTTATTTAAAGTGGAAAGTAGTACAGATTTATGGATGTAAAAAGTTATGTAAAAGCAGCACGATTAAGAACTTTACCTTTATCGGTTTCAGGAATTATTGTTGGAAGTTTTTTAGGGAGTGATCAATTAAATAATCAGATTTCTATTTTAGAATCGCCTATTTTTTGGTTAGCAATTTTAACCACTATCGGTTTTCAAGTATTGTCTAATTTTGCAAACGATTATGGAGACGGAATTAAAGGATCTGATAAAAATAGAACAGGAGAAGCACGTATGGTTTCATCAGGAGCAATTACTCCGAAACAAATGAAATCTGCCATGATAATTACAACGATCATTACGTTGATAATTGCGTTATTGTTAATTTATGTTTCTTTCGGAAAAGAAAATTTCGGGTATTCAATACTGTTTTTAGGTTTAGGAATTGCTTCTATTGCAGCAGCTATAAAATATACAGTTGGTAATTCAGCCTATGGATATAGTGGTTTTGGAGATGTTTTTGTTTTTCTATTCTTTGGATTACTAAGTGTTATAGGTAGTTATTTCTTATTTACAAAACAGATAGATTTTACTGTTTTTCTACCCGCAATATCTGTTGGGTTGCTAAGCACAGCGGTTCTAAATCTAAATAATTTACGAGATAGGGAAGAGGATCAAAAAAATAATAAAAATACGTTAGTGGTAAAGTTAGGAATATTAAAAGCAAAAAAATACCATTATGGATTGATTTTTGGTGCTTTAATTACTGCTTGTGTCTATACTTTTTTAGATTTTAAAACTGTTTATCAACTTATTTTCTTAATGGCTTTTGTGCCATTACTTAAAAACGTAAAAACGGTTGCAAACAACACGGTACCTTCGGAATTAGATAGTGAATTAAAGAAAGTAGCATTGAGTACTTTTTTGTTTGCAATCCTTTTTGGAATTGGACAAATATTGTAAATTAGAATTCAATTATAATTGTAAGATATGGAGATTAAATATTTAGGGCATTCTTGTTTTTCTATAGAAATTAATAAAGTAACTATTTTAATAGATCCGTTTATTTCGGGTAATGCATTGGCTTCTCATATAGATATTTCTAATTTGAAAGCAGATTTTATCTTATTAACCCATGCGCATCAAGACCATGTTTTAGATGTAGAAATAATCGCAGAAAGAACAAAGGCAGTCATTGTTTCTAACTATGAAATAGCCATGTACTATGGAGCAAAAGATTTAGAAGTAACAGCATTAAACCATGGAGGAACTTTTAAAACGGAGCACTTTTCTGCCAAATATGTAAATGCAATTCATACCTCTTCTTTTGTAGATGGCACGTATGGCGGTGAGCCAGGTGGTTTTGTTATTTCATCTAAAGATAAAAACTTATATGTTGCAGGAGATACTGCTGTTACTATGGATATGAAATTAATTCCTTTAACAACAAAACTTGATGCGGCTATTTTTCCTATTGGAGATACGTTTACAATGGGAGTTGAAGACGCAATTATTGCAAGTGATTTAGTGAAGTGCACTAAAGTAATAGGTTGTCATTTTAATACTTTTCCTCCAATTGAAATAGATGTAAATGATGCCAAAATTAAATTCTCATCAAAAAATAAAGAATTAGTTATATTAGAAATAGGAGGAAATATAAATTTATAAAATGAAAACAATAAAAGTAATATTAATAATCATCTCTACCTTTATAGTGATTTTTTTACTAACAGGTTTAATTGTAAAAGAAACAACGTATACCGCAGAAGTGTCTATAGATAAGTCTGTAGACGAGGTTTTTACAGCTTTTAATAATTCTGAGGATGTAAATAACTGGATTCCAGAAGTACAGTCTTTTGAAGTTGTTAATGAAAACCCTGGAAAAATAGGAAGTATCTATAAAATTGTTGTTTTAAACCAAGGGCAAGAAATAACAATGACGGAAAAAGTGTTGGCGTATGTACCCAATGAAAAAGTAACCTTGTTTTTTAATGCACAGGGTATGCTTAAAAAAGACGATTATATATTTACAGAAAAAGACGGAGTTACAACCGTTACTTTAAATGCAAGTTGCCAAAGTGATACTTTTTTAATGGCTTGTGTTTTTCCATATTTTAAAGGAACATTCATGGAGCAAGATCAATCTTATTTAGATAATTTTAAAGCTTTTGTAGAAGATAAAAAAGAAGATTAATTTTTCTTCTTTCGTTGATAAGACCGTTAAAAATATTTTATTGGCTGTGGTAAAGCACAAAAAAATCGGTATTCATATTTTATAAAAAATAAATTCTTTTGATACACGCTACTCACAAAAAATATACGCTCAATTTTAAAAATCCAAGTGGTACTTCACGAGGAATTTTAAGAACCAAAGAAACGTGGTTTATTATTTTAGAAGAAAATGATAAAACAGGTATTGGAGAAACTGGTTTGTTTAGAGGTTTAAGTATAGATGATGTAGTTAATTATGAAGAAAAACTAATTTGGGCTTGCAGCAACATAAACAAAGGTTTGGTGTTTTTGCTTAAGGAGCTACGTGAGTTTCCGTCTATACAATTTGGATTAGAACAGGCTTTTTTATCGCTTAAAAGCGAAGATCAGTTTACATTGTTTCCATCAGAATTTACAAAAGGAAATGAAGCTATTGCTATAAATGGACTTATCTGGATGGGAGAAAAAGCATTTATGAAAAAGCAAATCAAAGAAAAATTAGAAACTGGTTTTTCTTGCATCAAAATGAAAATTGGTGCTATCGATTTTGAAGCTGAAATAGCATTGCTAAAATCCATTCGAAAAGAATTTTCATCTGAAGAAATAGAATTAAGAGTAGATGCTAATGGTGCTTTTAATCCTAAAAATGCGTTAGAAAAATTAAAGCGTTTATCAGAATTAGAAATTCATTCTATAGAACAACCCATCAAACAAGGGCAAGTGCAAGAAATGGCTGCTTTATGTGCTAAAACACCTTTGCCAATTGCATTGGATGAAGAGTTGATTGGTATATTTTCATCCGAAGATAAAAAGCAGTTATTACAAACAATTCAACCTCAATTTATCATTTTAAAACCGAGTTTAATTGGCGGTTTTGCGGGGAGTTTAGAATGGATTAAATGTGCAGAAGCAATAAATACTGATTGGTGGATAACTTCTGCATTAGAAAGTAATATTGGGTTGAATGCTATTGCGCAATTTACACATACCTTAAAAAGTAATTTACCACAAGGCTTAGGTACTGGTGGCTTGTTTACAAATAATTTTACGAGTCCGTTAGAAGTTAAAAATGGAGCTTTGCATTATAATCAAACTCAAAATTGGGATTTTAATTTATAAATATGAATTTTATACAACAAGCATATAAAGGAAACAATGAATGGTTTCATTGGGTATTAACTATTATAGTCGTTTTTGTTGGCTGGCAAGTTATTGGTGTGTTGCCTTTAACAGCTTTAGCTATTATGCATTCTGCAAATTTTTCTGAATTTATTGCCGCTGGAGAAAATAACTTTATGACGTTAGACATCGATAAAAATCTCTTCCTTTTTTTTATGATTTTAATGTTCTTTTTTGGCTTAGTCAGTCTTTTAATAGCAATTAAGTATATTCATAAAAGAACTTTAACATCGTTGGTTACGAGTAGGAAATCGATAGATTGGAAACGTTTTTGGTTTGGCTTTATTACATGGGGAATCGTTTCTGCCGTTGTAATTATGAGTGGAATTTTTCTATCACCAGAAAGTTATGAGTGGAATTTTAAACCGATCCCTTTCTTTACTTTAATAGCAGTTTCTTTTCTATTTTTGCCTTTTCAAACTAGTTTTGAAGAGTTGTTGTTTAGAGGATACTTTATGCAAGGTTTGGGAATTTTAGCTAAAAATAGATGGGTGCCTTTATTTATCACTTCGGTTTGCTTTGGGTTATTACATGGCGCAAATCCAGAGGTGGAGAAACTAGGTTACATTTCTATGGTTTTTTATATTGGAACAGGGTTCTTTTACGGCATTACCACTTTAATGGACGAAGGAACCGAATTGGCAATTGGCCTACATGCTATAAATAATATTGTAGCAGCATTTTTTGTAACTACCAATTGGACTGTTTTTCAAACGGATGCTTTGTATGTAGATACTTCAGAACCTTCTGTAGGATGGGAAATGTTTTTCCCTGTGTTGGTTTTATATCCAATTCTATTATTTATTTTTTCTAAGAAATATGGATGGAAAAATTGGAAAGAAAAACTAACGGGCAAGATTATTGAACCTGTTAATTTAAAAGAAAATTATAGAATTTTAGAAGATTGAAAATAGATAAGTTTCATAATTGCTTTCAGTTAAATGGTGTTTCTTTTACTTCTGTAGATGAAATTCTAACCTATGCATCACGTTTTACGGATGAAATACACCCGTTTTTAGAAACATGGTTTTCAGACGATTATTTTATCACAGTTAAAACTTCTGGTTCTACAGGTGTTCCAAAAAACATAAAATTACATAAAAGGCAAATGATTAATTCTGCTTTGGCTACCGGTAGTTTTTTTGATTTAAAAGAAAATACTACAGCATTATTATGTTTGCCTACAGAATATATTGCAGGTAAAATGATGCTGGTTCGGGCTTTAACTTTAGGCTGGCATTTAGATATAGTGGCACCAACTTCTTATCCACTACGTGGGATAAAAAAACAGTATGATTTTTCTGCAATGGTTCCGTTACAGTTAGAGAATTCTATCAATTCCTTAAATCAAATTAATAAATTAATTGTTGGTGGAGGCGTGGTTTCAAATCAATTACAAGATAAAATTCAGAGCGCTAGTTGTAGTATTTTTGCTACTTACGGAATGACGGAAACCATTACTCATATTGCCGTTAAAAGGTTGAATAACTTTTCTTCATTACAAAAAAATAATAGTAATGAATCTTCACAAAAGGACTTTTATGAAACATTACCAAATGTAGAAATCTATAAAGATGTTAGAAACTGTCTGGTAATTAAAGCACCAAAGGTTTCCAATGAAGTGATTTTTACAAATGATATCATTCATTTAGTTGCTGATGATCAATTTGAATGGTTAGGGCGTTTAGATAATGTGATAAACTCTGGAGGAGTAAAATTGCATCCAGAAAAAATAGAAGAAAAGTTATCTAAAATAATTAGCAACCGTTTTTTTGTAGCAGGTTTAGCAGATGATAGGTTAGGGCAGAAGCTTGTTTTAATTATAGAACAACCATTTGCTTCATTAGAGGCAGAAGTTGCTTTAAAATTAAAAATAAAGCAATTAATAGCACTTACTAAATTCGAGATTCCGAAAGAAATTTATTTTGTTGCTAATTTTATAGATACAGAAACAAATAAAATTCAACGTACCAAGACCTTAGAGTTATTACAATAAGAAGTTAGGATTATACATTCATTTTCAATATTTTGTAATATTATATCCGAAAGAGAAACTTTCTCTCTGAAATAATAAAAATATAAATTCTATACATTTAAGATTCATATAATAGTGCTCTAAATTTCTTCACTATTTAATAATATTATATTATTCTTATCATTATTTTAAATTTACCATAATTAATAACTAAATGTAACAGTTATCTTGAAAAATGTTTAAATTTTTTATATATTTGTATTTATTCTGACGATAATACATAATAATTAAATTGGGGGATTGAATTTATTATATTCTAAGAATAACCTAAGGTCGTAATTTTTTAATTACGGCTTTTTGTTTTTTCATTCCTAATGTTCTTTACCAGATTTACCTTTTAAATGGAGAGATATTATCCTTTTTAAATTCCTAATTAAGGTGAATTTTCTATGGAGTTTTTTTTATGGTATTATTTTTGATATTTTTGATGAAATTACCATTCATGAAAAAAGTTATTTTAGGATTTATTATTTGTTTTTTTTCCTTTACATATATTGTGGCACAAGAACAGCCTACAGAAGAGCAAGAAGTTAATTTAGAAGAATCAGTTCATATAAACTGGGAACCTTCTTATACTGATGCTTTAAAGAAGTCTAAAAAAGAAAATAAACCAGTACTTATTTATTTTACAGGATCAGATTGGTGTGGTCCATGTATTGTTTTAGATAAGAAACTTTTTCATACAGAAAAATTTAAGGCTATTGCAGATAAAGACTTAGTATTGTATGAGGCAGATAGTCCTAGAAATATAGATTTAATTTCTCCGGAGATGTTAGAGGCAAATAATGAATTAAAAAGAAAATTTAAAATAAGATCTTTTCCTACGTTAGTGTTTGTAAATCACAAAGGAAAAATGATTGGCTATAAAAAAGGGTTAATTCTTACCGATTATTATTACCCTTTTATTCAATCTGTTATCGAAAATTATTGAAAAAATATACTTATAACTTAACAACACTTTCTGTTATAGGTTCTTATATCTAGTTTTATTGCATAAAAAAACCGAAGCAATATGCTTCGGTTTTTGTTGTTCTAAATTATATTAGAAAAATAAAATTATTTTTCATTTACTACTCTAAATGTAGTTCTTCTATTAGCTCTGTGTTGCGCCTCTGTACAAGAAACACCATCAGCACATCTGTTAGTTAATTTAGCTTCACCGTAACCATTACCAGTTAATTTACTTGGGTTAATACCTTTAGAAATTAAATAGTTAGTTACTGCTTGAGCTCTTCTTTCAGACAAGTCTTGGTTAGATGATTTAGTACCTCTAGAGTCTGTATGAGATTCTAAAGCTACAGATACACCAGTTTTTAAAACAGGTAATAATCTTGTATCGATAATTCCTTTTGCTGTAGAAGTTAAAGTAGCGCTTCCTAAATTCCAGTTAATTGGTAAAATTGTATTGTTTACTAATTCACATTCAACCTCTTTCCAAGTTGTTAATCCACCTTTATTAACTAAAATTTCTTTAGTAACCGTTTTGTATTTAGCATCAACAGTAACTTCTTCTTGCCATGCATCTTTTACTAAAACTGTTTTATTGATGCTTCCATATTCTGCAGGAATCTCAATAGATTTAGTAGTAGGTGGCGTTACCATTACTTTAGTAGTATATGTTTTATCATATCCAGGAACTTTGTTAGATACAGTAGTTGCGTCTTTATCTAATTTAGTTAAAGGTACTGTTACATATTGAGCAGCAACAGGTACAAAACACCAGTATCTACAATCGTTAGGATCGCTAGATTCACAATCAGGTGCTTTTTCACTCATTTCCCAATTAGCAGAAGCAGCTTTTGTTTCTATTGTTTGAGAATCTGAATTAAAAGTAGCATTAACTACACTTAACTTATTTGCATCTACTTTGGCAGTATAGCTAACTGTTTTGTTTTCCCATACAGCAGGTACAACAACTAAACGTTGTCCAGCTTCTTTAACTAATACTCTTTCAGTTACTGTATTGTATTCTGCAGGATGCGTAACAATTTTCTTGTAAGCCGGAGCTACTTCTATTGTAACATCTTCGTTTTTCCAAACTTCTGGAGTTTTACATCGAACATAACACTTTCCTGGTTCTGGATTCTGTGGTAAGTCTTGAGCAAACGCTGTTGCTCCAAACATTAATAATGTAGCACTTAGTAAAATTTTTTTCATAATAAACTTGTATTTTGTGTTAATAGTTCAGTTTTATGACACAAACTTTTTTAGTAAGTCACATCACGTTACCCAAAAATACAAATTATGTTAAAGAAATCATAAAAAAATCACAACTTATTGTAAAATAAGCTTTTAATGATACCGTCAGACAGTCCAATTTTAGGGACATAAATTTTTCTAGCTCCACTCCATTTCATAGCAGACAAGTAAATTTTGGTTGCTGGTATAATAACATCTGCTCTATCTGGGTTTAAACTTAACTCAGAGATGCGTTCATCATACGTCATTTGTTTTAAGAATTGATACTGAGCATTCAGATAAATATAAGAAATAGGTTTTCCTTCTGCTCGTCCAGACATTTTAAATAACTTATTAATGTTACCGCCAGAACCAATTAAAGATACTTTCTTTAAATCTTTAGTATTTTTCTTTATCCATTTTTCTACGTTGGCAAAAATTTCTTTGTTCACAGCTTTTTTGTTACTTAACAAACGTACTGTTCCCATTTTAAAAGATTTAGAAGTAAGAATTTTACCTTCAGAAAATATGGTAAACTCTGTACTACCACCACCAACATCAACATAAAGGTAAGAGTTATCACCTTGTATTAATTGATTTAGATCTGTAGATGAAATTATAGCGGCTTCTTCTTTACCTCCAATAATATCAATTTTAACACCAGTTTCTTTAAAAATTTTTTCAACAACTTCCTTACCGTTTTCTGCTTCTCGCATCGCAGAAGTTGCACAGGCTTTATATCTTTCTACACCATTTACATCCATTAATAACTTAAATGCTTCCATAGCATTAATCATTCTGGTGATGTTTTTCTCGCAGATAATTCCACCAACAAAAGCATCTGCTCCTAAACGAATAGGAACACGTACTAAAGAAGATTTTTTAAACTGAGGCTCTTTGTCGTCAGATACTATAACGTTGGATATTAGTAATCTAATTGCATTTGATCCAATATCTATAGCTCCATATTTCTTAATTTCTAACAAACTATTTTATTTATGGTTCTTAGGGAATTCTATCATAAACGTTTTCCCTTTTTTTATGTTTTTCCAATGTTTATCTTCAAACTGAATACCTACAACTCCGCAAGTAGATACATGCGAAATAGGTTTGTTACCAAACTTATTTACAAAGGTATTAATACCGTGATCATGGCTAAAAATGATAGCAGAATTAAAACCATCGTCTAAAGCATTTACTGTTTTTACTAAATAACCGTCGCTAAAGCTGTACAATTGTCTTTTTACTTGAAGGTTAGATAAAGGAAACTCGAAGTTTTCACAAAAAATAATTGCTGTATGTAGCGCTCTGTTGGCACTACTTGATACAAAAACATCTGGTCTGTCTATTTCTGTTGATAAGAATTTAGACATTAAATGTGCGTCTTTTATGCCGCGTTTTTTTAGAGGTCTGTCAA
Source organism: Polaribacter sejongensis (assembly GCF_038024065.1). Classification (NCBI taxonomy): domain Bacteria; kingdom Pseudomonadati; phylum Bacteroidota; class Flavobacteriia; order Flavobacteriales; family Flavobacteriaceae; genus Polaribacter; species Polaribacter sejongensis. Next base: position 1,341,155 of record NZ_CP150667.1, on the reverse strand, counting down.
TATCTTCTATTCCTGAGTATTCCCAAGAAGATTTTGCGTGCCTAACAATGTATAAAGTTTTCATTCAATTCTAATTGTTGAGTTGTAAATATAAATATTTATGGTGCTAATCTTTCTTTTTTCCAAGAAAAATCTTCTTCTAAGGTATATCTTATTCTATCATGCATTCTATTTGGTCTCCCTTGCCAAAATTCTATAGAAATTGGTTTTACCAAATAACCGCCCCAATGCTTAGGTCTAAGTATTTCTTTTCCTTCAAATTGGTTTTCAAAAGTCTTTAAATTACCATCTAATTCTTCTCTAGAGCTAACTACAGCACTTTGGTTAGATGCCCAGGCACCTAATTTGCTACCGTCTGGTCTAGAATCAAAATAACCGTCAGATAAGTTTTCGGCTAATATTTCTGCGTTTCCCTTTATAATAATCTGTTGTTCTAGCGCAGGCCAGAAGAAAGACAAACAAATATTGTTATTGGCAGCAATTGCTTTTCCTTTTTCCGAATTGTAATTGGTGTAAAATATAAAGCCTTCCCAAGTGAATTTTTTTAATAAAACAACTCTACTTTTAGGGAAACCATCTAAACCAATGGAAGATACAGTCATGGCATTACTTTCATCTACCATGTTTGATGTATCGGCTTTTAGAAACCAAGTCTGGAAAAATTCCATGGGATTTTCTGGACAAGTACTTTCTAAAAGTTCTTGTTTTTCGTAGGATTTTCTGTAATTACTTAAATCTTTAGACATTATATATAAATTCTATACAGTAAAAATACAGAATATTTTAAGAGTATTAACACTCTAAAACAGCCTTTTTAAAGATTTTTATTGATATGTTTTGCTAGATAAACTCCAGAACTTGCACAACCCTGAATTAAATATCCTCCAGTTGGAGCATCCCAATTTAACATTTCTCCAATACAAAATTGATTTGGGATTTTATCTAATTGAAAATGAGTGTCTACAGCATTTATGTCAATTCCACCAACGGTAGAAATCGCTGCATTTAACTTACCTAAGTCTGTAATTTCTAAAGGAAAATTTTTAATGTTTTTTGATAAAACTGCTGCATTTAAATAGTCTTCTTTAGAAAGATAAATTTTAAGTAAATCTATTTGTGAAGTGCTTAATTTTAATCCTTTCTTTAAAATTTGAGTAGTATTTTTAAAAGATGAATTTACAATTTTATTATTTACATCTTCCAAAGAAAAAGTAGGCTTAAAATCGATGTAAACCATTGCTTTTTCTTCGGATTTTAGTTGTGCTCTAATCTGCGGACTCAAGGCGTAAATAGCATTTCCTTCTATTCCGAATTTGGTAATTACAGCTTCTCCTTTTTGTGTTTTGTCAGCACAAGAAATAGCAATATTTTTCAAAGGATTTCCTTCATTCTGTTTGATGAATTCTGGATTCCAATCAATTTTAAAAGCACAGTTAGAAGCTTCAAATGGTAGTGTTTTTATGCCTTTTTCTTGAAATGTTTCTAACCAACTTCCGTCAGAACCAGTAATTTTCCAACTAGCGCCACCTAAAGAGAAAGCCGTGTAATCAGAATGAATAATCTTGTCATTGATTATTAAATTACTTTCTACATCCCAACCAGAAAAAGTGTGTTCGTATTTAAAAACGATTCCTTTTTCTTTTAAATGATTTAAAATAGTATTTAAAACGGTTATTGGTTTTATTCCTTCTTCTGGATAAATTCTCTTGCTACTGCCGATATAGGTAGGAATTCCAATGGATTGTAGCCAATTTCTAAAATCATCATTGGTGAATTTTAATAAAGCATTTTTTAAAACATCATTAGGAGTATAACGTTCAATAAAATCTAGAATAGGTTCTGAATGTGTCAAATTAAAACCACCTTTTCCGGCAACCAAAAGTTTTCTACCTGCTGTTTTATTTTTTTCATAAATAGTAACATCAAATTTTTTAATATCTAAAAACGCTGCTAAGAGTAGGGCGGAAGGTCCGGAGCCAATGATTGAAATTGATTTTTTCATATTATTTATAAAATGATATATGCTTGTTTTTTTTATTGAATTTGCTAACGGTTTAGAATATGGAAAGTTGCGCTTTTGAAAACGCAATTTTCCGATGTTTAAAATTATGTTTTTATGTTTTATCTTATTTAATTTAGCGATTTTTTAGCCCCATTGTTACCTGCTGTGCATTTTATACTAATTTAAAAAAGAACTTCTTATCGCGATAAAATTATCAAAATCTGATTTTAATTCGATAAGAGTAGGGTCATTATGAATCTGTTCAGGATTACTATGCCCTTTAATATAACCGCAACATCTTTCAAATATCTCATTAAGTTTTTCTTTATGCTGATTCAGTTTTATTCCGTCCACTTTAAGAAAAGATGTTAATGCAATATTTTTCTGATATCTTTTTACAGTTCCTTGAAATATATCAATTTCTACAAATAATTCTATTGCAGAACGTAAATACCCATAACCATCTTCTGCTAAATCAGTTTCAGATTTTCCTTTAGGGGTATTATTTAGAATGGTATTTATTTTACCGGTATAGCTTTTAACTTTATTAATTTCTTCTTCGGCTTCAGTAACAAACCCTGTTTCTTTAAAATTATTTTTAGTGTTGTAAAATTTATATTTGAGTGATTTAAAACTTGATTGTTTACTAAAATGTAAAAAACTATTGAACAATAAAACACTGTGTGTAAAAATAACTACTTGCCTTTCCTTTGAAAGTTTAATAAGTCTTTTTGCTACATCATCGATTATATTATGATCTAAACTATTAACGGGATCATCAAAAATAACAGGAGCTTTAATATTGTCTAATTGTAATTCAGTTAGAAATTCTGAAAGTGCAATCGCCTTTTGTTCTCCTTCGCTCAATATATCTGTAAGAGAATATGAGTTGATTTTATGTGAAATTTTAGAATTACCTCGATTTGTCCCAAAACTTAAATCAATTTTAAGATGTGATTTTCTGAACGATTTAAGCTCATCTTTAAAAAGGACTCCAAAATTTGATTGAACTAATTCATCTCTTGCTTCGCTGGTTTTTCGGCTAATTGAATTAGTATTAAATTTATTTATATTCGAATTTAGAATTGAAAGAACTTTATGATTCGAAATTACTTGTTTAATTTCAGTTGTTTTTTTTGATATAAACTTTCTATCTTTAAGTTCATTAATTTTACTCTTTAATTGAGTTTCTTTTTGACCTAGGTTAAGTAATAATTCTTTTTTTATTTTTAAAGTTTCGTTTATATTTTCTTTTTTCTCGTTGAATATTTTTAAGTATTTGTCATAATCAAAATTAAAGGTTGATTCTTTATCAACTTTTTCTTTTGTAAAGGTAGTTTTCAGTTTATCCAAAATTTTATTGTACTCTGTAATTTCATTAGGTTGGATAGCTTCATTATCACAATTTAATCCATAAGTTGATTGATGAAAATTTAAACTAGTATCAATTTTTTTAATTTGATTTATTAAAAGTAATTTTTTCTCTTTGATGACTTCTAAATTTGCCTCTGTCTTATCATTCAATAAATTTCTATAATTGTCTAGTAATTCTTTAGCTGTACTTTGAAGCGGTTGTAAACAATAAACACAATTATCTTGTTCCGTTGGATAATCAGGTTTATCAATAATTTTAATATATTCCTCTGCGGATTTAAGAAATGTTTGGAATTGTTGAGTTTCGTAAAAATCAATTCCATTTGATTCTGCAATTTCTTTAATCCCTTTTTTCGTTTTACTCTCTAAAACCTTAATTTGTTCGTTAAAATTAATTAAGATTTCCCAATTTTCTTTATTTAATAGGGTTTTAGCTTCATTAATACTTTTTTTAATCGTAGATAACTCTAGAATGGAGGAATTAATATTTTCAATTTCTTTTTGAAGAAGTGTTTTATTTAAATCCTTTAATTCATTCTCACTATCTTTTAATTCGTTCTCTCGTAAGTTAGAAAAAGTTGATATTTGAGTTAGAGTTAAATCTGAGGAAGTTTTAGATAAAGATGAAATATATTTTTTCTGGATCGTGTCTTTATTCAAACTATCTACCCAAGGTAATAAAGTTGGATAGTTACTAATTTTTATATTAAATAAATCTTGTAATTTATTTAATTCAGAAGTTACTAAGTTAAATAGATGAAAACCAATAGGAGTAACTATCAGTTGTCTATCAGATAGTGTGATTTGAACACAATTATTATTAAAAACAGAAATATTTTCTAAATCGGTATTTTTGTTACTTCCATTCCAATTAAAAACTTGACTGTTACTATTTGTTTTGAATTTTATATCAGCTGATTGAGGTTGGCTACCTGAATAAATATCTGAAAGTATATTGTTGTGGCTGTCATAACTATAACCAAGAGTTTTTAATATTCTTCCATATCCTGTTTTACCTGTTCCATTCTCTCCAAAAATAACAGTAAGATTTTCACTAAATTGTATTGATTGATTTTTGGCGAGTCTATTAACTCCTTGAATATTTGATAAAGTTTCTAATTCAATTTTTTTATTAGTAGGAGTATAACTTGGTTTTATAGTTTTTAAAGGTGTTAATCCTGAATGTAGTTTTATGGATTGCAAGAAATAGTCAAATACTAATTGTCTATCTGTATTAATTAAATCATTTTCTGTTTGTACAATCTTGCTTATTAAAAGTTTACTCCACTCTCCATTATTTTCAGCCCATTCCCATAGAAAATCAACTATGGTTTTTTTATTAGTTGTTGTTGAAGCCATATTTTATTTATCTTTTTCATTTATTTTTTTTAAGCCTTGTAGGTAGCTAAATTGTTATCAAACGGTTTAATGTTTAACATCACAAGTTAACGAATTTATCTAAAAATAAGCTTAGAAACAACCCAAATTACTTCTTTGCTAAATACAATCCAATAAAGGTTAAAAAGCCGTTTAAAACCAATACAAAAAAGCCAAAGTCGAAACCAAGTTTTTCTTTAGAGTAAAAACTAATTACATACGTAAGAATCGGAGCAATGATGCAAATGGCAGGTATCAATTTATCTTTTACTTTTATTTTAGTAAACATTCCAAAAGCATATAAACCTAATAAAGGTCCGTACGTATAACCTGCAAACGTGAATATTTTTGCAATAACACTAGCATCAGCAATAAAATATTTAAAGATTAGAATGGTTGCAATCAATACAAAAGAGAATATAATATGAATCTTCTTTCTAATTTTTTCTTGTTCGTTTTTATCTTTCTTTTTATCAATCTCTAAAATATCGATACTAAAAGAAGTGGTTAATGAAGTTAAGGCCGAATCTGCACTAGAATAAGCTGCTGCAATTAAACCCAATAAAAAGAATAGGGCAGTAGCCAAACCTAAGTTTCCTTGTGTTGCAATAATTGGAAAAAGCTCGTCTTTGTGAGCTTCAATTCCTGCTTGTTGTGCGTAATCTGTTAATAAAATACCTAATGCTAAAAAGAAAAAGTTGACAATTACCAACACAATTGTAAACCAAAACATGTTTTTCTGCGCATCTTTTAAATTTCTACAGGTTAAGTTTTTTTGCATCATATCTTGGTCTAAACCCGTCATTACAACAGCAATAAAAGCACCCGATAAAAACTGCTTCCAGAAATAATTTCCAGCTTTTATGTCATCAAAAAAGAAAGTTTTAGACATTTCGCTATCGGCAACATAGGTAAATAGATTGTCAATTTTCATTTCGCTAGAAATGGTGTAGATACAAACGCCTACCGCAATTAGCATAAATAAAGTTTGTAAAGTATCTGTCCATACAATGGTTTTGATACCTCCTTTAAAAGTATATAACCAAATTAATAAAATAGTAATGGAAACAGTTACCCAAAACGGAACGCCGTAAGCATCAAATAAAATTGCTTGTAACACATTTGCAACTAAAAAGAGTCTGAACGCAGCGCCAACGATTCTAGAAAGTAAAAAGAAACTAGCGCCAGTTTTGTAAGAATAATTACCAAAACGATCTTGTAAATAGGTGTAAATAGAAGTTAGATTCAGTTTGTAATACAACGGAAGTAAAACCAAACCAATAATTGCATACCCAACAACATACCCTAAAACCATTTGAAAATAGCTCATAGAATCTGTTTCTACCCAACCAGGAACCGAGATAAAGGTAACGCCAGAAAGTGAAGCGCCAATCATACCAAAAGCAACTAAATACCAAGGTGAAGAGTTATCTGCCTTAAAAAAGGTTTTATTGTCTGCAGATTTTCCGGTGAGGTAAGAAATACCGATTAATACCGTAAAATAAGCGACTATTAAAAGGAGTATGTAAAGTGGTTGCATTAGATAAATTACGAATTACGATTTAACAATTACGAAGATATACTTTTTAAAAATTTTAAAGGATTAATTCGTAAATGATAATTGATAATTCGTAATTTTGACGGCTATGGATTTTTCATCAAAACTTTTAGAAAACGCCGTAAATGAAGTTTCTCGCTTACCAGGAATTGGTAAAAGAACTGCATTGCGTTTGGTATTACATTTATTAAAACAACCTTCGGATAATACCAAGTTTTTATCGGAGGCTTTATTGCATTTAAGAAATGATGTAAAGAATTGTGAAAAGTGTCACAATATTTCTGATACAGCTTTGTGTGATATCTGTAATAATGTAAAAAGAAATCCAGAGATAGTCTGTGTGGTAGAGGATATTAGAGATGTAATGGCGATAGAAAGCACCTCTCAATTTAATGGATTGTATCATGTTTTAGGAGGAAAGATTTCTCCTATTGAAGGAATTGGTCCTCAGAATTTAAAAATAGAAAGCTTAGTAAAAAAAGTGGAAAGCGGAGAAGTAAAAGAATTGATTTTTGCTTTAAGTTCTACCATGGAAGGCGATACAACCAATTTCTATATTTTTAAACAAATAGAAAAATTTGAAATTACTACGAGTACAATTGCACGTGGAATTTCTGTTGGTGATGAATTAGAATATGCAGATGAAGTTACTTTAGGTAGGTCTATAGTAAATAGAATTCCGTTTGAGCAAAGTATAAGAGGGTAATTTAGTTTACAGTTTTCAGTAGCAGTTTACAGTGAGTAACTGAGACTGTTTACAGAAAAAGATCATGTTTTTATTCTGAAAGTTACGTTGTTTTTAAGTAATTAGTTTACTACATAAAACATAGATAAAAAAGACGTTTATTTTTATAAGTAAACTACAAGTAGCAATTTTTAATAATGGTATTATAATTTTATTTTATTCGGATTTTTATGATTTGAAAATAATGATATAATCTCAATACTTTCATTATTTATTAGATAGTACAAAGTGTTATGTTTTTCCACAACTGCTCTTCGAATTCCTTTTTTACCTAACGAAGTAGGGAATATTTCAGGTGATTTTGAAATTAATTCTATTGTATGATCTAGTTTGGCTGAAAATATTCTCAATTCTTTTTCTGTCCATTTGTTTTCTAAATATCCTATAGTTTGTTCTAATTCAGAAAGTGCGTGGTCAGTCCAAAAGATTTTAAAGCCACTTTTCATAAATCTTTTTTGCATTAGAATGAGAAGTTAATTTTCCATTTTCCGCATCAAGTAAACCTTTTTTAATAGATTCTCTTTCTGCTACTGAAATTTCATTCCACCAGTCTGTTTTCTCTTTTTCTCTAATTTTTATTAGTTTGTCAATTAAAGAAACATCGTTTAGAGTTGATAACCATTGTATCAATTCAATTTTTTTATTTTGAAGATTTATATCCATATTGTAAAGTTACAAATTTCATTTTATATTCTTTGTAAGAGTGTTTTTACTTGTGCTCATTTTCTTTGATGTCTTCCAACACCTCTCTCTCGGCTTTTTCCCAAGATTTCTTTTCTCTAATTTTTTTGTAGAGTCTAATACCTAGCATTAATAAAACTCCAAAAAGAATGATTCCTGCAACGCCCCAAATCCAGTTGATGGCAGATTGTAACGTAACTAAAAAGACCACTGCAAAAAGGATAAGTGTTGCCACCTCATTCCATATTCTTAATTTTAAAGCAGAATATTTTATGATATCGTTTTGTAGTTGCTTGTATATTTTCTGACAAGAGTAATGGTAGAAGTATAAGGCTAAAACAAAGGTTAGCTTAACGTGCATCCAAGGCATCTCTAAATAAATTGGATTTTTATACAACATCCAAAATGCAAAAAAACTTGCCAAAATTGCGGAAGGCCAAGTAATCATATACCACAACCTTTTGCTCATTAATTTATATTGCGTTTGTAAAATTTCTTTAGCAGGTTCTGGTTTTTTTTCTGCTTCTACATGGTAAATAAATAAGCGAATTATGTAAAATAAACCCGCAAACCAAGTTACTACGAAGATAATATGTAATGCTTTTACGTAAAGGAAATCCATAATATGGGTATAATTTTAAATTAAGCTTTTAGCCTGCAAACAAGTTTAGCCCTGATTGAAATGGCATCCTTTTTTCTGTCAGTTCGAGTGAATTTGCTTTTTTTGCAAATTAGTATCGAGAACAGAAGAAAAAAGATATAATGTAAAGCAGGAAATAGCTTCTAATAATTTTACTAGAATTAATGTTTTTTACAAACTTCAGTTGCTTACAGAGACTGACTACTGTTTACTTCTTTCTCCAGTCGTTAATCCATTTTACCATCACATCTACCCAATCGTCATTATCGTTCATACAAGGGATGTGTTTATAATCTGTACCACCAAATTTTAAGAATTCGTCTTTTCCTTCCATTGCAATTTCTTCTAAAGTTTCTAAACAATCTGCAACAAATGCAGGGGTAATTACGGCTAGTTTCTTTTTACCTTCTCCTGGAAATTTCTCGATTTCAAAATCGGTATATGGTTTTAACCAAGGGTCTTTTAATAAACGAGATTGAAAAGAATTGCTGTACATACCTTCTTTTAAATTTAAGGTTTTCGCAATTTCTTTGGTCGTTTCAAAACACTGGTGTCTGTAACATGTGTGGTGTGCAACCGAATTACGTTCGCAACAAGAACCGTCTATTTTACAGTGGTTTTTGGTAACATCAGATTTCATGATATGACGCTCTGGAATTCCGTGATAAGAAAACAAAATATGATCATAATCAAACCCTTCTAAATGATTTGCAATGTTGTTACTCATTGCTTTTATATAATCTGGTTCATTATAAAAAGCAGGTAAAACGTCTAATTTTACTTGCGGATATTTCTCTGCTAAAATTTCTTCAGCCTTTACAACAACCGTTTCATAAGAAGACATGGCGTAATGCGGATATAATGGTGCTAAAAAGATTTCTGTAACTCCTTTATCGACCAATTCTTTAATCCCTTTTTCCATGGTCATAGAACCATAACGCATAGCTAAAGCCACCGGAAGGTCTACTTTTTTAATTACTTTATCTGTAAATCTTTGAGATATTACCACTAACGGAGAACCTTCTTTCCACCAGATTTTTTTATAAGCAGCACCTGCTTTTTTTGGTCTTGTTTGTAAGATAATTCCGTTAATTAGCAACCAACGTTTCCAATACGGAATGTCAATTACACGTTCATCCATTAAAAATTCTCCTAAATAATTTTTAACGTCTTGTGTCTCTGTAGAGTCTGGTGATCCTAAATTGTTAAGTAATATTCCCTTCATTTAAAAAAGTTTCAAAGCTTCAAAATTTCAAGTTTTTAGGTTGAAAAATAGACTTTTGTTATTTTGTTTTTTGTTCTGAACTTGTTTCAGAATTTAATTTTTGCTTACTGCTTACTGCTTACTGCTTACTGCCAACTGGTTTGTAACTTCATACAACGTAATCGCTAAACTATGTATTACATTCATACTAGAGTTTCTACCGTACATTGGTATTGCAATTGTTTCGTCTAGTAAATTGATGTTTTCAATTCCGTTTCTTTCGCTCCCCAAAAGTAATACGATTTTTTCATAATTTTTAAAATTAAAATCTTGAATATCGATACTTTTATCAGTAATCTCTATACCAATAATGGTGTTTCCTTCTTGCTTTAATTGCTGTATTAGCGCATCAAAATTGTTGTAAACGTCATGTTCAATTTGATTTACGGTATTTCTTGCCGTCTTTTTTACAATTCTATTTTCTGTGGTAGGTGAATTCTCATGAAAATAAATTTTTTGCACTCCAAAACTTTCCGAAATTCTAAAACACATTCCTATGTTTTCTGGTGTTCTAATGGCATCACAAACAATTGTTATTGGAAATTGCTTTTGATTATTTTCTATGTCGTAATGTGTAAGTTGTTCCAATTTTTTAATTTTGATTACTGATTACTGATTACTGATTACTGATTACTGATTACTGATTACTGATTACTGATTACTGATTACTCTTTCAAACTCATTACATACTTCTTAGGCGTTGTGCCAAATTTCTTTTTAAAGGCTGCAATAAAATGGCTAGAGGTACTATAACCAACTTTTACACCAACTTCATTTACATTATATTGATTGCTCTCTAGTAATTTTCTAGCGTATTCCATTTTATAATCAAACAGAAAACTATAAACGGTATCTCCGTAAATTTGTTTAAAACCTTCTTTTAATTTTTTAATGTTCAAACCAATTTCATTCGCTAGTTCTTGTAAACTTGGTGGTTCAGATAATCTTGCAATAATAATTTCTTTGGCTTTTCTAATTTTTAAAACATTTTGTTCATCTACTAAAAACGGACAAAATTCACCTTCCGGATTTTCTTCTTTCTGAAAATGGATGCTTAACAATTCGTATACTTTACCTCTAACATATAAATCTCTAATAGAGTTATTTGTTTTAGAATTGATAATTTGTTGTAAAATAATAGAAACAGTTGGTTTTATTTCTGTGTCGTCGTAATATTTCTTGTTACTGTTCTCATTACTTAAAAAAGGAATGTAACCAGATTCTTTAGAAAATAAAGAGTGAAATTTTTCGATAGAAATTAACAATGATACCAATGTAGTTTTTGGTTGAATCTCTAAATTGATTGGTAAAACCCCTTGAGGATTGTATAATAAAATTGCTCTATTGTCTAGAACGTCAAAAGAGTAGGTGCCATTATTGAATAAAAATTTAGATTTACCTCTTAAACAAAAGTGGATTTGTATAAAGGCATTATTTATTTTCCTTTCAAAGTTTTCTACTTCTTTACTTTCGTTCTGAAAATGAAGCACATAAAACCCTTTTTCTAAAGTAATTTCTTCAAATGTACTTTCTCCGACATTTTTGAACATATCTTATCTTTTTAGTTTCATTTTTTTTATTTAGAATCATTCTATATAAAAAGAAATAAAAACTCAATTACGTAGCAAAAGTAATGCTTTTCGGGTGTTTTATGGATAAAAATTAATTAAAAAACATATAACGATATAAATAGTCCTTTAAGCGACATTTTTTTCTAATTGAAGTTTATACTTTTGTCCAACTTTTAGAATAATATGCAAGAGCACAGGCAAGAGCACTTTTATAATATTGGCGTTAGTTACAAAAAAGCGGATGCTAACACACGTGGAAAATTTTCTTTATCAAAAGAAAATCAAATTTCGTTGTTAAAACTTTCAAAAGAGAGAGGGTATAAAGGGGTCTTTATTATCTCTACCTGCAACAGAACAGAAATAAGTGGTTTTGCAGAAAGACCATGTCAACTAATAGAATTGTTGTGTGAGTTTTCTGAAGGAACCATTCAGGAGTTCTCTAAAGTTTCTAATGTTTATAAAAACCAAGAAGCAATACATCAGTTATTTAGAATTGGTACCGGCTTAGAAAGTCAGATTTTAGGAGATTACGAAATTGTAGGGCAATTAAGACAGTCTTACAAAGTAGCAAAATCTTTAAAAACGACCAATGCGTATTCAGAAAGGTTGATTAACTCTGTATTGCAAGCAAGTAAAAGAGTTAAAAATGAAACAAGATTAAGCTCTGGGACAACCTCTGTTTCTTATGCTGCTATTCAATATCTTATTAAACATTTACCAGATTATAATTCTAAAAATATTTTAGTTTTTGGTTTGGGTAAAATGGGGAAGTACACTTGTAAAAACCTAGCAGAATACACACAAAATAAATCTGTTTGTCTAATTAATAGAACGGAAGAGAAAACAACAGAATTTGTAAAAGAACATGCTACTATTAGAAAATCAGTAATAGAAAACTTATCTGATGAAATAGAAAAAGCAGATGTTTTAATTGTTTCTACAGGAGCAGATAAACCTACTATTACAAAAGAACTTATTGCTAAAAATAAAGATTTATTAATTTTAGATTTATCGATGCCCGAAAACGTGGCAAAAGATGTTGCTGATTTTAAAGATGTTACTTTAGTAAATATAGATGAGCTTTCTAAAATTACACATGAAACTTTAGCGGTTCGTCAGCAAGAAGTACCGTATGCAGAAGCAATTATAGAGACTCATAAAGCAGAGTTTAATGAATGGTTAAACCATAGAAGGTTTACGCCTGCAATTGCTGCTTTAAAGAAATCATTAGAAAATATTACAACTGACGAAATTAATTTTCAGAAGAAAAAAATAGCTGGTTTTGATGAAAGTCAGGCAGAAATTTTAACGTCACGTTTTATACAGAAAATAACCACCCAATTTGTGAAACACTTAAAAGATGAAGAAACATCTGTTACACAAAGCTTACAAGTAATTAATAAGGTTTTTAAATCTTAATCAAAAACTCCATGCAGAAAATAATAAAAATAGGAACTCGTGATAGCGAATTAGCGCTTTGGCAAGCTAATAAAGTGCGCAAAGAATTAAAAGAATTAGGCTATGAGTCTGTAATTGTTCCTATAAAATCTTTAGGAGATATTGTTTTAGACAAACCCTTATATGATTTAGGAGTTACAGGTGTCTTTACTAAAAATTTAGATGTTGCTATGTTAAATGGTGATATTGATATTGCTGTACATTCTCTTAAAGATGTACCTACAGTTTTACCAGAAGGAATTACACAAGCAGCTGTTTTAAGGCGTGATGATTATTCTGATGTTTTACTATTAAAAGGAAATGAAGAGTTTTTTGGACAACCAGGTGGAATTATTGCAACCGGAAGTTTGCGTAGAAAAGCAATGTGGTTAGATAGATATCCAACACATAAGGTAGAAGGTTTAAGAGGAAATGTAAATACTCGTTTACAGAAATTAGAAGAAAGTGAAACTTGGGATGGAGCTATTTTTGCTGCTGCAGGTTTATACCGTATTGGAAAAAAACCAGAAGACGCTATTAGTCTTTCTTGGATGACTCCTGCACCAGGACAAGGTACAATTATGGTTACTTGTTTACAAAAAGATGATTATTCTTTAGATGCTTGTGAGCAATTAAACCATAAAGAAACAGAAATATGTACAACAATAGAACGTGAGTTTTTACATCTTTTAGAAGGTGGTTGTTCTGCACCAATTGGTGCTGTTGCTTATATTGATGGAAAAACAGAAGAGATAAGCTTTAGAGGCGTTTTATTAAAAAAAGATGGTTCTAAAAAGATTTCAGTTGCTAAAACAGCAAAAGTTGGTAGCCATCGTTATTTAGCTAAAGATTGTGCAGATTATGTAATTAACAAAGGTGGAAAAGAATTAATGGCAGAAGACGCAGAAGATGCTGTTGAAACATTACAAAATATATTTTCTACAAAGAAACTTTCTGAGCTTCAAAAAGAAATTTTATCAGAAGAAATTGGTATAAAAGATAGCGATTTTATTAAAATCCGTTTTAATAGAATTCCTGCTAAGGTGATGAAAAACGAAATAAAAAACGTTATTATCACAAGTCAGAATGGAGTGGAAGCACTTTTAAATTCTTTCACAAGAGATGAAATGAATTTTAAGAATATTTACTGTGTAGGTAGAAGAACTAAAAAACTGATTGAAAACAGAATTGGTAAAGTTGCACATGCTGCAAAAAATGCTAAGAAATTAGCGGAATACTTAGCAGAAGAATTAGACACTAAAAAAGTAACTTATTTTTGTAGTAATCTAAGGTTAGATGTTTTACCAGCTTCTTTAAAAGCTGAAGGTATACAAGTAACTGAAATAGAGGCTTACAAGACCATGTTAAGTTCAGAAAAAATTGATGATGAAGTTTCTGGAGTTTTGTTTTACAGTCCATCAGGAATTGAAAGCTATTTAGAAGAAAACAACCCAGATAGAGTTGCTTTTTGTATTGGAGAAACTACAGCAGTAGAAGCAAGAAAATATTTTGAAAAAGTAGAAGTAGCAAACATGCCAAGTGTAGATAGTCTTCTAGAATTGGTGAACTTGTATTATTCAAGATAAAGACGTATTTCCTGCAAGGGATATAAATTTATAGGTATTAAAAAAGATAATTATTTGGGCGTTTTAATGGGCTTTACACTATATCTTTTTTCGAATAAGAAAAAAGGAAGAAGCCTGTGTTGAGGGAAGTCGAAAGGTTTCAATCTCTAATGCATATTACAAGTTTACAAATATTCTGCAAGTTTTTTAAATCCTTGTAGAATTGGTGAACTTGTATTATTCAAAATAATAAAGAATGTCTCCTCGAGCGCAGTCGAGAGTTTTTTATAAATTAGGTCTCGACTGCGCTCGACCTGACATAAGTAAAAATTGATGTTTAGAACTCGTAGATTAAGAAAAACAGAAGGAATTAGAAGATTAGTTAGAGAAACTAAAGTATCTGTAGACGATTTTATTTATCCACTTTTTATTGAAGAAGGAGAAAATATAGAAACTGAAATTGTTTCTATGCCAGGAATCAAACGTTTTTCTTTAGATCGGATTTCTAAAGAATTAGATGAGGTGGTTGAATTAAATATTCCTGCTGTTTTGTTATTCGGAATTCCATCTACAAAAGATGATGAAGGAACAGAAACTTGGAATGATAACGGAATTATGCAACAAGCAATTCGTTTTATCAAGAAAAACTACCCAAGTTTATATGTAATTACAGACGTTTGTTTTTGTGAATATACTTCTCACGGTCATTGCGGAATTATTCATGACAATGATGTAGATAATGACGCTACGTTAGTCAATATTGCTAAACAAGTTATATCGCATGCAAAAGCAGGTGTAGATATGGTTGCGCCATCTGGAATGATGGACGGAACGATTGATATGATTCGTCAGTCTTTAGACAATACAGGCTTTGTAGACTTACCAATTATGGCGTATGCTGTAAAATATTCATCGGCTTTTTACGGTCCTTTTAGAGATGCTGCAGATTCTGCACCAACCTTTGGAGACAGAAGAACCTATCAAATGGATCCTGCAAACAGAGACGAGGGAATGCGTGAAGCAACTTTTGACGATCAAGAAGGAGCTGATATCTTAATGGTAAAACCAGCATTGTCTTATTTAGATATTATTAGAGATTTAAAAAACAATTTCGACCGTCCGATTGCATGTTACAATGTAAGTGGGGAATATGCAATGGTAAAAGCCGCGGCAGAAAAAGGTTGGATTGATGGTGAAAAAGTAATGATGGAAAGCTTACTGTCTATGAAAAGAGCAGGAGCTGATATTATTATTACGTATTTTGCTAAAGAAGCAGCAAGAGTACTGTTGAGAAAATAAAGTTACAATGTCACCTCGAGCGCAGTCGAGAGGTTTTATAAAGGTCTCGACTGCGCTCGACCAGACAAAAATCTAGAAAAATGGAATTCAAGAAATCAGAAAAATTATATAAAAAAGGATTAAAAAATCTTGTTGGAGCGGTAAATTCTCCTGTAAGAGCCTTTTCATCAGTTGGAGGAAATCCGTTGTTTATCAAAAAAGCAAAAGGAACTAAAATTACCGATGTTGATGGTAATAAATATATAGATTTAGTACTTTCTTACGGGCCAATGATTTTAGGTCACAGACATAAAAAAGTACAAAAAGCTGTTGAAAAAGCATTACAAAAAGGATATTCTTTTGGTGCATCAACAGAAAACGAAATAAAATTAGCAAAAATAGTTTGTGATGCTTTTCCAGGAATGGATAAAGTCCGTTTTGTAAATTCTGGTACAGAAGCTGTTTTAAGCGGAATCCGTTTGGCAAGAGCATTTACCGGAAAAGATAAAATTATAAAATTTGCAGGTTGTTACCATGGGCATCAAGATGCGTTATTAGTCGCTGCAGGTTCTGGTTTAATGACTTTAAGTTTACCCGGTTCTAAAGGAGTTCCTGAAGGAGCTGTTAAGAACACATTAATTTCTAATTATAACGATTTAGAAAGTGTAAAAAAACATTTTGAAAACGACGACAATATTGCAGGAGTAATTATTGAACCAATTGCAGGTAATATGGGAGTTGTTGTTCCTGAAGATAATTTCTTAGTAGAATTAAAAAAATACTTAGAATCTAAAGGAGCCTTATTAATTGTAGATGAGGTAATGACAGGTTTCCGTTCTAAGTTTGGTGGAGCGCAAGAATTATTAGGCGTAGAAGCAGATATTACGTGTTTAGGTAAAGTTATTGGTGGAGGTTTCCCCGTAGGAGCTTACGGAGCAAGAGAAGAAATTATGCAAGAAGTTGCGCCTTTAGGCGGAATGTATCAAGCAGGAACGTTAAGTGGAAATCCAATTGCAATGGCAGGTGGAATTGCAACTTTAACGGAACTGAAAAAGCAAAATCCGTATAAACAATTTGAAGAAACTGGTGCTATTTTAGAAGTAATTTTATTAGAAACGGCTAAGAAATACAATGTAGCTTTAACAGTAAATAGATTTGGTTCTATGTTAAATCCTTTCTTTGTAAATAGTGAAGTTACCAACTTTGTAGAAGCACAATTATCAGATACTAAAAAGTTTGCAGTGTTTTTCTGGGAAATGATTAGAAACGGAGTTTTCTTACCTCCAAGTCAGTTTGAAGCATGGTTTTTATCATCAGCTTTATCAGACAAGGATATTAAGAAAATAAGTAAAGCTATTGATGCAGGAATGAAAAAGGTTGCAGAAAGTAATTAAGTATTAAAATGCCTAAATTAAGAAAACAATCATTACTAAATTACATTTATCGGTTTTTCGATATTATTGTATTGTTTTTTATTGTTTTTGATTTTGGTTACGATCATGCAGATAACTTTACATCACCACATGTTTTTGGATTAATCGTTTTATCTACCGCATTATTGGTGTTTAACGCCATTAAGTTTTTTGCTGGAAAATATAAGAAAACCAAGAATATTGCATTAGTAAACATTGCAATTATTGCTGTTTTACTTATTATTTCTATTGTTGTTTCTGTTGTTCATTTTAATAATGATTATCATTTTATCTTACAGAAAATAAAACCAACTCTAGAGTTTGGGCTTATTTTATACTTTCTTTTAAGGTTACTTGTTTTAGTTCGCTACATTTATGAAGTTTACTTTAACCCTGCTATTGTATTTGTAGGGAGTTTTTTCATTTTAGCTGTTTTAGGAGCATTCTTATTGATGCTACCAAGTGCTACCTCTAATGGAATAACATTTACAAATGCTCTTTTTACGGCTACAAGTTCGGTTTGTGTTACGGGTTTAGCTGTTTTAGATACCAGTCATGATTTTACCACGATAGGACAATCTATTATATTGGTTTTAATTCAATTAGGTGGGTTAGGGATTTTGACTTTTACCTCATTTTTTGCTTTTTTTTTTAGAGGAAGTTCTTCCTTTAAAGAAGGTTTAAATACACGCGATTTTCTTGCTCAAGAAGGATTGAAAGATGTTTTTAGAGCGGCATTGAATGTAGTTGCCTTTACGGTTGTTTTAGAACTAATTGGTGCGGTATTTATCTATTTTTCAGTGGCAGATAATATGGTAATTAAAAACAAGTTGTTCTTTTCTGTATTTCATTCTATTTCAGCATTTTGTAATGCCGGTTTTTCTATTATTCCTTCTGGATTATTTCAAGAAAGTATCCGTTTTAATTATAGCTTTCAATGGGTTATTATGATGCTTATTATTTTTGGTGGTTTAGGGCACAATATTATATTTAATTTCTACAAAAAAATTAAAATATCGGTTATAGAGTTATTTCAAAAAAATACGATACATAAACGCGTGCCAATTATTACATTAAATACAAAAATTGTAATCTATACTACGGCTATCTTGCTTGTTACGGGGTGGGTGTTTTTCTTTATTTCAGAATATAATAATACGATGCTAGAGCATACTACAATTGTAGGTAAACTCACAAATGCTGCGTTTAATTCGGTAAGTCCTAGAACAGCTGGGTTTAATGTGATAGATTATAGCCAAATGACTGTGCCATCATTATTGTTTGTAATATTTTTAATGTGGGTTGGAGCCTCTCCTGCATCAACAGGAGGTGGTGTAAAAACAAGCACTATTGCATTAGCAACATTAAATATTTTTACGGTTTCTAGAGGTAAAAGTCGTACAGAAATATTTGGAAAACGGATTTCATCAGAATCAACAAGTAGAGCCTTTGCAATTTTATGTATCTCGCTTATTGTAATTGGAACTGCTATTCTGGCTTTATTAATTTTTGAACCCAAAGACACTCCAATATTATCTGTTATTTTTGAATGTTTTTCGGCATATAGTACCGTTGGATTAAGCTTAAATTTTACGCCCATATTAACAGAGTCTAGCAAATACGTTATCATTTTGGTCATGTTTATAGGTAGAATAGGAATGCTCAATTTAATGATTGGTTTATTACGACAAATCAATCATCAATTTTATGAATATCCAAAAGAAAATATTTTAATTAACTAAGGCTAGTTTATAACGAATTAAATAAATTTATACAAATGAAAATAATAGTTATTGGACTTGGAAATTTTGGACACGCACTCGCATTAAGGCTAACCGAAACTGGCAACGAAGTAATTGCTATAGACAAACAAATGGAGAAAATTAACTTATTAAAAGACCAAGTTTCTCATGCCATTTGTATGGATTCTACCAATGAACTAGCTTACAATGCGGTACCATTAAAAGATGCCGATAAGGTTATTGTTGCTATTGGGGAGAATGAAGGAGCCGCAATTATTACCACAGCAATTGTAAAAAAACTATGTGATGTAAAAATTATCAGTCGTGCATTATCTTCTATTCATGATACAGTGCTCGAAGCGATGGGAGTATACGCTATTATACATCCAGAACAAGATTCAGCAAACCGATTAACCAAGCAAATCAATTTTAAATCTACTTTAGAAAACTATCAATTGGACGATAATTTTACGATTTCAGAAGTAAAAGCAAAAAAAGATTTTATTGGTAAAACATTAAAAGAATTAGATACCACAAATAAATATCAACTGACCTTAATTACTATTATTCGTGAGAAATATGAACGAAATTTTATGGGTAAAAAACATAGTGTTAAACAGAGTATTGGGCGAGTAAATTCAGAAACCATAGTGATGGAAAATGACGTTTTAGTGGTGTATGGAAATAATAAAGATATAGAAAATTACTGCTTAGGGGAAGAAGAATACAACCTAGGTAACAAAAACATATAAGATGATAAAAAACGATTTATTTTTAAGAGCTTTAAAAGGAGAAACTGTAGACCGTCCACCAGTTTGGATGATGCGTCAAGCAGGTAGATATTTACCAGAATTTCAAGAAATCAAGAAAAAGTACGATTTTTTTACACGTTGCCAAACTCCAGAGTTAGCATCAGAAATTACGGTGCAACCAATTCGTAGATACGGAATGGATGCTGCAATTCTGTTTTCAGATATCTTGGTAATTCCACAAGCAATGAATATTCATGTGGAAATGAAACCAGATTTCGGACCTTATTTACCGAATCCAATTCGTACTCAAAAAGATTTAGATTCCGTAATTGTTCCAGATATTCAAGATACTTTAGGCTATGTTATGGAAGCTATTAAAGCAACCAAAGAAAAGCTGAATGATGAAGTGCCATTAATCGGTTTTGCAGGTTCACCTTGGACAATTCTTTGTTATTGTGTACAAGGACAAGGTTCTAAAAACTTTGATAAAGCAAAAGAATTATGTTTCACAAACCCTGTGGTAGCACATTCTTTATTACAAAAAATTACAGACACAACTATTGCGTATTTAAAAGCAAAAGTTGAAGCTGGTGTAGATGCCGTTCAGGTTTTTGATTCTTGGGGAGGAATGTTATCTCCAGTAGATTATCAAGAATTTTCTTGGCAATATATGCAGCAAATTATCGATGCTTTAAAAGATAGTACTCCGGTAATTGCTTTTGGTAAAGGTTGTTGGTTTGCTTTAGACGAGATGTCTAAATCTGGCGCTTCGGCTTTAGGTGTAGATTGGACGTGTTCTCCAAAAACTGCCCGTAAATTGTCTGGAGGCAATATTACTTTACAAGGTAATTTCGATCCTACAAGATTGTTTTCGCCACCGGAAGTTATTAAAACAATGGTACATCAAATGATTAATGAATTTGGTAAAGACAAGTTAGTTGTAAACCTTGGTCATGGTATTTTACCTAACATTCCGTTAGAAAATGCAAAAGCATTTATAGACGCGGTAAAAGAGTATAAAGCTTCATAAAATAAATATTTGGGCGTTACTTTGTGTTGAAAAAACAACACAAAGTCGCGCTTTACATTATATCTTTTTTAATTTGTTCTCGATACAAATTTGCAAAAAAGCAAATTTACTCGAACTGACATTAAAAAAGGATGCCATTTCAATCGCTAACGCAAGCCAACGCTAATGATTAAAAATATACTTTCAGGTATTAGTGCCTACGCAGGTTCTTTTGGTTTAATATCTCAATTAAAACTTTGGAAATATTTTATAATTCCCATAGTAATTAGTGTGGTAACGGCAACAATTATTGGTTTTACAGCCTACGGATTATCAGATAATATTGGTGCTTTTTTAGCTAAAATCTGGATTTGGGATTGGGGAAAAGAAACATTTACAACCATTACATCTGTAATTGGAGGACTCTTTGTTTTGGTTATTGGTTTTTTACTGTACAAGCATATTGTAATGGCTTTATCAGCACCATTTATGAGTCCTGTATCAGAAAAGATAGAAATTCATATCATTGGAGATTTAAAAGACAACCACAGAAAAACGAGCTTTCAAGAACAATTAATTAGAGGTATTAGAATTAGTTTAAGAAACATAAGTAAAGAATTAATGTTAACGATTCCGTTGTTATTATTAAGTTTTATTCCCTTAATAGGAATTGTTTTTACCGCTTTATTATTTTTATTACAAGCTTATTATGTCGGTTTCGGAAATATGGATTATACTTTAGAAAGACATTTTAATTATAAAGATAGCATCAACTTTGTAGGAAAAAAGAAAGGTTTTGCTATTGGTAATGGAATTGTTTTTATGCTCTGTATGTTAATTCCAATTATAGGAATCATTATCGTTTTACCACTTTCTGTAACAGCTGCATCTGTAAAAACGGTGGCCTTATTAAATACCGAAAATAGTAAGTGAATTTTTTAAAAAAATACGACAAACCTTTTGAGTATGCAGGCATAATAATGAAACTTATTATTGCTTATCAATTTTCTGTTATTTGGTTTCAACCAGAAGCTTCTGATGTTTCTAAAATATCTTCAATGGCTATCTTAATGGTTTTTGAGTTTATAATGGTACATTCAGGTGTATTTATGGCTGTTATGCCTAAAAGATTATCTTTGTTTCTGTTGGTGCCTTTTTATGGTTTATTTGCCTGGGGATTTTCGTCAGCAATGGAAGGCAATGATATATTAATTATATACTTGTTAGTTGTATTAAATAGAATGCGCTTTGCATTTTCAGAAGTCGATATTCAGATACGAAGTAGAGCGATACTGTTTTCTATTTCGGCAGCAATTTTATACTTTATACTTATCTTTATCACTCTTTTTTCAAATGGTGTTTTTGGAGAATTAGGACTAACACAAGAATTTTTAAATTCGTCTGGATATTTTGAAACTTTAACAGCAAGTGGAGAGTTTATGGAAAGACCACATACGGCTATTAGTTTTGGTTTTTTTTATTACTGCTTTTTGGCTGTAGTAGAAACGCTATTGCTAACCACTAAAAAAATAAATATGACTAAAATTGCAATTAAATGAAAGATCAATTTTATAAATACATAGAAAACTTACAAGACACAATTACTTCTAAGTTAGAGGAGGTAGATGGCGGAGCTAAATTTCAAGAAGACCTTTGGAAAAGAGAAGAAGGTGGAGGTGGAAGAACTCGTGTGATTGAAAACGGAAAAGTTTTTGAAAAAGGTGGTGTAAACATATCTGCTGTTCATGGCGAATTACCAGAAGCGTTAAGGAAGCAGTTTAAAGTAAAAGAAGGAAATTTCTTTGCTTGTGGATTGAGTCTCGTTTTACATCCAATAAGTCCATTTGTGCCAACAGTGCACGCAAATTGGCGCTATTTTGAAATGTATGACGAAGCAGGAAACATCGTTACACAGTGGTTTGGTGGTGGACAAGATTTAACGCCGTATTATTTATTTGATGAAGATGCTACTCATTTCCATACAGTATGTAAATCTGCTTGTGACCAACATGATCCAGAATTTTATCCGAAGTTTAAAAAAGTTTGTGATGAGTATTTCTGGAATGCTCACAGAAATGAAGCAAGAGGAATAGGAGGTTTATTTTTCGATTATCAAAAGGAAACTGAAGAATTTTCTATAGAAGATAGATTCAATTTTGTAACAGAAGTAGGAGATAGTTTCTTAGAAAGTTATGTGCCAATTGTAGAAAAACGAAAAGAAATTTCGTTTACAAAAGAACATAAAGATTGGCAAGAGGTAAGACGAGGACGTTATGTAGAATTCAATTTAGTGCATGATAGAGGTACTTTGTTTGGCTTAAAGACAAACGGAAGGATAGAAAGTATTTTAATGAGTTTACCGCCAATTGTACAATGGAAATACAACCATCAACCAGAAGAAAATTCTGAAGAAGAAAGGTTGATTAAGGTTTTAGAAAATCCTAAAGAATGGGTTTCTTAAAAGATAAAAAAGGCAAAACGATTCGTTTTGCCTTTTTTTTACATCGTTTTTTTTATTGATATTAATTTTAGTTGTATTTTGCTTTAACTTTTGTGATATCTATTGTTTTGTAAAAGTAAAAATAGCACTAACAAAAAAATGTACTTCAAAACTATATTCTTCTTTTTATTTCTTTTTATTTTAAAAAGCAACTCTCAGAATCTAGATTCTATTTTTATTTCAAAAAAAGAAATTGTAAAATCTATAAAAACAGACGAAAAAAAAGCACTGTTTTTATATGAATGTGGCGAGTATTTTTATTCTAAAAATAGTAATAAAGCGGAATATTTTTATCGAGAAGCTTTGGCTTTAAATAAGGGTAAGAATAATTTGATGGAAGGTAGGGCTTTATTTAAATTAGGATTTGTAGAGAAAAATGAAGGTAATTTAAGTACGAGTCTTAGGTATTTTAATAAAGCAAAAGATATCTTTAAAGATAATAATGATATAGAACGTTTAGCTTCTGTTTATTTTGATATTGGATATGTATATCGATATAAAAACCAAATGGATAAAGAATTTGAATTCTATAAAAAAGGATTGAAATTAAGTGAAGGAGGAAGTGAAACATTAAGAGGAAAAGGTTATCTACATTTAGGGAATTACTATACTAGATTAAAAAAATTAGATTCATCAATTTATTTTTATAATAAAGCGCTTTACCTTTTTAAAAAAATAAAGAAAGAAAATAGAGTTTATAATGTTTATAATAACATAGCGAATACGTATTATAAACAGGGAAGATATGCTGAGGTAATAAATATTAGAAGTTTAGTTTTAAAATATGCTAAAAAGGAAAATAAGAAACTACTTATAACTGTAAGTTATCATAACATTGCGGCCGCATATAGTGAATTGGACGAATACGATAAAGCTGAGAAATATTTAGATTCTGCTATTGTAGTAGCAGAAGAGGAAAATTTTAAACTGAGGTTAGCAAAATCTTATAGCTCAATTTCAAAGGTTAACTATTCATTGAAAAATTATAAAGCAGCTTACCTATATCAACAAAAACATAAAATTTATTCAGACTCTATTATTAAATCTCAATTAACAAACACACTTGAAGAGACTGAGTTAGAAAATAAGCACAAGGTAGAAACCAAAAATTTGCAAATATTAAATCAAGAAGAAGTTTTTGAAAAGAGATTGTACTTAATTATAATTTTTGTTTTTTTATTATTGGGTATTCCTCTTGTTGTTTTACTATATAGAAATTCAGTTAATAAAAATAAAATAATACAAGGAAATTTAGAAAAAGAGAAAATTAAAAAAGAAGTTTTACAGCAAAAGTTTAAAAGATCTGAAACAGATATAAGAAGTTTAGTTGCAGATAATTCAATGAGATTAGAGTTTTTAAAACAACTTTTATTAAAACTTAAAAATCAAAGAGAATCTATTGATTCAGTTGAAGTGAAAAACTATATTAAAGATTTATCTTTTAAAATTCAGCAACAAATTACAACAGATAGTAAATTAACTTTGCTTAAAAATAAGATTGATATAATTAATGATGGTTTTGATAATATGTTAGTTACTACTTATAAAGAGCTTACTAAAACAGAAAGAGAAGTATGCTCATTATTAAGGTTAAATTTATCGGTTAAAGAAATAGCATCAATTAGAAATTCAAGTTCAGATGCAATAAAAGTTACACGCTATAGAATAAGAAAGAAAATGAATGTACCTAAAGGTGAAAAATTAGAGATGTTTATTCAAAAGTTAGAAGTATAGCTTGTTTTTTTTTG
The DNA here is from genome assembly GCF_038024065.1 of Polaribacter sejongensis. Taxonomy (NCBI): domain Bacteria; kingdom Pseudomonadati; phylum Bacteroidota; class Flavobacteriia; order Flavobacteriales; family Flavobacteriaceae; genus Polaribacter; species Polaribacter sejongensis. The sequence continues at coordinate 1,316,500 of NZ_CP150667.1, read as the reverse complement.
TTTAAATAATTGACTTTTAATCGATTACTGTTAATACATTGTTTTTTTGTTACTTTTTGTTACGTTTGAAAAGTACTTTGTTACTTTTTGTTACCTATTTTTTTGTGTAAAATTTAGACTTATTATTTATATTTGATTACATAATAAGTGATTCCCCAAAATGTTTAATTTTCCCCCAAAATATTTTATCACCATTTTAAACTTTTAAAGCAACTTAGAAATAAGTTGCTTTTTTATTTACAAAGCTTTACAACTATTTTTAATCACACAATAAGTTTAAATCGTAACATAATTTCTATTACTTACGGTTTTTAATATTCTTTGCTTTTTACTAAGTCTACTAATTATTAGGTTAGTGGTCTAGTTGTTATATTTTTTATAAATGATAAAAATATAGATTTTGAATATCTCTCATAAACGAAACTGATTTATATAGAATAAACCAGCTAAACATCATTGTAAATAGTTTTTTTTTAGATGGATGCCATACTATGATTTCTATTTAATATTAAATAAGTTCTTTAGGATGTATCTATACAGGAAATAATAAAACCATACAAAAGGATATTTCAGTTTATTAAATAACGTGAAATACCCTTTTGATATGGCTTATGAGAATTGTTGTATTAATTAGAAGAACCTTATTAATTTTTCTTAACAGTATCTTTCTTTTTATTTCCAAAAAGACCACCTAAAACATCTTTTACTTTATCGGTAACCTTGTCTTTTGCAGTTTCTGTGCTAGTAGAATCCTTTTTAGTGTCACCACTTATTAAATCTTTCAACTTATCTTTTCCTTGATTTATCAATTGATTTTTTTGTTTTTCAACCAAATCCTTAACTAGGTTTGCCGTTGCATCTTTAATATTAGAAGTAAATTTAGGACTATTAAAACTACCCGTTAATGTTCCGTTTACAGGAATACTTTTAATATTTGCAGCATCTTTAGCTGTTAGTTTAGCTATTATATTGGTTACATCTGTACCTAAATATTTTACAGGAACATCAAAAACTAAGTTATAATTCATAGATTGATCAAAACCATGTGTCCCTGAAATTGTTAAGCCAATATCTTGATAGTTTAAAGGAATTGGTTTTACAGTAACTTTACCATCTTTAAAAGAAAATGCACCAGTAGCTTCGTTTAAGTTTAGTTTATTTATATCTAAAAAACTTACTTTTTCTGTTAGTGTAGTTAACATTTTAGAATTACTAGCTTTTAGTTTAGTGTCTAACAACTGTCCTAATAAATTTCCAGTAATGGTTTTTAGATTAGGTGTCATATCTTTATTTAAATCACCAGAGACAGTAATTGTAGAATTCATTTTTCCTTCAATTGCTTTTGCTATTGGAGCAATAGATTTTAACATTTCTAAAGAACCAAAAGATTCTCCAATATTTAATTTAGATAGGTTTAAATCCATTTTAAATTTAGGGGTACTTCCTTGGGTAGAAACATTTCCTTCAAAAGCAATATTCCCTCCAAATACATCCGTTTTTAGGTTTTTTAAATCAACCGTTTCATCATGTATATAAAGATCACCAGAAACATTGGTTAAGTTTATATTATCATACACTACTTTTTTTGCATTGGCTGTAAACTTAACATCTAAAAATGCAGGAATTTTTAAAGGAGAAGTACTGGTTTCTTTGGTTTCTGTATTGGTTTGTGGCGTTGCATCTTCAGCAATAAAATCGGCTACTTTAAGATTGTTAGAGTTTAAAGTAAAGTTTCCTTTTAGCACATCATTTTTAAATATAAAACCATAAAAATTGTCTAGGTTTCCTTTTATAGATAAATCGGAAGTTCCTGTTTTTGCATCAAACTCATTTAGTGTAATGGTGTTGGTGTTAAAAGTAACTTTTGTTTTGTTGATGTAAAAAGGGTTGGCAACATCAGCTCCTTCATATTTAAAATCAGTTACGGTAACTTCACCAGCGTTTTTAATATTTTGATAGTTTTCTTTTTCAACAGAATTCATATCAAAATTCGTTGTAATATCTGCCTTTAAAACACCTGCTAAGGCATTTTCTAATTCAACAGGATACACTTTCCCAATATTAGCTAAGTTAATAGTTCCTTTTGCTGTTAAATTAATATATGGATTGGTGGTAATGTTTTTGAAATTTCCATTGGCAGCAAAGGTGTCATCATCAATTTTAAAGTTGAATTGATCAATATTTACATAGGTGTCTTTAACAAAACCTGTTTTGTTTACAATTTTAGTATCTATGTTTATGTTGGTTACAGATTTTGGTAAATCGGCATATTTAAACAAGGCGTTTTTAGAAATAATTTCGATATTAAATGAAGGAATTGTAGTTTCTGATAAAGTCCCTTTTACCACACCATTTACTTCAAAATTACCTTCCGTTTTAATAGATTCTAAATTACCTGCATATTGTTTAGGTAATAAAGCCAATGCATTTTTAAAAGATGAGGTTGGGGTTTTAAAATTAAGGTTATATAATTGGTTTTCATCAACTAATTGAACAAAACCATCAAACTCTAAAGGCAATTGATTTATATAGCCTGTATTTTCTTTAAAGGTGTATTTGCTGTTTTTTAAATCGATACCAAGTACGGCGTCTAAAGAAATTTTTACATTACTTAAATAATTCGTTTTGTCTAGGTCTAAAGATAAATAACCTGTTGTTTGGGTATCTAAGTTAAAAACATCTTCAGCAAAATTTCCTTCACCAGAATGGTAAATACTATCTAAACTCATTTTGGTGTTGCTACCTCTGTCTATGTAATTAAAATTGATGTCTTCTAACTCATAGTCTTCAATGTTTAAAGAAAAAGTACTTTCGCTACTTGTTGTAGGCGTTTCTTCGGAAGCTATTGCTATATCAAAATTTCCATTTCCTTCTTTATCAAATATAATATTGACATCTCCTTCTTTGGTAGAAATACTTTTTATTGAAAGCGTTTCTTCAGAGTTTTTAAAAAGTTCTGTTAGTTTTAAAGATAAGCTTAATTCTTTTGTATTGAATAAAGTATCACCAACAAACGGTGCTTTATTAGCTACAACCACATCGTTTACCGTTAAACTAATTAATGGAAAGTGTTTAAGTAAACTAAGGTCTGCTTCTTTAAAAGTTACCGTAGCGTTTATATTGTTATTAATGGTATTGGTTACCATAACTACAATTTTATCTTTAAACAGAAAGGGAATTGAAATTACTGCTATTATCAATACAAGAGCAGTTATAGAACCCCATTTAAGAATTTTTGAGACTAAAGACTTCTTCTTTTTTTCGGTATTTGTCATTTTTTTAAGTTGATTAAATATCAACAGCAAAAATACAATTTAGACACTCTTTAATGTGTTTATATAACGTTAAATATGAATGAATTGAAAAAAAATACTGTAACTCTTGGTAAGAATTACAGTATTAGTAGTTTACTATATATTGGTATTATTGCCCAAAGATCTCATTTATTCTTTGTTCTAATAAGGCTGGGTCTTCTAAAGTTGCTAAACCTATTTGGTAAAAGAACCATACAATTACCAATAAAAAAATTGCGTTTAAGATGATACCAATAATTCCTGTTATTTTCCCTGCAGTAGCGTTACCAACGCTATTGTAGTTCTCTGGGTTTAAATTGTATTCTTTTATAGCTTTGTTACCTAAAACTAAAGCGATAATACCTAAAGGCAGTCCTATAATTCCGTAACAAATACAAGTTACCAAAGATAAAATACCAAGTACTAAAGAAGTGGTTGCATTGGGTAAATTTTGTTTTTCCATTGATTTTTTTTAAAGTGTAAATAAAGGTTTCATTTTAATACAGTAACTAATTACAATAACAAGCACGTTTATGGTTGCAAAAGATATAATTATTTTTTGCTTGTTTTTAAACCTAAATTTAAAGGTTATCAATATAAATAGACCAAATAATAGTAACGTGTAAATTGCAGGATACATTTTAAATGCAGCTACAAAGTCTCCTTTTGTAAGCAGCATAAATGCCCTCTGAATTCCGCAACCTGGGCAATCTATCCCGAAAAGAGATTTATTTAAACAAGGCAGTAAATAATCATTTGTACTTAAAAACATCTGTAATTATTTAAACATGTCCATTCCTGGTATGTTTGGCATTCCGCTTTTAGCGGCAACAGCCATTTCTGCATCATTAATTTTGGTTGCTTTTTCGATGGCTTTATTTAAAGCAAGAATTAAATAGTCTTCTAATTCTTCGGGATCTTCTAACAAAGAATTATCTATAGAAATAGATTTAATTTCTCTGTTTGCTGTTAAAGTTATTTTTAGTTTACCATCTGCGGCTACTTCATCTACTAAAACAGAATTTAATCTTGTTTTTGTTTCTTCTACTTTTTGCTGAGCTTCTTTAAGCTTATTCATCATTCCTGATAAGTCTCCTAACATATTTTTTTATTAAAATTTAAGTTTGTTACAAATTTAGTATTTTTATAAGAATTTAAATCAACCAAAAATGAGAAAAATAGTTATTCCTTTCGTTGTATTAAGCCTTACATTTGCAACCGCTTGTAAAAATGAGACCATGAAAAGTACAGATGCAAAAACTCCAGTAGCAGAAAAACAGCCTACTAAGTTAGAAAAACACGGAGATGTTAGAATAGATAATTATTTTTGGATGCGTTTGTCTGATGAGCAAAAAAACGCCATAGATAAAGACACTCAAACTGAAAAAGTAGTAAATTATTTAGAAGAGGAAAATACCTATTATAATGAGGTAACTGCATATACAAAACCGTTTCAAGAAGAATTATTCGAAGAAATGAAAGGTAGAATAAAAGAAGACGATTCTTCTGTACCTTATAAAGACAACGGTTATTATTATATTACGCGTTATGAAATAGGGAACCAATACCCAATTTATAGCCGTAAAAAGGAAAATTTAGAAGCAGACGAAGAAGTGCTTTTTAATGTAAACGAAATGGCTAAAGATTTCGATTATTATCAATTAGGAGGTTTAAATATTTCTTCGGATAATAAATTAGCCGTTTTTGCAACAGACACAGTAAGTAGAAGACAGTATTTTTTAAGAATTAAAAACTTAGAAACTGGCGAAATTTATAAAGATATTATAGAAAATACAACAGGTGGCTCTGTTTGGGCAAACGATAATAAAACTATTTTTTACACCAAAAAGAACCCAGAAACGTTAAGAAGTGAAAAGGTTTTTAGACATGTTTTAGGTACACCAACCTCTGAAGATGTGGAAGTTTTTCATGAAGATGATGATACATTTGGTACGTATGTAACCAAATCTAAATCTGATAAATACATTATTATTGGTTCTTACAATACAATCTCTACAGAAGCACAGTATTTAGATGCAGACAATCCAACAGGAGCATTTACAATGCTACAACCTAGAGAAAGAGATTTAGAATATAGTGTTGCGCATTTTGGAGATTATTTTTACTTGTTAACCAATAAAGATAATGCTATCAACTTTAAGTTGATGAAAACTCCAATTACAAATACTACCAAAGAGAATTGGGTAGATGTAATTCCGCATAGAGATGATACTTTATTAGAAGATTTTTCAATATTTAAAGACTATTTAGTTTTAGAAGAGCGTACTAATGGCTTAAATAAAATACGTATTAAGCGTTGGGATGAAACAAAAGATTACTACTTACCTTTTAATGAGGAAACTTATTCTGTAGGCGTGTATGCTAATCCAGATTTTGATACTGATGTAATTCGTTATTCATACAATTCTTTTACAACTCCAAGTTCTGTGATTGATTTTAATATGAAAGATCAATCTAAAGAGGTTAAAAAGGAACAAGAAGTTTTAGGAGGTAAATTCAACAAAGAAAACTACGTTAGTAGACGTGTTTGGGCAAGTGCTAGAGATGGTAAAAAGGTAGCTATTTCTTTGGTTTATCATAAAGATACAGAGCTAAATAATAATACACCGGTATTGCAATATGCATATGGTTCTTACGGATACACCATTCCAGATAGTTTTTCTACCACTCGTTTAAGTTTATTAGATAGAGGTTTTGTGTATGCGTTGGCGCACATCCGCGGTAGCGAATACCTAGGAAGAGAATGGTATGAAGACGGTAAAATGTTGAATAAGAAAAATACTTTTAATGATTTTATCGATTGTTCTCAGTATTTAATTGATAACAACTACACATCACCAGAACATTTATACGCTATGGGAGGTTCTGCAGGAGGTTTGTTAATGGGAGCTATTGTAAATATGAATCCAGAATTGTATAACGGAATTATTGCTTCTGTACCTTTTGTAGATGTAATTTCTACGATGTTAGATGATAGCATTCCACTTACTACGGGAGAATATGACGAATGGGGAAATCCAAACGACAAAGAATATTACGATTATATAAAATCGTATTCACCTTATGACCAAGTAAAAGCAAAAGACTACCCGAATATTTTAGTTACTACAGGTTTTCATGATTCTCAAGTACAATATTGGGAGCCAGCAAAGTGGGTTGCAAAATTACGTGAGTTAAAAACAGACAACAATTTACTGTTATTAGAAACAAATATGGAAGCAGGACACGGAGGTGCTTCGGGGCGTTTTGATGCTTTAAAAGAAACAGCTAAAATGTATTCTTTCTTTTTAGCATTAGAAGATAAATTAGATACCAAATAAATTAAGTATTAAAAACAGTTTCAGTATTTAAGGATTAACCGTACTTTTGCTGCAAGAATCAAAGATCATATAAGTGTCATTGCGAGCGTAACGAAGCTATTTTTAGCAATAAAAGATAAATACGTAGCGCAAAATCGTAATGACATTTACTTTGAGAACAGTGAGAGAATGACGAGAAACAAAGGAATTACCAATTCAATATTAGATTTAGTAGGTGAAACCCCACTAATTAAACTTCATAAGATTACCAAAAATCTACCTGGTGCCTATTACGCAAAGTTCGAAGCTTTTAATCCGGGTCATTCAGCTAAAGATAGAATTGCTTTACACATTGTACAAAATGCAGAGAAAAAAGGCATCCTTAAAAAGGGAGCTACCATTGTAGAAACTACTTCGGGGAATACTGGTTTTAGTTTGGCAATGATAAGTATTGTTAAAGGGTATAAATGTATATTAGCAGTAAGTGATAAATCTTCTAAAGATAAAATTGATTTACTAAAATCTATGGGAGCAGAGGTACATGTTTGTCCAGCAAACGTAGCACCAGAAGACCCAAGATCTTATTATGAAGTAGCGAAAGCAATACATAAAAAAACAAAGAATTCAGTTTATATAAATCAGTACTTTAATGAGCTAAATACAGAGGCACATTATAGAACAACTGGACCAGAAATTTGGGAACAAACAGGAGGTAAAATCACACATTTAGTGGTTGCAAGTGGTACAGGAGGTACAATATCTGGTTCTGGGAAATATTTAAAAGAACAAAACCCGAATATTAAGGTTTTAGGTGTTGATGCAATAGGTTCTGTATTAAAGAAATATCACGAAACTAGAGAGTTAGATTTAAATGAAGTAAGTCCGTATAAAATTGAAGGGTTGGGTAAAAACTTAATTCCTACGGCTACCGATTTTGATGTGATAGATATCTATGAAAAAGTATCTGATAAAGAAGCTGCTTTAGAGGCTAGAAACATTGTTAGAAAAGAAGGTATTTTTCCAGGATATACAAGTGGAGCTGTTATGCAAGCCACCAAACAATATGCTGCAAAAGATATGTTTAATGAAGATAGTTTTGTAGTGTTAATTTTTGCAGATCATGGATCTCGTTATATGAATAAAATTTATAGCGATGATTGGATGAAAGAAAACAAATTTTTGTAAAAAGAATAGAAATAAACGCAATTTGATTAACTGCAAAAAAAGCAGTTCCTTTGCGTTTCGAATAACAATAATAAAATAGAGCACATGGCGAAAGATTTATTTGAAAGAATAGAAGCAGATAAAGGTCCCTTAGGTAAATGGGCAAAACAAGCAGAAGGCTATTATGTTTTTCCTAAGTTAGAAGGACCAATCTCTAACAGAATGTCTTTTAATGGTAAGAAAGTTGTTACTTGGAGTATCAACGATTATTTAGGTTTGGCTAATCATCCTGAAGTTTTAAAGGTAGATGGTGCTGCAGCTGCAGAACATGGTATGGCTTACCCAATGGGTGCCAGAATGATGTCTGGACATACAGAATTTCATGAACAATTAGAAAAAGAGTGTGCAGAATTTGTTGAAAAAGACGCTGCATATTTGGTGAACTTTGGATACCAAGGTATGGTGTCTGCTATTGATGCTTTAGTAACTAAAAACGATATTATTGTCTATGACATGGATACACATGCGTGTATTATAGATGGTGTTCGTTTGCATGCTGGTAAACGTTTTGTTTACAAGCATAACGACATGGAAAGTTTTGAGAAAAACATTAAGCGTGCTCAAAGAATGGCAGAGAAAACAGGCGGTGGAATCTTAGTGATTTCTGAAGGTGTTTTTGGAATGCGTGGAGAGCAAGGTCGTTTAAGAGAAATTGTTGCCTTTAAAAAAGAATATAATTTTAGACTTTTAGTAGATGATGCTCATGGTTTTGGTACCTTAGGTAAAGACGGTAAAGGAACAGGAGTAGAGCAAGGAGTACAAGATGAAATAGATGTTTATTTTGCAACGTTTGCAAAATCTATGGCTGGTATTGGAGCTTTCTTTGCAGGTAATAAAGAAGTAATACAGTATTTACAATACAATATGCGTTCTCAAATGTTTGCTAAATCGTTGCCAATGGCAATGGTAAAAGGAGCATTAAAACGTTTAGATATGTTACGTACAATGCCAGAATTAAAAGAAACTTTGTGGAGAAACACAAATGCTTTACAATCTGGTTTACGTGATGCAGGTTTCGATTTAGGAACTACACAAACATGTATTACACCAGTATTTTTAAAAGGTGATATACCAGAAGCAATGGCTATGGTAAATGATTTACGTGAAAACCACGGAATTTTTTGTTCTATTGTTGTATATCCTGTAATACCAAAAGGATTAATTATTTTAAGATTAATTCCAACTACAACACATACACAAGAAGATATAGACGAAACAATTACTGCATTTTCTGCAATTAGAGAATTGTTAGAAAACGGTACTTATAAAAAGATTGCAGCTTCTATGGTGTAATTTTTTATCTTTTTAGATATTATAAAAAACCGAGCTTTATAGCTCGGTTTTTTGTGTTTAGAAGTTTGGATCTCTAATTTTTATTTTTCATAAAGTTGTAAAACCTTTTCAGAATTAGGGAATAATTCATATTGATAATTATATGGAAAAAAAATAAAAAGTGAAACAGTCTCAAATGATTTAGGGATCATATATGATAGAGATTGCAACACTTTAATCTAAAAAGAATTAAAAAAATAGATCCTATTTTTCAATAAATTCTTTATTAGAACACCTAAATTATATATTGTTTAGAAAGCATTATATGATATTTATCAGGTTTCTAAAATATTTAAAATTTTATTGAAACGTATTTATAGATACTTCTCTGTTATTTAATGGTTGCTCATTTCTATAATTGTTTTTTGGCATATTGTTCTTTAATTTTAAAACTTCATCAACAGAAACAATAATAGGTTCTTTAAAAATAATCCAATTTACATTTTCTGTACATGGAGGTGTTGTTAGAGAACCACCATAAGTATAAAAGTTTTTGTTTTTTGGAAATAAGGTTGTTAGGTCTGAGGATTGGTTAATCTCTTTAGTTGTATTTACTTTTATAGGTAAAAAGCTTTCAAAGAATTCAAATAACTGACTTTTTGCACCTTCTTTAGCTAAAACACTCATAACTGTATACGCGTTAGATTTACTTTTGTGTACTAAGTGAATTTCTAAGGGATAGCGTATACCGTTTATGGTATGTTCAGAAGGCTCATGAAAATGCAATTGAGATAGGTGATAGATCTCTCCGTGATATTGTATAGAATCTCCAGCTTCAAAATCAAACTGAATAGAATGTCCGTTATTAGTAACTTGTTTTAATGCTGTTTTTGGGGTATATAATACTTTTAACAGAGTATCTTTTTGTTGTGTAGGTTTTGTATCAATATCTATAATATTAATAGGAGATTGCCTATTACCATCGCAATCAGAATTTTTTTCTATTTCTACCCAATGTTCAGGAGAAGTTTCTCCATCATAGCTCCAATGTGGTTGGTGTTCTTTTGTATGTGTCTCTGTTTTATCAGATTTACAAGATGTTATACTTATCAGTGCAAAAATTACGATAATGGCTACAAACCTGTTCATGATTTTAATTTATTTTAAGTTGATTAATATCTTTACAAATGTAGGTTATGAAAGAAAAATATATCTATAACATTTATCATATTCTTTAAAAATCTAAGAAATCGGTTTCGTATATAAGTTACCAAATGAATTTGAAATATTAAGGAAATTAATTGAATTTAAGTGATCATTCAGGTAAGCGTCTTTCTATATAATGGTTTTAAATAATGTTAAATTTTTAGGCATAAAAAAACCTCATCATTTTAAAATGATGAGGTTTGTATATATAGTTTAATACTATTTAACTTTCTCTACGTTTTCTTCCAAAACCGCCAGAAGATCTTCTTTCTCCAGAACCACTTCCAGAACTTCTATCTGATCTGTCTGGTCTATCAGAAGAACGTCTGTCAGATCTTCCTCTACTAGAAGAATCTCCTCTAGATGAACCTTCAGAACCTCTACGTCTTCCAAAACCGCCTCCTTCTTTTTTACCGAAAGGTTTTTTACCACCTCTTCGTCCACCACCAGAACGTTCTTTCTTAGTAATCTCTATATTTACAGAGCGTCCGTCAAAATCTGGTTGATTGCTAGCAAAAGCTTCTAATGTTTGGTCTTCGAAATTTTTATCAAGTTCAAAGAAAGAGAAAGTGTCTAAAATATCTATAGAACCAATTTCAATCTTATCTCCAATGTTTTGGTCATTAATTAAACCAATTAATTTACCTGGGTTTAAGTTGTCTTTTCTACCAATATTGATAAAGAAACGGGTCATGTTTTCATTCTCCATTCTAGCTCTAGAGTTATCTCTAGAAGATAAATCATTTAAATCTTTAGAGTTTTCATAATACTTTAACATCGTATTAAATTCTAAAGAAACAAATTTCTTGATTAACTCTTCTCTATCTAAAGATTCTAGTTTTTTATAAATACTTGGTAAAAATTCCTCCATTTCAGATTCATTTACTTCCGTATTTTGAACTTTATCAATTAAATTCATTAATTGATTCTGAACAATTTCTTTTCCAGATGGAACTTTACCTTCTAAGAATTTCTTCTTAATGATTCTTTCAATCTGGCGTAATTTCCCTTTTTCTTTACCGTTAACTAAAACAATAGAAATACCTTTATTACCAGCTCTACCAGTTCTACCACTTCTGTGTGTGTAGTTTTCTATCTGGTCTGGTAATTTATGATTTATTACGTGTGTTAATTCCGTTACATCCAATCCACGAGCAGCAACATCTGTAGCTACTAATATTTGAATTGTTTTCTTACGGAATTTACCCATTACAGAATCTCTTTGCGCTTGAGATAAATCTCCGTGTAAAGCATCTGCACTGTAACCATCTTTTATTAAATTGTCTGCAACCTCTTGTGTTTCTCTACGAGTTCTACAAAAGATAATTGCATAAATATCAGGGTTTAAATCTGCAATTCTTTTTAAAGCAGGGTAACGAGTTCTTTCAGTAACTGCATAAAACTCGTGACTTACATTGTCTGAACCTGCGTTCTTTTCACCAGAAGTAATTTCTACTGGCTTAGTCATGTAGTTTTTCGCAATTGCTTCTACTTCTCTTGGAAAAGTTGCAGAAAACAATAACGTTTGTTTTGTTTCTGGAGTAGCTTCTAAAACTTTATCTAATTCGTCTTTAAAACCCATGTTTAACATTTCATCAGCTTCGTCTAAGACTAACCATTGAACGTTTCCTAATTTTAAAGCTCTTCTATTAATTAAATCTACAGTTCTACCTGGAGTTCCAACTACTATTTGTGCACCTCTTTTTAAAGATCTAATTTGATCTTCCATACTAGAACCACCATATACGGTAGCTACTTTAACATCTGGTAAATATTTACAAAAGTCTTTAATATTATTACCAATCTGAACTGCAAGTTCTCTTGTTGGTGATAAAATAATTGCTTGTACGTTTTTACTGCTTGTATCTAAAAGCTCTAATATTGGCAAACTAAAAGCAGCAGTTTTACCTGTACCTGTTTGTGCAAATGCTTTTAAATCGTCTGTAGATGAAATAATTTGTGGAATTGCTTTTTCCTGAATTACGGTAGGTTTTTCGTAACCTAAATCCGTCAATGCTCTGTTAATCGGTTCTTTTAAACCTAATTCTAAAAATGTTGACATTACTGTGTTTTTTTGGATTCACAGAACGCCCACCTGCAAACCCGATTATAAATTCGACCTGATTATTAATGAGTTAGACTCAGAATAAAAATCGTGCAAATGTACAACTAATTTTTAGATTATCGAAATAAATTAGTGATCTCTTAGCTTTTTTAAATCAGAATATAATTTTTTAGAAGAAATAGAAGCAAAACCATTTGTAATAATTCCTTCTTTATTAATGATAATAGATCTTGTCATTTTACTGGTTAAGAACTTATTGGCTTCACTGTCTTCTGTAATAAAAAATTGATTTTTAATATCTAATTGCTCTATTCGATCTTGTGCACTTCCATCAATTTTTATTTGAATAAATTGTACATCCGGAAATTGTCTACTTAAATAATTAATTCTAGATGAGATATACATTGGTGTTGTATTCTCTGGATTCCAGAACAATAGAAACGTATTTTTGTTTTTTGTAATCTCTTTTATAGAATAAGTGTCGTTCGTTAAATCTGTGATGGTAAAATCGACCAACTCTTGATCTTTATGTAATTCTTCACTATCTAATAGCAATAGTTTTACATGTTCTTTGTCTTTAGTATTTGTGCTTAGTTTAAAATAAGTTTCAAAAGCTTCTTTATTTACGTTGCAACTAGATTTTTTATAAAAATGACTAATAACTGTTTGCTTTAGAATAGCATTCTTAGAAGCATCAGATGTAATATTCTTGTCTATTGTTTTTAATAAATCGACTGTAAAGTCAGAAGAATATTCATTAGTCATTGGTTTATGGCCTAAAGAATATGTGCTGTTATATAAAAAATTTCTAACGTATTTAGAGTAAGGTTGATAATACATTAAAGAATCATTATTCACACCTGCAGATGCTCTATGCTTATAAAAGGACTTGTTCACTTTATGAAAGTCTTTTTTATGCTTATATCTTAGGTGCGCAATAGGATATTTTTCTATTCTAGAAAATATAGGGTAGGTAAGTGCCACATTTAAAACGCGGTTAAACCCTTTTGTTTCTCCTGGATGGTTCATGGCGTATTCTTTAAATGTTTTATCTTTTAAAACCAGTAAAGAATCTGTCTTTTTAATAAATTTATCAGGCGTTAATTGATTTAATTTGTAAAACATTTTATTGTCTCTTTCTTCTTGTAAAAAGCAATCTATTAAAATGTTATTTCTTTCTGCACCTTTACCTGCATACACAATAGATTCATCAAAGTCCCAGGTGTTTAAGCGCAGCATTAAGCTATCTTGTTGTTCTAAGTAGATAAATTGGTTTTCATTACCATGTGCAAAATAGTACAAACCTTCATTGGCATTTTCTAATTTCCCTAAAAATCTATTGTCTTTATTAAGGAACAAAGTATCTATTACTTTTTCCATAGAAAATAACACAACATATTTAGATTTTGGGTTTATAATCTTACCACCAAAATAAGTTGCTGTATTTTTAGAATTAGAAGTACAGCCTACAAAGGCGGTAATTGTAATTAATAAAATTATATGAAGTAGATTTTTAATCATGTACACTATGGATCTATTCTTTATAACAAAGTTAGGTATTCATGTAGGCTATTGTTGTTAATTCATTGTTAAAATAGTTCTTAAATTGGTCATAAAAACCAAATTATAATTTATTGAAAACCGTTTTAAATCAAGGGGTAAAAGATAAATCAAATTTGTACTTTTGCACAAAATTAAAAATAATAGAGTATGTTATCAGTTTCTAATTTATCTGTTCAATTCGGAAAACGAATTTTGTTTGATGATGTTAATACTAAATTTCAAACAGGAAACTGTTATGGAATTATTGGCGCAAACGGAGCAGGAAAATCCACTTTCTTAAAAATTATTTCAGGTGTTCAAGAGCCAACTTCTGGGCAAGTTCATTTAGAAAAAGGTAAAAGAATGTCTGTGCTAACGCAAGATCATTATGCCTTTGATGAATTCCCAGTTTTAGAGACAGTGGTAATGGGGAACAAAGAGCTGTTTAAGATTAAAAAGCAAATTGATGATTTGTATGCAGATTATACAGATGAAAATGCAGAGAAGATTGGTGAGCTTCAAATAATTTTTGAAGAGATGAATGGTTGGAATGCAGATTCTGATGCTGCAGCAATGTTATCTAACTTAGGTATTTCTGAGGATTTGCATTATGCAGAAATGAAAGATTTAGATGGTAAACAAAAGGTACGTGTATTAATTGCACAAGCACTTTTTGGAAATCCAGATGTATTAATCATGGATGAACCTACCAACGATTTAGATTTTGAAACTATTTCTTGGTTAGAAAACTTTATTGCAAACTTTGACAACTGTGTAATTGTAGTTTCGCATGATAGACACTTTTTAGATGCAGTTTGTACACATATTTCTGATATCGATTATAGTAAAATAAACAACTATTCTGGTAATTATACATTTTGGTATGAGTCTAGCCAGTTAGCTACAAGACAAAGAGCACAACAAAATAAAAAGGCAGAAGAAAAGAAAAAGGAATTGGAAGAGTTTATCCGTCGTTTTTCTGCAAACATGGCTAAATCTAAACAAGCTACCTCTCGTAAAAAAATGATCGAGAAATTAAATGTAGATGAAATTAAACCATCTAGTAGACGTTATCCTGCTATTATTTTTGATAGAGATAGAGAAGCTGGAGATCAGATTTTAAATGTAGAAGGTTTATCTAAAAACTTTGAAGGAGATAAATTATTTGATGATGTACATATCAACTTAAATAAAGGTGATAAAATTGCGGTAATTTCTAGAAACTCTAGAGCTGTAACTGCTTTTTATCAAATTATTACTGATAATGAAAAGGCAGATGCTGGTAAATTTGATTGGGGAGTTACAACAACACAGTCATACTTACCGTTAGATAATTCTTCTTTTTTCCAAGACGGAGAATTAAATTTAGTAGATTGGTTAAGACAATATGCGCAAACAGAAGAAGAACGTGAAGAAGTTTTTTTAAGAGGTTTCTTAGGGAAAATGATTTTTTCTGGAGAAGAAGCTTTAAAGAAAAGTAACGTGCTTTCTGGAGGAGAAAAAGTACGTTGTATGCTTTCTAGAATGATGATGAAGAGAGGAAATGTGTTAGTTTTAGATGAGCCAACAAATCACTTAGATCTAGAATCGATACAAGCTTTAAATAATTCATTGATCAATTTTAAAGGAACGATCTTGTTTACAACACATGATCATGAGTTTGCACAAACAGTTGCGAATAGAGTTATTGAGTTAACGCCAAAAGGTGTAATTGATAGATATTCTACTTTTGATGATTATTTATCAGATCCAAAAATTAAAGAATTAAGAGATAAAATGTATTCTTAAAGTTTAAAGAAATATTTTTACATAAAAAAAGGAAGCTATTTTAGCTTCCTTTTTTTTGTTCTGTAATCCATAGGTTTTCACGCCATTCTTCTATAATTTGAAATAGATCATTAAAATCCCATTTTTCAGATAACATACTGAATCCATTAAAAACAGGTGAATTTGAACCTATTCTATGATGAAAATTATTATTATTGATATCGTAAATTTCTTTATACTCAATGTTTAAATCGTCAAGCGGTCTAGTCGTGTTTTTATGTAACTCACTTGGTAAATCTCTATGTTTATAGTAATTAGCTAAAGTAATAATTAATTCTATTTTTGTTATTTTAGAATTTCCTTGAACTTTTTCGCCTATCGAATACTTTAAATGCAGTTTTTTCATTTCAGGATATAAATCGGAAATACTACTATTTATATAATTTTGTAGGACTATAAAAGCTGTTCCAACTAAGTGTTCTGTGTCATCTGCATAAATAGTATCCCAATAATCAAAAGAATCATCCTCACATAGTCTTGTGATTTTATTCAATTGCTTTTGAAAAGGTTTAAAAATTGATTTAACAATCTTTATTCGAGAATCAATTCTATTACAATCAATATTCCCTATTTTCATTTATGCTAATTTGTTAGATTCAGTTAGTATTTGCCATGGTGTTTAATACTATTTATTTCTTCTGTAACGGACTAATAATCTTTACATCAGAAAAAGAAATGGCACCTCTAACAACACCATCTATTGTTTTCTTTAGAGCTTCAATTAATTGCATTTTCAATTGAGATTTATGATAAATTAAACTCACTTCTCTCGCTGGAGGAGGTGTTGTAAATTCTCTTAAATGACTTTTATCTTCATCATTTAAGTCTAAAGTGTGTAGGTAAGGTAGCAATGTCATTCCTAATCCTTCTTTAGATAGTTTAATTAAAGTGTCAAAACTTCCACTTTCTAATTGGAATCCTTTTTTATTATCTACTTTTCTAGTGCTGCATAAATTAATGATGCTATCTTTAAAACAATGTCCGTCTTCTAGTAATAAGATATCTTCCATTTCTAACTCTTCTGCAGTAATGGTTTTGTTTTTAGATAATCTATGGTTCTGTGGTATCAACCCAACAAAAGGCTCATAATATAAAGGTCTTTCTTTTATCGCTTCATTTTCTAGCGGAGTCGCAGCAAGACCTGCATCGATGTGTCCATCAGTTAATTTTCTTATGATTTCTTCCGTAGTTAATTCTTCAATAATCAACTTTACTTTCGGATACTTTTTAGTGAAGTTTTGTAAAAACATTGGCAATAGTGTAGGCATGATTGTAGGAATAATTCCTAATTTAAATTCGCCTCCTATATATCCTTTTTGTTGATGAACAATATCTAAAATTCTATTGCTTTCATCTACAATTACTTTTGCCTGTTCTACGATTTTTTTACCAACTTCAGTTAGCTCAATTGGTTTCTTAGATCTATTAAATATCTTAACACCTAATTCGTCCTCCAATTTTTGAATTTGCATACTCAGCGTTGGTTGTGTTACAAAGCTGTGCTCTGCGGCGACCGTGAAATTTTGGTATTCTGCAACAGATAAAACATATTTTAATTGGGTAATAGTCATTATGTATAAAATTTTTTGATAAAGATATTAAAACTATCAATTATAATGATGCATTATCTGGTTAAATTTCTCATAAATTTGATGTATCAAAAAAAAACAATATCATGAACAAGTCAATATTAGGATTAGATAAAAAAGAAACTGCAAATTTAGTAGATGAATTAAACGGTTTGTTAGCAAATTTTCAAATTTATTATCAGAATTTAAGAGGATTGCACTGGAATATAAAAGGTAAAAACTTCTTTGAATTACATGTAAAGTTTGAAGAGTTTTATACAGATTCTCAAGTAAAAATAGATGAGATTGCAGAACGTATTTTAACATTACAAGGTAAGCCATTACATACTTTTACAGATTATATAAACTTGGCAACAGTTCCTGTTGGAAAAAATATTTCTAATGATGTAGAAGGTGTAGAGTTGGTTGTTAACTCACTTTCAGAATTATTAAAAAACGAAAGAACGATACTAGAATCTTCAGATGAGGCAAATGACGAAGGTACAAACTCTATGATGAGTGATTTTATTGCAGAGCAAGAAAAAACTATCTGGATGTTGAATTCTTGGTTGGGTAAATAAGTAAAACTTGTCATGCTGAACTTGTTTCAGCATCATATTACCTCAATAATCAATTCCTATTAGAACCTGAAATTCATTTCAGGTTCTAATAGGAATTTTATTTTAAGTATAGCCTTTAATCTAGCACATAAGAAACACCAACTTCAAACCCTAAAAAAGTATATCCATTATTTGGAGACTGAAAATCAAGGTTAGAAATGTGTCCTATATTACTTCCAATATATAAAGCTGTTTTTTTAGTAGTTTTATAAGAGAATCCTAGAGAAGCATTTTCTAAAAATGTAAAACCTTTTGCCAAACGTTCTGTTCTGGTGTCTATAGTTGCTACGCCTAGACCTGCTGTAAACTGAAAATCTAAGTTTTTAACAATCTCTCTCTTTATCACAAAGCCCAATTCAAATGCATATAAATGCATTGTTTTAGGCGTTGTAAATTCAATTATTTTATCCTCAAAATTTTCTTCTGAAGGTAATACGAAATAGGAGTTTAATAATTGATGTTTTATAACCTGTATTTGCGGTTGAACAATCAATTCAAAATCAAAAGACCTCCATTTTCCTAAGTTGTAAAAAGCTTGTAACTTTAAGGTCTTTGAAGTGTATTTATAATCTTCATCTTCAAATATAAAGTTTTTAGCATTTACAGTATTATATAAAACCCCTACCTTTTTAATGTTTAGAATTCCTTTTTTATTTTCTTGTGCTTTTACAGCGTATATCAGTATAAAGAATAAGAAAAATAGATAGTACTTTTTGTGCATTTATAGAAAGTTATTACTCTAGAAAATAGAGATTATGAAAACATTTTAGCAACTTTTTCTGCCTTTCTGCTTTCTGAATAATCATAAAAACCTTCACCAGATTTTACACCTAATTTACCTGCCATTACCATGTTTACTAATAACGGACAAGGAGCGTATTTAGGGTTTTTAAAACCATCGTATAAAACATTCATAATAGACAAACAAACATCTAAACCAATAAAATCTGCCAATTGTAAAGGTCCCATTGGGTGCGCCATACCAAGTTTCATTACCGTGTCAATTTCTTCTACTCCGGCAACATTATTATATAACGTTTCAATAGATTCGTTAATCATTGGCATTAAAATTCTGTTTGCCACAAAACCAGGGTAATCATTTACTTCCACCGGAGTTTTACTAATCTTTTTAGAAAGCGAAACAATGGTTTCCATCACGTCATTAGAAGTATTGTAACCCCTAATAATTTCCACCAATTTCATAATCGGCACCGGATTCATAAAATGCATTCCAATAACCTTATCAGCCCTGTTAGTTGCTGCTGCAATTTGCGTTATGGAAATAGAAGAAGTATTGGTTGCTAAAATGGTGTTTTCACTACAGGTTTCATCTAATTCTTTAAAAATTTTTGCTTTTAAAACAGCATTTTCAGTAGCAGCTTCCACTACTAAATCTGCATTTTTAACTACGTCTTTAATAGATGTAAAAGTGCTAATATTTTTTAATGTTTGAGTTTTATCGGCTTCAGAAATTTTTTCTTTGGCCACCATTCTATCTAAATTTTTAGCAATGGTATTCATTCCTTTCTCTAAAGAAGCTTCAGAAATGTCTATTAAACTTACGTTATAATTAAACTGAGCAAAGGTGTGAGCAATTCCATTTCCCATGGTTCCAGCTCCAATAATAGCTATGTTTTTCATGTATATTCTATTTTATTTGGGCGTTTTAACAGGTTTTCACTACTCGCTTTTTTCGTGCCTTAAAAGAGCTCAAACAAACCGCTCAATCCCTAACGCAATTATTTGTAAACTTCATTACTTATTCAAAAAACTATTCGCTTTTTTAAAGTAAATATAGGTTCCTTGTTATTTTAAATCAACAATCTAGACCCAAAATGAAAAGGTATGCTTCCGTGACAAATCTTTTCATTTCAAGCCACACTTAGGTAAATAAAATAATAGACTATCGCTCTGCGATTAAAAACAATCAATAATCATTTGTGCAACTTTTAATGCTTCTGTTCCTTGTCTTAGACTTACTACAGGAGATGTATTGCTTTTTATTGAACCAGCAAAAGATTCTAATTCATCTAAAATAGCATTGTTATTTTCTACTTCAGGATTCTCGAAATAAATCTGTTTCTTAACACCTTCTGCATTTTGTAAAATCATTGCAAATTCATCTGGGTTTGCAGGTACATCTTTCATTCTAACAACTTCAGATTCCTTGCTTAAAAAGTTAACAGAAATATAGGCATCCTTTTGAAAAAAGCGAGATTTACGCATGTTTTTCATAGAAATTCTACTTGCAGTTAAATTAGCGACACATCCGTTTTCGAATTCAATTCTTGCATTTGCAATATCTGGAGTTTCAGAAATAACAGCGACACCACTCGCGTGTACACTTTTTACGGTAGATTTTACAACGGAAAGAATAATATCAATATCATGAATCATTAAATCTAACACTACAGGCACATCTGTACCTCTTGGGTTAAATTCTGCCAAACGATGGCATTCAATAAACATTGGGTTTTCAATTTGATCTTTTACGGCTGTAAAGGCTGGGTTAAAACGCTCTACATGTCCAACTTGTCCTAAGACATGAAATTGACTTGCCAAGGTTTTTAAAGCTTCCGCTTCTAAAACAGTTTTTGTAATGGGTTTTTCAATAAAAATATGACGTCCTTTTTCGATAGCAGATTTAGCGCAATCAAAATGAGATAAAGTAGGTGTTACAATATCTACAACTTCCACAGCATCTATTAAAGCTTCTACAGAATCAAAAGCGGTGTAGCCAAATTCTTCTGCAACACTTGCTGCGTTTTCCTTAGAAGGGTCGAAAAAACCTATTAAGTTGTATTTGTCTGATTGTTGTAATAATCGTAAATGAATTTTTCCTAAGTGCCCAGCACCTAATACTCCTACTTTAAGCATATATTATATTTTTAGTCTTTTAGAACAAAGTAAAATAACTCTTTTGTATCGTTGTTATTTTAGTTTACTTGCTTTACAGCAACGATGCTCATTATAAGGACATTAGTTTAGTTTTACTGATTTAAAAATCAGCCAAAAACAAAGATACAATTTTATGCTTATGTATATGGATTAATTACTATTTTTAGACTCCAGAAATTTATAAAAATTGAAAGATACTTCTAAACACCAAGGCCTTAGAAACCAACTTGCTAAAGTACTAAACGCAAAAGGGATTATTGATAAAAATGTATTGAATGCAGTACGTAAAATTCCACGTCATCTATTTATTGATAGTAGTTTTGAGTCTCATGCGTATCAAGACAAAGCTTTTCCTATTGCAGCAGAGCAAACTATTTCTATGCCTTATACAGTGGCTTTTCAATCGCAAACATTACAAGTAGAACCGGGTGAAAAAGTGTTAGAAATCGGTACTGGTTCAGGGTACCAAACCGCTGTTTTATTAGAGTTAAAAGCAGAAGTATATTCTATAGAAAGACAACGTGAATTATTTAAGAAAACGTCTTTGTTTTTGCCTAAGTTAGGATATAATCCAAAACGATTTATTTTTGGAGATGGATATATTGGCTTAAAAGTAGAAGCGCCATTCGATAAAATTATAGTGACTGCAGGTGCTCCTTTTGTACCAAAGCCTTTATTGTCTCAATTAAAAGTGGGAGGTAGGTTATTGATTCCAGTTGGAGACCAAACACAAATAATGACTTTGTTTATTAGAAAATCTGCCACAGAATTCGAAAAACACGAGTTAGGAGATTTTGCTTTTGTACCAATGTTAGAAGAGAAAAACTAACTATTTTCTTTTATTTTACCTGTGGAGCCATTTTTACTAGGTGTTAGTTCATAAATAAAGTTAGGATTTAAGTTTTCTACTTCTCTATGAGATACAAATAGTATGGTGGTGTCGCTTTCTTTTACAATTTTATTAATTAAAGCAACCACAATAGCTGTTCCTTGGTTATCAAGGTTGATTAATGGTTCGTCTAAAATTAATAATGGCGGATGCTTTATCATGGCTCTTGCTATTAAAACCAATCTTTGAGTTGCGGTAGTAAGATCTTGAAAAGAGGTGTTTCTTTTGTTTTTTAAATTTAATAATTCAAGCCAATCATCTGCTATTTTAATTTGAAGTGTAGTAGGAGTTTGGTATAAGCCTACGCTATCAAAAAATCCAGAAAGTACCATTTGTGAAATGCTAATTTTTCTTTTGAATAATTCTAAAATAGCAGGACTAAAATAGCCTATTTTCTCTTTTATTTCCCAAACACTTTCTCCAGATCCTTTTTTCTTGCCAAATAAATAG
This sequence comes from Polaribacter sejongensis, assembly GCF_038024065.1. NCBI lineage: Bacteria > Pseudomonadati > Bacteroidota > Flavobacteriia > Flavobacteriales > Flavobacteriaceae > Polaribacter > Polaribacter sejongensis. The sequence goes on along the minus strand of NZ_CP150667.1, from coordinate 1,294,326 downwards.
ACTTCTTGTCTAAAAGCTTTTACATTATTTCCATAAATCATGGATAAAATGGTGGTTTTTCCAGAGCCATTAGGACCAATTAAATGCCAAAATTCATTTTTATTGATGGTCCAATTAATGTCTTTTAAAATAGATCTTTCATCATATTCAACATTTACATTTTGTAAGGATATAAGTTGGTTTGGTATGTTTTTGTAAAAGGTAATCGGTTTAGGAACTTCTCCCTTAAACTCGAAGTTAGTTTCTTTAAAATTATATTTTTTTATAGGAACATTCTCAATAATCTCATCATTCTCAATTTCTAAAACGTGTGTTATTATTGGTAAAATCTCTTCTTTTCTATTAAAAAGCTGAATTAAAATAATTTCTGAAGATAATGCAATAAGATCTTCTTTTAAGTTAGAAACAGAAGCAATATCTAAACTTTCAAAAGGACTGTCTAAAATAAGAAAGTCTGGTTTTTGTTGCAGTAAATAGTTTAGTAAAGCCTTTTTTTGTTCACCACTAGACAAGGTTCTTATGCTTCTATTTTCTTTACTTGTTAAGATTTGCGTGTCGTGCTTTGCTTCTTCGTCTATAAAGATGTCTAAAATAGAATTTGAAAATAAAAGTCCTTTTTTGTTTTTTAAATTAGGGAAACTATGTGTCCCCTTTAAAATGTTTTCTACCAAAGAACTTTTAGCGGAAAGACTTTTATTTTCAATTGTAAAATGGATGTTCTCCATAGTAATTTAGTGAAATTTTGAAAAAAAACTGAAATTATAATTTATATAGCTCTTTCCCAGTAAGTAGTTTTACCGAATAATGAAAGGCCAATATATCCACGAACTTTCAATTTATTTGGTTTAACTAATTCAACATAACTTTTGTATACTTTACCGTTCCTTGGATCTAAAATAGTACCTCCAGACCATTCGTCACCATCTTTTTCTAAACCAGATAAAATATTTAAACCTAAAATAGGCTTGTCTTTATTTTCTCCTTCACATAAACTACAAACAGCAGTTTTTCTGTCAGGATTTTTTATGTCTATTATTTTCGCAAAGGCTTTTCCGTCTTTTTCATAGATTTCTACAACAGAGTCAACTTTACCTGTTTCATCATTTTTAGAATTCCATTTTCCAAAAATGGTTTGTGAACTCATAGAAAAAGAAATAATTAATAGTACGAATGTAAAAAGCGATTTTTTCATGTTTTTATTGTTTTATAAAGACATCGATAAGCGAGGTCTAATTTATTTTAATGGTTTGTAAGTTATCATTTTAAATTTAACAAATATACATTTAGTCATATTTTGCATTAAAATTATTTTCCCATTTTCCTTGAACACGTAAAATTTGTTCAATAACATCTCTTACGCAACCTTCGCCACCTTTTTTGTAAGAAATATATTTAGAAACAGCTTGTATTTCTGGTGCTGCATCATTTGGGCAACAAGGCATTCCAACTAATTTCATTACAGGATAATCAGGAATATCGTCTCCCATATACAACACATTTTCTGGTTTTAAATTGTACTTTTCTACCAATTCGTTGTATTGCTTAATTTTATCGTGAGCGCCTAAATAGATGTCTTTTATACCTAAGTTGGCTAAACGAGTTCTAACTCCTTCGTTTTTTCCTCCAGAAATAATACAAACATTTAAGCCTTTATCTACTGCTGTTTTTAAAGCATAACCATCTTTAATATTCATGTGTCTTACTAATTCTCCATCGGGCATAATTGTAACCATACCGTTGGTAAGTACACCGTCTACATCAAAAATTAAAGTATTTATTTGTGGTAATAATTGTTTGTAACTAATTTCCATATTTATGTTTTATAAAACTTTTAGACGTTGCTAAAAGTGACATTTTTTGTTTTAAATAAATTTAATCAACCGAATTTTGAATTGATTTTGTTAAAAGTTGGTAGATTTCTTGTTGATTTAGATTCAACAAATCTAAATGATTTTTTATTGTTTTTTTATCTTTTCTTACCGCAGGTCCTGTTTGTGCTTTATCTGGTGATAAAGATTCAATTTTAGAAGCAGTTTCTTTAATTAAAGGAAGCAAAACCTCAAAAGGGACTTTATTTTCTGTACAAATATCATTCCCAATTTTATAAAGGTGATTGGTAAAGTTGTTTACAAAGACAGCGGCAACATGCAATGCCTTTCTTTGTTCTGAATCTACTTTGTAAATTTTTTGTCCTATCGATTTTGCAACTGCATCAAGTAATTGTTGGTCTTTTTTATTGGTGGCTTCTAAGCAAAAAGGAACGTCATTAAAATTGACTTCTTTTCCTTTCGAGAAAGTTTGTAGCATGTAAAAAACACCTTTATTATTTTTATTTTTTAACTCATCAATAGCGCATCCACCGGAGGTGTGTACTACAAACTTGTTATTTGTTTTAGAAGAAACTTCAGCAATTGCATCGTCTGAAACAGCAATAATTGTAAGATCTGCTTCTGGGATATTTTCTAATTTTCTAGAACTAATTTGCGTAATAGCAATAGTATCAGCTTTTAAAAAAGCAGTATATAAATGAGTGGCTACATTTCCAGTTCCAACGAGTAATACAGATATCATAAAACGAAGATATTGTTTTTTTTAGTGGATTGCATAAGGAATTACTAAATTAGCAATCATAAAATAATTATAGAAATGAAAGAATCTAAGAAACTAGGAATAAACACGACTTGTGTGCATGTTGGTGAAGTTAAAGACGAACAATATAAAGGAGCAGTTTCTCCAATATATACTTCTACTTCTTATGCTTTTGATGGGGTAGATGTAAAACGTTATCCGCGTTATTTTAATACTCCTAATCAAGAAATGTTGCACAAGAAGATTGCTGCATTAGAAAAAACGGAGGATGCTTTAATTTTTGGTTCTGGTATGGCGGCTATTTCTGCGGCCTTATTTGCTTTTTTACAAAAAGGAGACCATGTAGTTATACAGCAAGTAATTTACGGAGGAACCTATAATTTTATTGTATCAGAATTTGATAAATTCGGAATTGAGTATTCATTTACAGAATCTGATAAAGTAGAAGATTTTAAACCTTTAATAAAAGAAAATACCAAAGTTTTATATATAGAGACGCCTTCTAATCCTTTGTTAGGTATTACAGACATGAAAGCAATTGCTGACTTGGCAAAAGAAAACGGAATTTTAACCATGATAGACAATACGTTTGCATCGCCTATTAATCAGAATCCTATAGATTTCGGAATTGATATTATGTTGCATTCTGCTACTAAATATATGGGAGGACATTCTGATATTTCTGCAGGAGCCATTGCCGCAACTACAGAGCATATTGAGAAAATATGGAAAACTGCCATCAATTTTGGAGGGAATTTAAGTGATCAAACCGTTTGGTTGTTAGAAAGAAGTTTAAAAACATTGAATTTACGTGTAAAAGAACAGACTAAAAATGCGAAAAAAATGGCGGAGTTTTTAGAAAGTAATACAGATATTGATACCGTTTATTATCCAGGATTAAAAAGTCATCCGCAGTATGCGTTGGCTAAAAAGCAAATGAAAGGTTTTGGTGCAATGATGTCTTTTGAATTATCAGCAGGAATTGATGCCATGAAATTTCAGAATCATTTACAATTGATAAAACCATCAATGAGTTTAGCAGGTTTAGAAAGTACAACGGTAAGTCCGGTGCAAACAACACACGCTTTATTAAGTGAAGAAGAACGTTTGTCAAGAGGAATTAAAGATGGATTAATTCGTTTTTCTGTAGGTATTGAAGAGTCAGAAGATCTAATTGAAGATATATTACAAGCAATAAAAAAAGCAAAGAGTTAAACTCTTTGCTTTTAATGTAAAAAGGAATAATAAATTCTACATGTGATCTAATTTGTGGTGTTCATCAATTAATGGACCACCTTCAATAATGTGCTCTGATGCTTCATTTGCAAATTTTTCGAAGTTTAAGTGGAAGAAGTGTGCTAAGTGAATTGCTTTACTAATGTATGCACTTTTGTTTATCCAAGTATTCATTGGGTTTAACATTTCAGTAGGTACGTTAGGGCAATATTTTGGCATAAATAATCCGAAAATTGGGTGTTGTTCAAATTCGATGTTATCTAAACTTCCGTTTAAAATTTCAGTAATCATTGCTCTTGTGTATTTTAATTTAATACGAGAACCAGTTCCGTAAGGACCTCCAGACCAACCTGTGTTAATTAACCAAACATTTACACCTGCTTCAGTCATTTTTTTACTTAACATTTCAGCGTATTTTGTTGGGTGTAATGGCATAAAAGGCTCACCAAAACAAGCAGAGAAAGATGGTACTGGCTCTGTAATTCCTGCTTCTGTACCTGCAACTTTAGCAGTATATCCAGAGATAAAGTGGTATGCAGCTTGTCCAGGAGTTAATTTAGAAACTGGAGGCAATACACCAAAAGCATCTGCAGTTAAAAAGAAAATATTTTTAGGGTTACCTGCGTAAGAAGGTTTTGCAATATTATCTATGTGGTAAATTGGGTAACTTACACGTGTATTTTGTGTAATTGTGCTATCCATATAATCTACATCTCCATCTTTATTGAATACTACGTTTTCTAATAAAGCACCTGGCTTAATTGCTCTAAAGATATCTGGTTCTTTTTCTTCTGATAAATCAATTACTTTAGCATAACATCCACCTTCAAAGTTAAAGATATTGTTTTCTGCTGTCCATCCATGCTCATCATCACCAATTAATTTTCTTTTTGGATCTGCAGATAAAGTTGTTTTTCCTGTTCCAGATAATCCGAAGAAAATAGCTGTATCTCCATCTTCACCAACATTTGCAGAACAGTGCATTGGTAATACATCTCTTTCTACTGGTAACACTAAGTTTAATGCAGAGAAAATACCTTTTTTAATCTCTCCTGTATAAGCAGAACCACCAATTAATGCAATTTTATCAGTAAAGTTAATGATAGAAAAGTTTCCTTGACGAATTCCGTATGCTTTTGGATCATCACAAACATAACCTGGTGCACATAAAACTAACCACTCTTCATCAAAATTAGCTAACTCTTCTTCAGAAGGTCTTAAGAACATGTTAAACACAAATGAACTAGACCAAGGGTATTCTGTTACAGTTCTAATATCTGTTTTGTAAGTTGGATCTGCACATACATAACCATCTCTTACATATAATTCTCTGTTAGATAAGTAATCTACTACATTCGCTTTTAATTTATCGAAGTTTTCTTGAGAAACTGGTTTGTTGGTTTTTCCCCACCAAACTTTGTCTGCTGTATAGTCATCTTTTACAATAAATCTATCTTGAGGAGATCTACCAGTAAATTTACCTGTATTAATAGCTAAAGTTCCATTTTTGGTTTCTTTACCCATTCCTTTTTCAATAGTAATTTTTTGAAGTTCAGCAGGAGATAAGTTCCATTTTACAGTTACGTTTTTTAATCCGTAGGTTTCCATGTTTCTGTTGGTTTCCATAATTTTATATTTATTAATTAATGTGTATTACAATTGCCAATTTGTTGGCTTTTATATTATTGTTTTTCTATACTGTAAAATTACTCACATTATAGAGGTTGTTTTATGACATATATCATACTGGCGCCGAACAGCAGATTTTTATGATAATCCTAACAAAAAGATGTCCACTTTATATAAAATTAAATACGAAAACGTAATAGAAATAATTTCTTATTACGTTTCTTTAAAAAATGATTATTTTTGATGATTCAATTTATTGTTTTGTTATAGATTAATTAATAAAACGATGAATTTGTTGTCTATTTTAAGACAACGGAATGTTTTTTATAGTAAAAACTGATGAAAAATTAATTTATATTAAATAAGTACATTATATATGAAATTAGATATTTTGGCTTTTGGGGCCCATCCAGATGATGTAGAATTGGGTTGTGGAGCTACTCTTGCAAAAGAAATTTCTTTAGGAAAAAAGGTAGGAATTGTAGATCTTACAAGAGGCGAATTAGGTACTCGTGGTTCTGCGGATTTAAGAGATATTGAAGCCGCTAATTCAGCAAATATTTTAGGGGTTTCTGTACGTGAAAATTTAAGGTTTTCTGATGGTTTTTTTACAAACGATAAAGAACATCAATTAGCTGTTATTAAAATGATACGAAAGTACCAACCAGAAATTGTTTTGTGTAATGCTGTAGATGATCGTCATATAGATCATCCAAAAGGAAGTAATTTAGTTTCTGATGCATGTTTTTTAAGTGGTCTTTTAAAAATTGAAACAGAAGTAGGAGGAGAGTTGCAAGAAAAGTGGCGACCAAAATTAGTATATCATTATATACAATGGAAAAATATAACTCCAGATTTTGTAATTGATGTTACCGGATTTATGGATATTAAGAAGAAATCTGTGTTAGCCTACACTTCTCAGTTCTACGATCCGACCAGTAATGAGCCAGAAACACCTATTACAAGTAAGAATTTTACAGATAGTGTAGATTATAGAGCAAAAGATTTAGGAAGATTGATTGGTGTTGAATCTGCAGAAGGCTTTACTACAGAGCGTTATGTGGCTGTAGAAAATTTAAGTAAATTAATTTAATATTTTATTTTGTTGAATTAGAAAAAAGATATATATTTGCAGCCGCAATTATATGGTGGTTGTAGCTCAGTTGGTTAGAGTATCGGTTTGTGGTACCGAGTGTCGCGGGTTCGAGTCCCGTCTTCCACCCAAAAAACAAAGCTTCTTAGAAATAAGGAGCTTTTTTTGTGCCTAAAGTTTTTTCTGATGAGGTTTTATAAAATGAAGAACTATTGGTTTAAAAAATCTAAAAATCAATTTAAAACACTTTTATCTACGCTTTTTATCAAGCTTGCTTGTAATATTTAGAAAAGTCTTTACCTATTATGTGTTTTCTCTTCTCTAAAGTAAAATAAAAGTTTATTTTTACGCAAATTTTACAACACAACAAATTTATAATGAAAAAATACACGTACACAGAAAAAAAAGACACTCGTTCAGGTTTTGGAGATGGTTTAACAGAATTAGGAAGAACAAACCCAAACGTAGTTGCCTTATGTGCAGATTTAATTGGTTCTTTAAAAATGGATCAATTTATTGAAGAAAACCCTGAAAGATTTTTCCAGATAGGTATTGCAGAAGCAAACATGATTAGTATTGCTGCAGGATTAACTATTGGAGGTAAAATTCCTTTTACAGGTACATTTGCTAACTTTTCTACAGGTAGAGTGTATGACCAAATTCGTCAATCTGTGGCGTATTCTGGTAAAAACGTAAAAATTTGTGCATCTCATGCAGGAGTTACTTTAGGAGAAGATGGCGCAACACACCAAATATTAGAAGATATTGGGTTGATGAAAATGCTACCAGGAATGACTGTTATTAATACGTGTGATTACAACCAAACAAAAGCAGCAACAATTGCAATTGCAGATTTTGATGGACCTGTATATTTACGTTTTGGTCGCCCAAAAGTACCTGTATTTATGCCAACAGATGAAAAATTTGAAATTGGTAAAGGAATTCAATTAACAGAAGGAACAGATGTAACTATTGTTGCAACTGGGCATTTAGTTTGGGAATCTTTACAAGCTGCTGAACAATTAGAAGCAGAAGGAATCTCTGTAGAGGTAATTAATATTCATACCATTAAACCTTTAGATGAAGACATTATTTTAAAGTCTGTTGCTAAAACGGGTTGTATTGTTACTGCAGAAGAGCATAATAAATTAGGAGGATTAGGAGAGAGTGTTGCAAGAACATTGGCTTTAAATACACCTACACCTCAAGAATTTGTTGCTACAGATGATACTTTTGGAGAATCTGGAACACCAGAACAATTAATGGCTAAATATGGTTTAGACGCTGCTGCAGTTGTAAAAGCTGTTAAAAAAGTAATTTCTAGAAAATAAAAGCGTTAGTATTTTAAATATCTTTAATAGTAACTTAAAATAATAAATGATGAAGAAAGTAATTTTAATGTTTTGTTTGGCCTTTGGATTTACACAATTGTCAAATGCTCAGGTAGATTTTGGTTTAAAAGCAGGTGTAAACTATAATAATTCAGGAGAAGACTCTTTTAAAAACTCTGCAGAAGATATTGTAGATGGAGGAGCAGAAGCTAAAACTGGTTATCATGTAGGTTTGTGGTTTAGAGGAGATATTCCTGTTTTAGGTGGTTTATACTTACGACCAGAAATTGTTTATACACAAGTTAAGACAGAATTTGAGCAAGCAAGCGGTTCAGATGATTATTCATTTAAGAAATTAGATGTACCTGTTTTGGTAGGTAAAAAATTCTTAGGATTTGCCAATGTTTTTATTGGTCCTTCTTTTCAATACATTTTAGATGATGAAATTAGTTATAAAGAATTTACTTCTGATGAACTTGATAAATTCTCTGTTGGGCTTCAAATGGGGGTAGGAGTAGAGTTTGGTAATATAGGTGTAGATGTACGTTGGGAAAGAGGCTTGACTAACAATGAGGCTAATTTTGTTACAGATAATTTTACCGTAGATAACAGAACAAATCAAATAATATTTGGACTTTCTTTAAAGTTGTAAATAAATACGATATTTAATATTAAAAAGCTCTTGAAATTTTCAAGAGCTTTTTTTGTTTTCTGTTGTTTTCTAATCTAAGTGTAATAGGATTGTTGAGGTTCATTTTGATGTTTATTAGGTATTGGAATCCTCTTTCTATTATTATTTATTCTACGATTTTATAAAGTGGATATTAGGCTACAAGTTGTGCATTTCTGTTTTATTGTAACTTTAGTAATTAGTAACGTTAGTTTATATTGTTTTAATCTAAATGTATCTAAAACAGATTTAAATGGTAATGTTGGTGTAAAACTCTACTCATTTAAAAGCTGTAAACCTTTAGAATTACTATCATTTTTTAGATCAGAAGACCTTTAAAATACGCTGTATTCCATTGATGAGATTATATATGAACAAAGTTATAGAAACCTTTTTTAATGTGCTTATTTAAGTTGTTTTTATCGATTCTATTTCTTAAAGTTTCTTGTCTCGTTATTTTGATGAAAAGTGAAAAATTAGGACAAAAAAAACTCTTAATTTCTTAAGAGTTCTTTGTTTTTTTTTCAATTCCTTAATTAATATCAGGATTTAAGTAATCTGGTAAGTCAGGATTGTTAGGATCGCTAAAATCGTTTGTAGGATCTCCATCGCCATTTGCATCTTCATTTATAGTTGAAACACCATCATTATCATCATCAGCATCAAAATAATTAGGAACAGCATCTAAATCAGTATCATCATCTCTAGGATCTCCATTCCCATCAGGATCTTCCATTATAGAAGGAATTCCATCATTGTCATGATCGGTATCCTTTACAAAATCAAACAAATCAATATAAAAGAAAATACTTTCATTTGCTAAAATACTACCACTTCCTACATTTCCGTATCCCAAGCTAGAAGGAATAAATAAAACACCCTTTCCTCCATTTTCATAAGTAATAGGTCCGTTTTCAGTTACATTGTCTCCGCCTTTAAAGTTCGTAAAACCATGAGACCAACCTCTAATAACAGCATTAAGCGTAAACCATACACCATCGTTAGCGTCAAAAACAGGACTAATGCTATCTGTTGCCACAATTCTTTGACCAGAATACTTTACAAAAACAGAATCCATTACTGTAGGGTAGCCTTTTTCTATATTAGGTGTGCCTTCGCTATTTACATAATAATATAGTTTATAATCTATATCATTTTCAGTAATATCCATGGTTCTTACTGTTTCATAAAGAGGTGTTTGGCCTGCTACTATTGCTTTTACAGAGTCTACAGAAGTATCATAATAATGATTTTCTAAAAACTGAACTAAAGTATCATTGTCTATTAAAGCTTGTGCTTCGTAATCAAAATCATCTACTGCTACAGAACTTGTGTTACTACAAGAATATAGTGCAATTGAAATAATTGCAAATGCAAAAATATTTTTTATTTTATTCATTTAATCTTAAAATTAGAGCGTGCAATTTACCAATTTTATACCTTTGTAAAAAGACAAACGTTGTATTTTAATTATTTTTATGAGAATTGATAAATATTTGTGGTGTATTAGGGTTTTTAAAACAAGAAGTTTGGCTTCTACAGCTTGTAAGAAAGGACAAGTTAAGATAGATAACAAAAGTTTAAAGCCTTCTAAAGAAGTGTTTGGAGATGAATTGATATTCGTTAGAAAAAATCAAATCAATTATCAAATAAAAGTTTTAGATTTACCGGAAAGTAGGGTTGGAGCCAAAATTGTAGATCTTTATAGAAAAGATGTAACGCCTAAAGAGGAGTTTGAGAAAACAGACCTCTTAAAATACGCTAAAGACTACTATAGAAAAAAGGGTACAGGTAGGCCAACTAAAAAAGACAGACGAGATATAGACGATTATCAAGAAGATACAACAGAAGAAATATGACAACATCAGGTAGCATTATATTAAATCAATTGCAAATTTCTCAAAAAATAAGAAGAATTGCGTATCAGATTTATGAAACAAATAGTTCGGAGAAAGAAGTTATTCTTGCTGGTATTGTAGGTAATGGCTTTATTTTTGCTGAAAAATTAATGGAAGTTTTACAAGAAATATCACCTTTAAAAGTAACTCTTTGTAAGGTTAATATTGATAAAAAAAATCCTTTAAAACCTATTACCACTTCTCTAAATGTTGAAGATTATAAAAATAAATCTTTGGTTTTAGTTGATGATGTTTTAAGCTCTGGAACTACGCTAATTTACGGAATTAAGCACTTTTTAGACGTTCCTTTAAAGAGGTTTAAAACAGCTGTATTGGTAAATAGAAATCATAAAAAATATCCTGTTAAGGCAGATTTTAAAGGAATTTCTCTGTCTACTTCTATAAAAGAACATATACAAGTAGAGTTTTCTGCAAAAGAAGCAATTGCTTATTTAGCTTAATAAGTTTTCCAATTCTTCTGCAACTTCTGCTTTAGTTTTATTGTCTATTTTTACAATAGTCTTTGCTTGTTCATAAAAAGGACGTCTTTCAAAAAGGTGCTTTGCAACAAATTCTGGAATTTGATCATCTCCTAAAGAAGCTATTAATGGTCTTTTAGCTTTTTTTCTTATTAGTCTCTCTATCATTGTAGCGGTGCTACCTTGTAAATAGATCGATTTAGCATCAGAATTATTAATTTCTTCCATATTATTTGCATAACAAGGTGTTCCGCCACCTAAAGCAAGGATAAAATCTTTGTCTTTTGCTAGAATTTCTTTCAAATATTTGTTTTCTATCAACCTAAAATAGACTTCTCCTTTGGTTTTGAATATTTCAGAAATAGACATTTTTTCTTTTTCAATAATGTAATCATCTAAGTCTAAAAAATTCATTGACAGCTTTTTAGAAAGACGTTTACCAATACTAGATTTTCCTGAAGCCATATAACCTAAAAGTACTATTTTCATCTATTTGTGTTTTTATGCAAATATCTATAAAAAAAAATCAATTTAATGCTTATTATTCCAATGTTTGATAGTATATTTGCAACCGGTTTACAAAAAAGACCTGGTAGCTCAGTTGGTAGAGCATCTCCCTTTTAAGGAGAGGGTCCTGGGTTCGAGCCCCAGCCCGGTCACAAAGAAAATGTTAAGCAATATGCTTAACATTTTTGCTTTATACAAATGCGCACGTGGCGAAATTGGTAGACGCGCAGCCTTGAGGGGGCTGTGTTCGCAAGAACGTGGAAGTTCGAATCTTCTCGTGCGCACTTAAGTACTTCTTCTATATATCTTGTTTAATTTCTTTTATTTATCTTAAAGTTTACTGGTTTACTGAAATAGCAATAAACAATCCTTATTAGCTCTTTTAGAAAGAATTTAGCACTTCCAGTACTTCAGTTCGTTTTCTTACTGAAACCGGAATATTAGATCCCTCTGTAAGCATTAGATAACCACCATCAGATTTTATAAACTCTTTAATAAAGGTAGTATTTACTAAATGACTTTGGTGTACTCTTAAAAAACCGACTTCCTTTAACATATCTGCATAATATTTTAATGTTTTAGAAACGAGTATTTTTGAATTGTCTTTAAAATAAAAGGTAGTGTAATTATTATCAGACTTACAACGGATTATATTTTCAATATTTACAACAATTATTTTTTCTGAAGTATGTAAAGATATTTTATTAGGCTTATTATTAGGTGCAGTTACAGCTTCTTGCAAAACATGTAGTTGTTCTTTATCTGGCTGAATTTGGCTTTGCGCTTTTTCTATTGAAATAGCCAAGTCTTCATCGGAATACGGTTTTAAGATATAATCGATTGCTGCAAACTTAAATGCTTTAATAGCAAAAGCATCACTCGCAGTAACAAAGATAATTTTCGACTTTAAATCAGGAAAAATTTCAAGAATATCAAAACCTGTTCCGTCTCCTAACATAATATCTAAAAACAAAATATCGGGTTGTTGTTTGCGTAACAATTTTGCAGCTTCTACAACCGATTTTGCTTTTCCAATAATTTTAATCTCTGGATGATTGTTAGAAACATCAGTTGCTAACATTTCCAATGCTACAGGCATATCATCTACTAAAATTGCGGTTAGTTCTTTCATATTATACTTCTTCTTCTAATTCAAAAATAGTTATTTCTGGTCTTACATTTAATCTTACTTGGTGTAAGTTACCGAGTGCTCTATTTATATATAAGGTTCTACCATCATATAGGTCAAATTCTCCAGAAGAGTATCTTTTGTTTTTAACAGGAAGAATAGGTGGGGGTAAAAATGGTGGTTTTACTTGTCCGCCATGTGTATGTCCAGATAAAATCCATCCTTTATAATTATTCCAAACATTTAAGTCGCAAACATCTGGGTTATGGCATAGAACTACATTTGCTTTTTTAGCATCGTATTTATTCATAATATTTACAGGATTAAAATTAGAACCCCAATAATCATCAATCCCAAGAAAATTTAAACCATTAAAACTAACTTCATCGTTTCTTAGGATAGTAATGTTCTCTCTATCTAAAATATTAGATATAGTATCTGCAACTTTTGGTTCTAGCCAATTAATACCATAGTCATGATTTCCTAAAACGCCTGCAGTTCCTAGTTTTCCGTTTACGGCATATTTAAACACTTCTTCTAATTGATCAAATTGTTCTGGTGTTTCATAAGAAACAAAATCCCCTGTGTATACAACAAAATCTGGATTATAAAGTTGTGCTTTTTTAAAAGATTCGATAATGTATTTATAGTCAAATTTATTACCAACATGTATATCGCTAATTTGCATTAACGTTTTCCCTATTAAGTTTTTTGGTAAATTCTTTATAGGCATTTTTATGTTTACAAATTCAAGCCAAAAAGGTTCTATTTGCCAAGAATAAAGTCCACCCACAATACTTGCTCCAACTCCTGTAAGTAAAGTGTTTTTTATAAATTTTCTTCTTTCCATTTTTTTAATAATCTGTTTTTAAAGGAATTTTAAATCCAACTTTGGTTCCTTTTATTTCATTTTTGTCTTTTATTTCTTCAATAGAAAATGAGTTGTATTTTGATAAATGCTGAATTCGTTCTTTGGTAACTTCTAAAGCCACAGATTGATGATTCGATTTTACTTTTTCTTTTTTAGATTGATGAAAACCAATCCCATTATCTTCTATGGTAAAATGCAAGAATCTATTTCTAACTTCAAAAAGAAGTTTGATTTTTGCAGCTGTTTTATTAGGCTGAAAAGCATGCTTAATACAATTTTCTACAAAGGGTTGCAATAACATTGGCGGAATTAAAATTTCTTCTGAATCAATATTATTTAAAGAAGTTTCAATAGTGTACTTAAAAGACATTGAATTCATTTTTTGTTCTAAATCTAAATAGTTTTTTAAGGTATCTATTTCTTCTTGTAAGCTAATTTCTTCTAAACGAGAGTTGTTTAAAACACTTCTTAAAAGTACCGAAAATTGTGAAATAGTTTTATTTAATTCTTTAGAATTTCCAGCATTACCAAGTGCTTTTATTCCGTTTAAAACATTAAAAATAAAATGCGGATTCATTTGCAACTGCAATGCTTTCTGTTCTAAAGTCAGTAAATGATTTTCTACTTTTAAAGTATCAATTTTTTGCTGATTTTTTTTATTCAGTTTTCTTATATGTAGCTCAACAAAAAGCGCTAAAAGCAGACATAAAATTGCTCCACATAATATTATAAACCATGCTTTTTGATAAATAGGAGTGTCAATAAAAAAAGAAAAAGATATTTTTTTACTAAGCAAACTACCTTCTTTAGACTGAACTGTAAATTGATAATTTCCTGCCTTTAAATTTGCGAAATCAACTTTATTTTGAGGACTCCAAGGCGTAAAGTCATTATTTAGTTGATAACGGTATTCGATGTTTTTAGGGTTCTTTAAATCGATTGTTTTAAAAGAAAACGAAATGTTATTTTCATTTGGTTTTAAGGCTAGTTTATTTATGTTTAAAGAGTCTATTGATTTATAATTAACCGCAATATTTTCAATAAAGAGTTTGGGGTTAGCCGTTTCTGTTGTAGAATTGTATTTGTATAAACCTTTGTTTGAACTACCAATCCAAATTGAGTTTTGCTTGTCTTTAAAAACAGTGTTTATTTGGCTGGAAATAAATGCATTGTATTTGTTTATTTTCCTTTTAAAAATGTAGGTGTTGGCATCTAAAATTTCTAACCCATTTTTTTTAGAAGCCACCCAAATTTCATCTTTTACTCTTTTTATGGAAGAAATATTTTCTATTGTTGCGATGTTTTTTAAAACAGTATGATCATCAATAATTTTTAATCCTTGAATTTCTGTTGCTGCAATTAATTGATTGCTGCTTATTAAAAGGGAAGTGGTATTCTCTTCTATAAGTTTATCCATTTTTAAAGGTTTGTATAGTTTATCTATACTCCATAAGCCTTTTATAGAAGCTATGTAAATAATGTCTTTAAAGGAAATAATATCATGAATTATAGAGAAATCTATTTGGTGCTGTATTTCTAAAGGCTGTATTGTGTCTTCTTTTAATTCGCAAACACCTTGTATAGTGGCTAAGATAATTTTATTGCCAATAGATTTTATTTTTAGAATTTCTTTACTTTCAAAAAAGTTAGATTTATTGTGCTGTAAAACCAGAAGTCCGTTTTTTAAACCGATATAAATTTTATCCTTTTCAATAAAAATACAATTTGCATTTTCTTGTTTGTAGTTAGTGAAATTTACACCGTCAAATTTGGAATAACCTTTATCTGTTGCCAGCCATAAATAACCTATTTGGTCTTGCTGAATATCATTTATAGTAGTAGATGGTAATCCATCAGAAATAGAAAAATTTTGTAGCTGTAGGTTTTGTGAGTATGTTTGGTTTATCAGAATAAAAAAAAGAAAAAACAATAAACTCAGTCGGTTCTTAGGCATACCATTTACATAATGACTTAATGAATTTAAAATTTCAAAAAATATTTTCATAATCACAAACTTACTAATTAAAACGCCATTACCTCATTTTTAGTTTTGTGTAATGGCGTTTATTAATTAAAAAAATCTTGAGGTTTTTACCTCAAACCCTTTAAAATTGTCATTCCCGTGAAAATGGGAACCTAAATACAACGTTTTTATATTTTTAAAAACGCTGTATTTCACAATTTCTATTTCAATTTACTTTATAGCATACAAACGTTTGTTATTGGTGTCTGGTTCTATGTGTTTTAAATCTCCATACGGTTTAATTAAGGGTTTTAACACCACCAAACCCGTTGTTCTACCTCTAATAATTAAGGTGCTGTTTTTTCTATTCCATGTCCATCTGTATTTATCTAACGGAATGTTATAATTATTAATCTCTACCATTAATTCTTCGTTTTGCTTAATCCAATCGATCACCTCTTTTTCTGAAGTAAATATCGGCATTTCATTATCTGTATTGTGGTAACCAAACTCCCATTTAATTGGTATAGAGAACTGAGAGGTATACGCATCACCAACATATCTTTCTTCTTCATTATTTAAAGCATCATACCAGTTAATGTCTTTTTCTTCTGGATATTTATTGGCAATCTCTTTAGATAAATCTATTTTTCCTGGCGAATGAGCTGTAGGGTAAAATACATAATAAGGTTGTGCTAAATAATAGTTAGAAAATTTACCACTAAAAATGGTGTAATAAGGAGACGCAATAACTTTAGGTAATGTAGGAGCGGATAAAGCATCTTTTAGCGTTTTTAACAATGCTGTATTTTCAACCAATCCAGAAGCATGAAAAACTATTTTAGTATCTTTATTAACTACATTTTTTAGCGTTGGTAAAGTACCTTGAGTGATCGTTTTTCTTAAAGTTTCTGCGGTAATTTTATCACCTTTAACAATGGTTTCTAAATTCATGCCTTTATACGGATTGCTGTTATTTACAATATGAACATCTCCGTAAGGATTTTTGTTGGCATTTTTATTTAGCCAAACAATTATTTCTTCTAGAGAATATTGTCCGTCTATTATTTTGATGTTTTTCTCTTCAAAATAAGCTCTAGCGTTGGTGTAATAGGTTTCATTTCCTACGTCAAAACCTGCAATAAAAACAATGGGTTCTCTAGAAGTAATTTTTATAGTAGTTTCATCTTTAATGGGAGCAACTTTTTCTGCAAGAACTATTGCTTTATCTTCCTTTATTATTTTCTTATTATCACAACTAATAAACGGACTGCTTAATAAGATAATACCTGCTGCAAATACTGATTTTTTTAATATAGTTTTCATAATTTCTACGTTTTTAAGTGTTAATACACTGTAAAAGTAACGTAGAAGTTGAGGTTGATTTTATCACTTTTAGAATCCGTTGCTTATGAATTAGAATTCGTGTTTTAATTCAAGATTAAACTATAATCAATGTCTGCAGTCGTTATCATTTTACTTCTGTTACCTGTATTAATGCCTAAAAGTATTTTTAATTCTTCAATTTCATAAGAGTCAAAAACCAACACTAAATTCTGATGAAAAGTAGGTACAGGTATTTTTCTTTTTTGTGTTGTGTTTGCGCTATAGTCTAACCAATAAGTAACATCTATTTCTGCAACATATTCTCTAAACTTATTCAGTTGTTCTTTATCAAACTGAAAAAAGATATTATTGAAAACAAGGTTGTAGTTTTTACAATTTTCACAGATTGATATTTCTCCGTTTTTAACGCTTGATATTATTCTAGATTTTTGACACATTTTTTTTAATTTTTAGTAACAGTCAGTTTTTATTTGATTGTTTTCTTTAAATTTATGTAATGAAGATTGTAAATGTTTTTTAGTTATTTCTTCTAATACTTTGGTAACTCCTTTTTCCATGTATATAGATCCACAAATCATAATTAAACCTCCATTATGTATGGTATTTGCAATTAGTGTTCCGTGATTTATTAATAAATCTTGAACATATACTTTCTCTTTTTCTTCTTGAGAATATGCGGCGTGGAAAGAAGTTAGTGTATTATTCTCTAAGGCAGTATGTATATCGTTTTTGTAAATTTTAAAAGACTCTTTTGTTCTTGCCCCCCAAAATAAATGGACTTTAGTTTTTGATTTTTTTTGATGAATCATTCCTAAAAAGGGAGCAATTCCTGTTCCGTTTGCAATTAAAATAACTTCTTTTGTTTTCTGCGGAAGGCGGAATGCCACATTTTTTTGAATGTTGGCGATCATTGTATCTTCTTTATGTAAACTGTTGATATACTTAGAACAAAGTCCGAACTCATGTT
This sequence comes from Polaribacter sejongensis, assembly GCF_038024065.1. Lineage (NCBI taxonomy): Bacteria > Pseudomonadati > Bacteroidota > Flavobacteriia > Flavobacteriales > Flavobacteriaceae > Polaribacter > Polaribacter sejongensis. The sequence continues at coordinate 1,276,617 of NZ_CP150667.1, read as the reverse complement.
TTTTGATACTTAATAGAATGGTGTCGTCTACTTTGGCTATAGAGTACAAACGACTTCTGGTTTCATTTTTTGGAGTGATAGAAAGTAAATCACCAGATTCGAATTTTGTTTTTTTAGTTGATTTTAATTGTATTAAAAAAGTTTCATCAATATTAATTTCTGTTTTACGCACCACTTTAAACTCTTGTTCCTTTTTCTTAGAACTGAGAAGGTTTTCTGAGGTGATGGTAAGTTCCATTTTGTAGAAAGCATTCCATTCTTGTAACCATTGGTCAAAATCAGAAAAAGACTGATTATTCACTTTAAAAATAGGTAAAGTAGGCGTGAAGTTGTCTTGCAGCTGTAAGTTTGCATGTACTAAAATAGCAAACTTGCAATACTGTGTATATTCTTTAGAACCAAAACCAACTACAGAAAAATTTAAAATATTCTGTTGTTGTACTTTTTCAATTTTTTGAATGAATTTAGTCGCGTTTATGGGCGCTTCTCCTTCACCATAAGTTGCAGCGAATATAATAATGTTAGTAGCTTTTTTATAAGTTGTATATTGGTTTAATTCTGATAAAAAAACTCGTTTTCCAGATGTAGTTAATGCATTGTAAAACGCAGTTGCAAAGTTAAAGGTACTTCCTGTTTCCGAACCAACAAGAATTATATATTCGGCTTCGTCTTTAGTAAATTTATTTTTTACCAAGCTAGTTTTCTTCCTTCTTTTTAAAGTCATGGCAAAGCCAGAAAAGATAAAGAATAGAATAGCAAAACAAGAAAGTAATAATACAAAAGACCATAAAATAGAGCCTTTTCCGGTATGAAGTAACAAGCTATAATAAGCACCAAAAGTTACTAAAGGTTGTTTTTTTAGGCTAATAATTTGCCCCGTAATTTGATTTACAGCAACTTCTTTATCTGTAAGTTTTACGTAATAATAATCTTCTTCGTCTTTAGAAAACGGGAATTCTATACTTTTAACTTCATCTAATTTTGTAGACTGAAAAAAATCAATACTAGCATTGTTTTGTTGTGTCTTGTTTTGTGCAATTTCTACATGTTTACTGTTATCTTTTGGCAATACAGAAAAACGATCTAAAGATAAATATACACCTGTTAATGTAATTATTATAATAGGTATTAACGTGTATCTACCAATAATTATATGATAATATTGATTAAAATCTTCTTTAATTATTTTAGAGAATATTTTAGAAAAACCTCCTTGTCTTTTTGCAATTAAAATAACGCCAGTTATACTAATTAATAAAAGTAAAAAAGAAACAAAACCAATAATAAACCTACCCGTAGATTTTAAAAATAATGAACGATGTAAATTTGTTGCAAATTCAAAAATTGGTTTTTTTTGTACAATTTCACCAACTTTTTCTCCCGTTTTGGGGTTGATATAAAAAGTATCGCTTTTACCGTTTTTTAAAACAACATTTGCAGCTACAAAACCATTTTCATCAACATCTAAAGTAATAACTTCATCATAATTTTTTTGTAAAACAGCAATGGTTTCTTGAATAGAAACTGTATTAATATCTACAACATCATAAGGAGAAAGTTTATCAGAAATTGGTTCAAAAGCTAAGATAATACCAGTTATAGAAGCTAGTACAATAAATAAGGTAGAAGATATAGCCAACGTTAAGTGGCTATATCTCCAAATGGAAATCGTCATTATAAAATTTTTTATTGTGGCATTATTCTTATGTAACGAATAAATCCTTTTCCTTCAACTTTAGATTTAACGTTTTCTGATGTTAATTCAAATTCTACATCATCTTTGTAATATTCTTGATTCTCAACAGAAGTTTCAAAGCGAATTTTATATCCAGCATCAATTTTACTGTCATCAATTTTTACAACACTAATAGCACGTTCTCCTCCGCTAATTGTTGCTCCTGTAATGGCGTCAATATCGCTACGTTTTGTCCCTTGAAATTTCCACCATTCTTCAAGGTTAGAGTACCACTCATCATCGTCTCCCAGCACATTTAGGGTTTCTTCATATTCTCCATCAGAATTTATTAGAGAAATTACAATATAAGCTCCTTCTCCGGTGTAATTGGTTAACTGAATCATACATTTGTATGAACTTGTTTCGCTACTTTTAAAACTGAATAATGCAAATGCGATTGCAATTATAATAGGTGTTATTTTAAATATATTTCTAGTTTTCATTCTTCGTTTTTATTTTAAAAATTTAATATCAGTATTTTTTAATAACTCATTTTCCAAAGCTAAATCATAAGTAGATTCTTCAAATTCGTTTTTTATATTTTTATCTGCACCAATACTTAATAAATAATTGATAATTTTAGTGTCTTTAGATTTCATAGCTGCTAAGTGCAGTACCGTATAACCTTCGTTATTTTTTGTATTTACATCAATGCTATAAGAATTTACTTCTTTTAATAATTTGATGTTTTCATTATCTAAAGCAAAATGAAATAATGTGTTGTTACCACCCTGAATTTGGTTTAATTTTAATCCGTTTTTAACAAGTAGATTCTTTTTTGGAGCAAAATCATTATTTCTTCTTTCGTTGTAACTATTAAGCAAATAATACGCTAAAGTATTTCCGTCTTTGTCAGTTACATTTATGTTCGCTTTTTGGTTAATTAGATAGGCCACAACATCACTAGAGTTTCTTTCTACAGCTATTGAAAGAGCAGAGTTTCCTTGTTTGTTTGTATGATTAATATCCTTTGTTTTTTCAGCTAAAAAAGTAATAATTTCTAAAGAATTTCTACCAGTTGCGTTTAATAAAGGTGTGTTTCCTTCTTTATCAGCATGATTGATATCAACATTTTTACTTAAAAAATAATTAAAAGTAGCAATGTCTTTATTACCAGAAGCTAAAAAATGGAATGCATTTTGTCCGTCATTATTAGTAACATTTGGGTCAAGACCTAAGCTATTTAAGTATTTAAAAAAGGCTAAAGAATTGTAACCGCCACGGCCACCTCTTGTCGCTAATAAAAGTGCATTTTCACCATTTTTATTTAAGTTTTTATATGGTAAACCTTTCTTTATTAATAAGTTTAGCATTTCTTTATTTCCTTTTTTAGCAACATAATTAAATGCACCGTTTCCATCATTATCAGTGCTGTCTAAAGCCAATCCTTTTGATGTAAAATAATCTAGTAAATCTAAGTTTTTTAATGAAGGAAGTAATAAGAGTAAAGCGTTTGCACCGTGTCCGTTGGTGTCAGTTGCAATGTCTAATCCGTTTTTTATCAATAAATCATACATTTTAGTATTTGTAACTCCTGCATTTGCAGCAAATGTTAATGGAGAGTATTGATGAGAATCTTTTAAGGTTAAATCGGCATTATTTTCAATCAAATAGGTAACTAATTCTAAGTTATCTAAATAAGCAGCCCAAAAAACATATGTTCTCTTGTCATGTGTAATTTTGTTAACATCATTTCCTTCTTTAGAAAGTAGATATTTAATGGATGCATTTGGTGCTTTTTGTAAAATGGCATATACTACACCATCAAAACCACCTTTATTGGCTTCACTAGGATTGTTGCCTTGTGCAATTTTTTGATCAATAACTTCGATACTTGGGTTTGTACCCCAAAAATCTCTATCTAAAAATACATTTGATTGTTGCTGTTGCTTTCTTTGTGCTACAGCTACTGTGCTTATAAATAATATTGCTACGAGTACTACTAGTTTAATTCTTTTCATTTTTTATTTTTTTACAAATGATTCTATTATGGTGTTAATTTCTTCTTCTTTTGTTATTTCATCAGAAAATAAATGTTTGTATAATTCTTTAAACTCAACCTTAGTTTCTAAAGATAAATTGGTGTTTCTACCATAAACTTCGTTCCATTTATTTCTTACTAATTGCCATTTGGTGTTGTTTTTTTGCCACCAATCTGCTGCTGCCTTACATTTGCTGTCTGCAACTCTTACATAAGTATTGTATCCTTTTTCTTTAGCTAAAACAACGTCTTCTTTTCCTGCTTCGCGAATTATTTTACTATTGTCTTGGTCATGTACCCAACCATAATTGGTTATTTCATGTCTATTACCTCTTAACGTAATATTGTAATCACTTCTTTTGGTGTATTCTCTTCTTGGTAATGGAGCCGTTGTTGTGTTTTCCCAATAGCTTTTTCCATCTACATGAACCCAAGAACCAGATCCTTCATAACGCGGACTATCATCTACTTGATATACTTTTTGTGTCCATTGTTTTTTAACATCTTTTTTGTCTTTTTGTTCAAAAACCCAATTGTTATCCCCATTATACATGTAAAAATCAGTGTTTTGGTATTCCCAATCTTGTCTCCAATGTTTTATAATCATCGGTTTTGCTGGGTTACCAACTTGTAGTAAATGTTGAATTGATATTTTGTTATTATTATCCTCTACCAAACCAGCCCATTCTAGGCCTTTATCTACTTTAGTTTTAGAAGGTCTATAAGTGGAGTCTTTACTATAATTAAAAGTTTCAGCAAAATTGAAGGTTACTTCAAAACAACCACACATTTCTTTTATCGCATTTTGATCTTTCTTTTTCTTGCTTTGTGCATTTACAGAAATGGAAAGGAAAAGTAGTAGTGTACTCAATAATAGTTTATTCATTTTTAAAAATTTTTGGTTATAAATATTTTGACAAAAATATACATTTTATTTAGACTGATTAAAAATAAGATATATATTTGTCGAAAATTATTAAGAATGTTTCTAAATAGAGAAATTGCAATTGCATTATTACTTTTTTCTTTTTCAACTTTTGGTCAAAAGAGGGAAAAAGATTCAACTAGAATTACAAACTTAGATGAGGTTGTAATAACGGGGCAATACAATCCTCAATCTGTAAAAAAATCTGTACATAATGTAACTGTTATTAAAAGGGAGCAGATAGAAAGTCAAGCAGCAAACAATTTAGCAGATGTATTAAATTTTAATTTAAACTTAACGATTGTACCTAGTTCTCAAACAGGGAAGTCTACGATTTCTTTCTTCGGATTAGATGCTCAATATTTTAATATTTTAGTTGATAATATTCCTTTAGTAAGTGATAATGGACTTGGAAACAACATCGATTTAACACAAATTAATTTAGATGATGTTGAGCAAATAGAAATTGTTGAAGGCGCAATGGGCGTAGAGTATGGAGCAAATGCTGTCTCTGGAGTCATCAATATTATCACCAAAAAATCGATAACTAATAAGTGGAATATTAATGCGTCTTTACAAGAAGAAACGGTAAGTGATGAATATGCTTGGTTTGATGAAGGGAGACATATACAGGCATTAAATGTTGGACATAGTATAAACGAAAATTGGCTTGCCAGAGTTGGTGTAAATCGCAATCAGTTTGCAGGTTTTTACAATGAAAGGCAAGGAAAAAGTTATTATGAAAATGATGGTTTAAGAGGGTATGATTGGTTGCCAAAAGAGCAATTAAATACCAATACTTTTGTACAGTATAAGAAAGAAAAGTTTCAGTTATTTTATAAGTTCGAATACTTTAATGAGACTATAAATTATTACGACGCTGCTGTTAGAGCCAATATAGATACACAAGCACAAACGAGTAATCCGTCTGCAACGGATAAAATTTTTAGAACGCATAGATTTGTAAATAATGTAAATCTTGTAGGTAGTTTAAATTCTGGAGCTAACTACAGTGCTTCAGTTTCTTACCAGCAACAAAAGCGTTATTTAAACGAGTTTAACTATTACATTTTAAGTACAGAGAAAAGTAACGAAACGGATGAAGTATATCAATCTAGTAAAGTATTCTTTTCTAAAGGAAGTATAAATAATTTGGTTAAAAGTGATTTTTTAAACTTTCAGTTAGGATATGAAACAAGGTTTATAAATGGTTTTGATACACAAGCTTCTGGTGATGTTACACAGCTAGATAAAACCCAATCTCAGAACAATTATGCCTTTTATGGCTCGTCAGAATTAAAGTTTTCTGATGCTTTTACGTTAAGACCTGGTGTACGATATGAGTATAATTCTTTATTCAAATCTAAATTATTATCCTCTATTAGTGCACGTTATTTAATGAACAAAGGTTTTGAATTGCGTGGTAACATTGGTACTTCATACAGAACGCCAAATTTTGAAGAATTGTATTATTACTTTGTAGACTCTAATCATGATGTGAGAGGTAATGAAAATTTGAATCCAGAAAACGGGTTTTCAGCGTTTATCAACCTAAAAAAATACAGTTACATTAATGATTTTTCTTTATTAAATAGTTTTAAAGTTAGCTATTTAGATGTTGCCGATAAAATAGATTTAGCAATTGTAAACCCAACACCTCTACAATATCAATACATTAATATTGATGCTTATAAATTATGGGGAATCACTTCTGAAAACAGTATTAAAAAAGACAATTTTACATTTAATTTAGGAGCTACTTTACAAGGTGTTTCTAGAATTGCTACTAATGAAGTAAATGCAGAAAACGATTTTTTGTATTCTTTCCAATTAAATACAAGTGCCAATTATAACATCAAAAAATGGAAAACAGCACTTACCGTATTGTTTAAACACAATGGTAATCAACAAAACTATATTTCATCTGGTGTAGATGATAATGGAAATTCTGTGTTTTCTAAATCTACTACAAGCGCTTATAATTGGGTAGATGCTTCTATAAAAAAATCATTCTTTAAAAATAAAATTCAAGCCACTTTAGGCGGAAGAAACTTATTTGATGTTACCAATGTAAATGTGAGTAATGCAAGTACAGAAGGAGTAGCACATGCAACTAACGATAGTTCGTTGTTATTGGGTTACGGACGCTCTTACTACTTAAAACTATTATATAACCTTAATTTTTAAACACTAATAACCAAATATTAAAATCATGACAAACAAATTTTTAACCTTAATTTTATGTGCAGCAGTATTTTCGTTTACAAGTTGTGACTCTGAAGATGCACCAATAGCACCAATAGCTGTAGTTATAGACGGAGCAGCAGTTTCACCAGAAGTTGGTGGACCAAATGAACCAAATCAAGTATATGTAGATTTAAGTACAAATACAACTACTGTTGTAAAAAGAGACTCTTGGGATTTAGGTTTCTATTCAGGATCAGAATTTAGAGTTAGCTTAAATGGATCAATTTCTATGGCAACTGCAGCACTTTCTACTACTAATATTGATGAAGTTAAATCTTCAGATCAAGAAGTAATCGATTTACAACCATTGGTAAGAACAAATACGTATACAGATGAAAGTGCTCCTTTTGTTGATGCTCCAAATGGAAATATTCTTGAAACTGCGATTTCTGAAATTTCTGATACGGATTCTGAGAACAAAGTATATTTAGTAAATCTTGGGTATGAAGTAGATACTACTGCACCTGCAACAGGTAGTTATTCTGCTAATGGAGAAGCTAGAGGTTGGAAAAAAATTAGAATTTTGAAAGATGGTAATAATTATATCTTACAGTATGCCGATTTAGATGCTACTACACACAAAGAAATTACTATTTCTAAAAATGAAGCATATCATTTTACTTTTTTTAGTTTTAATACTGAAAATGAAGTTAGTGTAGAACCTTTAAAAAACGAATGGGATTTAAATTTTACAATTTTTACAAACTTAATTCCTACTGCAGGACCTTATGTATATCCAGATTATGTAACAAATAATACAAAATCAGATGCTAAAGTTTATAAGTTAGATACAGAAGTAGATGCATTTACTTATGATGATTTTTCTATAACCGATGTAGATGCTACTAAATTTACTACAGACCAAAGAAGTATTGGAAGTAGTTGGAGAAACGGGGGAGGACCTAGTAGTTTACCTTCATTGAAAGAGAATGTCTTTTATGTGGTAACTGATACCGATGGTAATTTATATAAATTAAAATTTTTAGCATTAACTAATGATGCAGGAGAGCGTGGATATCCTGAATTTGTATATAGTTTATTGCAATAAAATAGTCCCTCAGCAATCTTTAGATTGTTATTTTAGTTGGAAAGGCCGTTTAAACGAAAGTTTAAATGGCTTTTTTATTCCTTAATAACTTGATTATAATTTACCAATTGGGTTAAGCCTTCTTTATCTGGATCTTCTGCAAAAGAACGTAGATAGGTGTCTAAATATTCAATGGCTCTATCTTCTGGATAAAATAAAACTTTGTTTTGGTCAGAAGACCATTCTATAACGTTTATATAGGTTTTACCTTCAAAAGTTCTGTAGAAATTTTGTGCGTTTTCTGGTAGTTTTTCTTGTAGTTCCTCATCTAGATAAATAATGTAATATTTTAAATCTGCTGTAAAAAAATGGAATGATAACAGATTGTCATAAAAACCAGTTAGATTGTTTGCTAAGGGCAACATAATGGTAAAAACCAAAATGGCTAATTTTTGTGTATTGAAATATTTTATAAAAAATTCAAAAGCATTTGATGTTTTAAGCGTCCAAAATAGAATTACTACACTTATCATGTTCTGAATATTCCAAGGAACCACATTGTAACCATATCCTAAATAAAAGAGCAAAACGGTAATGGTACCGTGCATTAAAAGAATAAACACGACTCCGAATTTTCTTGTTTTATTAAAGAGCAATAATATGCCCATTAAAGCCTCTAACCAAGGCACTGCATAGGTAAAAGCTACTAAAAACCAATGAGGTAAAAAACTAAAATGTTTGTTGATAGCACCCAACCATTGAATGTAAAAAGCTTCGTTTAATTTCTGAATTCCGCTCCAAAAATAGGTAGCGAAAAAGATAAGAATTATAGCGTATAATATTTTTCTTGGGTTTGATTTTTTGTTGAAAATTTCTATTGCTAAAATGGTTAAGAAACTTTGATAAAAGTAGGGTTGTAGTCGGTTTTGGTCTACGAGCGCTAAAAAGAGATAGAGTGCAAGAATCGTCCATCCTTGCCATCTTTTATTCTGAAAAAGGTATAGAATTTGTATTGCAAAAAAGAATCCAGCTAAAATATAATCGAACGGATAGGTAGGAATTGGCAACCAATCAAACAACGGAATTACAGGGAAATTTTTAGTGGTCAACCATAATTTTGGTGCGTACACCATCATTACTAATACTGCAAGAATAGCAAGGATTCTTACCCAGTTTATTTTCTGTTTGTCTGTTAGATTTGTGATCATTTTATATTGATTTGCTAGACCTCACAGGTTTTTAAAACCTGTGAGGTCTTTATAATCTATCTATTTTATTTTCCCATCACTTGTCATTTCGAAATGAGCTTTTTCAGTGATTGAGAAATCTCATAATTTTTAACCTTAGTTTATTTTTTTCAATTAGTTTACAAACAAGTCGAGCCCTTATTGAAACCGTTCAAATATCTGTTGATATTTTAACCTTCTTTCTTTTTTAGAAAAAAGATACAGCCTTTCGACTCCGCTCAAGATAAATTCCAGCAGGAAATAGCTTCTAAAAAACCAATTTCTCCGCCAAATATTTAGCGGTATAAGACTCCTTATTTTTAGCTAATTCTTCTGGAGTTCCTTGAAAAATAAGGTTTCCACCATTTTTACCACCTTCTAAACCTAAATCTATAATGTAATCTGCACATTTAATTAATTCGATATTGTGTTCTATGACAATAATGGAATGCCCTTTGTCGATTAAAGCATTAAATGATGCCAATAATTTTTTAATATCATGAAAATGTAAACCTGTTGTAGGTTCATCAAAAATAAATAAAGCCTTGTCTTTGGTGTTTCCTTTTACCAAAAATGACGCTAATTTTATACGTTGCGCTTCTCCACCAGAAAGGGTAGAAGAAGACTGACCTAATTGCACATAACCCAAACCAACATCTTGTAAAGGTTTTAATTTACTAGCAATTTTAGGAACTAAATTTTCCGAGAAAAATGCAACAGCATCATCTATGGTTAGGTTTAAAATATCGTCAATTGATTTTCCATCGAATTTTACTTCTAAAACTTCTTTTTTAAAGCGTTTTCCATTACAAACATCGCATTCTAAATGCACATCTGCCATAAATTGCATTTCGATAGTAACTTCTCCTTCACCTTTACAAACCTCACAACGACCGCCTTCTACGTTAAAAGAAAAGTGTTTTGGTTTGTAGTTTCTAATGCCTGATAATTTTTGATTTGCAAATAGCGAACGAATATCATCATACGCTTTTATGTATGTTACCGGATTGGAACGAGATGAACGCCCAATAGGGTTTTGATCGATAAATTCTACGTGTTTTAAAGTTTCAAAATCTCCAATAACGTCTGTGTGTTGGCCAACTTTTTCTCCGTGACCAATCAGTTTTTTTTGCATGGTTGGATACAAAATATTTTTAACCAACGTGCTTTTTCCGGAACCAGAAACTCCGGTAATTACAGACAAACAATTTAATGGAAATGTAACATCTACATTTTTTAAATTGTTTTCTCTTGCGCCAATAATTTGGATTTTATTTCTAGAAGTTCTACGTTTTGTAGGAATTTCAATCTTTAATTCTTCGTTTAAATATTTTGCTGTTAAAGATTCTGATTTTAAGATTTCGTCAAAATTTCCTTCGGCAACTACATGACCTCCGTAAGTTCCTGCTTCTGGGCCAATATCTATAATATAATCAGCTTCTCGCATAATATCTTCATCGTGTTCTACCACAACAACAGTGTTTCCTAAATCTCGTAAATCTTTTAAAACACCAATCAATCTTTCTGTGTCTTTTGGATGCAAACCAATACTCGGTTCATCTAAAATATACATAGAACCCACTAAAGAACTTCCTAATGAAGTTGCCAAATTAATACGCTGACTTTCACCTCCAGAAAGTGTGTTAGAGGTTCTATTGATGGTTAAATAAGACAAGCCAACATCCGTTAAAAACAACAAACGATTATTAATTTCGGTCAACAAACGTTTCCCTATTTTTTCTTCATACTTGTCTAATTTGATGTTCTTAAAAAAGATAGCCAATTCATCTAAAGGAAGTGTTACTAAATCGGATATTGTCTTTTCATTTATTTTGACAAAATTAGTTTCGTGTCGTAAACGTTTTCCGTTACACGATGTACATTTTGTTTTTCCGCGGTAGCGAGAAAGCATTACTCTATTCTGAATTTTATAACTCTTTTCTTCTAAAACGGTAAAGAAATGATGAATTCCGTTGAATGATTTATTTCCGTTCCAAACTAATTCTTTTTGTTCTTCTGTAAGTTGAAACCAAGGTTTGTGAATAGGAATATCAAACTGATAGGCAACATCTATTAACTCTTCTTTATAATGTATATAAGAAGGCGTTTTAAACGGAAAAACACAATCTTCCATAATTGATAAACCTGTATTTGGTATAACCAAATCTTCATCAATACCAATTACGTTTCCATACCCTTCACAAGTTGGGCAAGCACCATACGGATTGTTAAAACTGAATAAATGTGTGTTCGGTTCTAGAAAGGACATTCCGTCTAAATCGAACTTATTGCTAAACTCAGCGACTTTATTATCTGCTAAATTTTCTATAAAACAAATACCTTTTCCTTCAAAAAAAGCAGTCTGAATGGAATCTGCTAATCGGTTATAAAAATCTTCATCGTCTTTTGTTACAATTCTATCTACTACTAAATATAAAGATTCGTTCTTAAAATCCGCTTGCGGAAAATCTGATATTCTATATACTTTATCATTCCATTTTAAACGCGCATACCCTTGTTGTTCTAAAACTTGTAAAACGGTTTTTAGATCTCGGTTTTCATCAATAGAAATAGGTGCTAATAGTAATAGTTTTGTTTTCTCATCAAACTCTTTTACAAAATTAACAACATCAGAAACGGTGTCTTTTTTAACTTCTTTACCAGAAATAGGAGAGAAGGTTCTACCAATTCTAGCATATAAAAGTTTAATATAATCGTAAATTTCTGTTGAGGTACCTACGGTAGAACGTGGATTTGTAGAATTTACTTTTTGCTCAATGGCAATTGCAGGTGCAATACCTTTAATATAATCTACTTTTGGTTTGTGCAATTTTCCTAAAAACTGACGCGCATAAGAAGATAAACTCTCTACATAACGTCTTTGACCTTCTGCATATAGCGTATCAAAAGCTAAAGAAGATTTTCCAGAACCAGAAAGACCTGTAATTACCACCAATTTATTTCTTGGTATCACTACATCTATATTCTTTAGGTTGTGGAGTCTAGCTCCTTTAATAATAATATTTTCTTTCGGATTTACTTTAGAAATGTCAGTCTTCATTTATGAAAAATATAAGCTATAAAAATACCGTTTTTTTAATCCATTTTAAAAGAAATGTGAATGAATTTTGCTAAAATATTTGTCGATTTAAAAAATAATATTGATATTTGGCTTTCATAAGCACCACTAAATTAGACGCATATACATAAAAAACTACTTTTAAATTATTAATTTAATAATAAAAAAAGAAGAGCAACTTGTTCTTCAACAGTAGTTATGATGCAGAAAAACTCAAATACAGATAGTACTTTAGTAAGCGATTACATTAAAGGTAATGAAGCTGCTTTAGCGGTTTTAATAAAAAGACATCAGCAAAGATTGTTTAGCTTTATTTATAGTAAAGTTCACGATAGAGATATTACAGAAGACGTTTTTCAAGACACGTTTATAAAAGTTATTAGAACTTTAAAAAAAGGAAATTATAACGAAGAAGGTAAGTTTTTACCTTGGGTTATGAGAATTGCTCATAATTTGGTGATAGATTATTTTAGAAAAACCAACAGAATGCCCTCTTTTAAAAATACAAACGAGTTTGATATTTTTTCTGTGTTAGGCGATGGAAACCTAAATGCTGAAAAACAAATTATAAAAGATCAGATACATACAGATGTTAGAGAGCTTATAAATGAATTGCCAGAAGAGCAAAAAGAGGTTTTGGTAATGCGTATGTATAAAGATATGAGTTTTAAAGAAATTAGTGAAAATACAGGTGTTAGTATCAATACTGCATTGGGTAGAATGCGTTATGCTTTAATAAATATGCGTAAGTTAATAGAGAAACATAAAATTATTTTAGTAGATTAACAATAAATGAAAAAAGGTGTCGTTAGTAGTTTATAACCAATTTGTTAAACAAACTATATGATGCAACTTTACTCAAAAAAGCCTTCTGATTTACAGATGCAACCCAAACAAGAAACAGTTCAATTTTTGATTAATTTTTCCAAATCGCTAACTTTTGTAAAAACGAAATCAAAAGACTTCATTGAATTGAATTTGAATTAAGAGAGGAAAAAGCTTCAACTAACGTTGGGGCTTTTTTTTGTATGCATCTTTTTTTATGTTATATGAGTTAATAGAGTCTTTGGCTTTTACGGAACTTGCAGTCATGGAAAATATATTAGTAGCAGGTGCCAATGGTACCACAGGAAAAAAGATAGTACACTTATTACAAAAATCACAATATTTTAATCCAATTGCTATGGTTCGTAAAGAGAGTCAGAAAAAGCAATTTGAAGATGAAAATGTAACCACTATTTTAGCAGATTTAGAAAAGGACGTTTCATTTACAACAGAGAATATTGATAAAATTATTTTCGCAGCTGGCTCTGGTGGAAAAAAAGTAGTAGCAGTCGATCAAGAAGGTGCTAAGAAGTTAATAGACGCTGGTAAACATACAAAAGTTAGAAAGTTTGTAATGTTAAGTTCTATGGGAGCAGATAACCCAGAAAGTTCAGACAAGCTTAAAGATTATTTAAAGGCAAAACAAAATGCAGATGTTTATTTAAGAGAAAGTAATATTCCTTATTCTATTGTGAGACCAGGAGCTTTAAATAATGATAAAGGAATAGGTAAAATAGAATTGAGTACCAAGTTAAATAAACCTGGAGAAATTAGTAGAGATGATGTTGCGCAAACTTTAGTACATTCTTTACATGATACTGCAGCTGTTAATACTACTTTTGAAATAATAGCAGGAGAAACGTTAATAGGTGAAGCAATACCTAGTTCATAAAACTTCTTTTTAGTATAAATAATACACCTTAATTAAGGTGTATTATTTTTTTTATGATATTCGTCTAAAACAGATTTTCTCCCAACTGTACTAGTAATAATATCTTTATCTAAATCCCAACCACGGGCAGGAGAATATTCACGTCCGTACCAAATGATTTGTAAATGTAAATCGTTCCAAATTTCTTTTGGAAACAATCGTTTTGCATCTTTTTCTGTTTGTGCAACACTTTTACCGTTACTCAAATTCCAACGATACATTAGTCTTAAAATATGAGTATCCACCGGAAAAGCAGGTATTCCAAAAGCTTGACTCAATACAACTCCAGCCGTTTTATGACCAACCGCAGGTAATTCTTCTAAACCTTCGAAAGTTTGTGGAACTTCACCATCATATTTTTCAATTAGAATTTTAGACAATCCGTAAATTCCTTTACTTTTCATTGGTGATAAACCACAAGGACGAATAATTTCCTTAATTTCTTCTACGGTCATTTTTACCATATCAAAAGGATTATCCGCTTTGGCGAATAGTAATGGCGTAATTTTATTTACACGAACGTCTGTACATTGCGCAGACAATAAAACGGCTATTAAAAGCGTGTATGGATCTTTATGATCTAAAGGAACAGGTATTTCAGGATATTTTTCTTGAAGAGTGTCAATTACAAATTGTACTTTTTCTTTTTTAGTCATTATTCGAAGTTACAAAATTTACAAGTCTGCAAGTTACAAAGTTCTAGTTGAAACCTTATTTGTTTTTTATAATTAACTTTTAGATTGAAAAAAGCACTTCGACAAGCTCAGTGAGACATTTTGAGTTTTCATTGATTTCGGTGTCAGCGTGATAATATTTTAGTTTTAAATTTACTTTTTTTGTTAACCATGCTAAATAGCAATTTATCTATTATATGTCAGTCTGAGCTTGTCGAAGACTATTTTAGATGCACTTCGACAAGCTCAGTGAGACATTTGGAGTTTTCATTGATTTTGGTGCTAGTTTGACAATGTTTTTATTATTAAGCTCTCTTTTCTGGTTAAATATATCCAATAACAATTTATCTATTATATGTCAGTCTGAGCTTGTCGAAGACTATTCTGGGTACACTTCGACAAGCTCAGTGTGACATTTTGAGTTTTAATTGATTTCGGTGTTAACTTGATAAAGTTTTAGTTTTATACTCATTTTTTTTGTTAACCATGCTAAATAACAATTTATCTATTATATGTCAGTCTGAGCCTGTCGAAGACTATTTTACATAAACTTCGACAAATTCAGTGTGACATTGGAGATTTTAATTGATTTATGGATGATTAAAATGGGATTATAAAAAACATAGTTACTTTTTATGAAGCTACCGACTTTAGACTTCAAGAATACTTTGTTACTTTGTATCTTTGTAATTAAAAACAAAAAAAATGACATCACTAAAAATAGGAGATAACGCTCCGCAGTTTGAAGCAAAAGACAACGCAGGAAATACCATTAAACTTTCTGATTACGCAGGGAAAAAATTAGTTTTATTCTTTTACCCAAAGGCAAGCACTCCGGGTTGTACTAACGAAGCTTGTGATTTACGCGACAACTATCAATCTTTTTTAGCAAAAGGATATGATGTTTTAGGTGTAAGTGCAGATTCTGAAAAAAGACAACAAAATTTTATCAATAAAAACGAATTGCCTTTTCCGCTTTTAGCAGATGAAGACAAAGCTGTAATTGAAGCTTTTAATGTTTGGGGACCAAAGAAGTTTATGGGGAAAGAATATGATGGAATTCACAGAACTACTTTTGTAATTGATGAAAAAGGAGTGATTGAAGATATTATCTTAAAAGTGAAAACAAAGGCACATGCTGCTCAGATTTTAGATTAAGCAATAATTAAGAATTTCTGAATTCCGAATTTTATGAGTTCAGGAGTACTTTTTGTATTTGTAATTTCAAATAGCTCTCTTTTATGAGATTTTAAAGAACTTTCTGTAATATGTAATATTGCAGAAAGTTCTTTTTCGTTTTTATCAGAATGCACAAATAATGCCTGTAATATTTCTAATTTTCGTTTTGTAAACGTGTAATTATCAATATTTATTTTTGATGAGGTTTTTCCTTTTTTTGTAGATTGATGAACGAAACAATTTAGAATTACATCTTTAAAATTTTGTAAGTCTTCATCCTTTCCCACAAAAACATCTACCCCTTTATGTATCGCTTTTTCTTTGATGAAATTATTATTCATGGTGGTTAATACAATGATTTTAAAATGATTGTTTCCTTTTTTTATTTTATCAATAAAATCTAAAGAACATGTTCCATTAAAATTTACATCTAAGATTAAAACATCTAAGTTTTGATAATTTGTAAATGCAATTAATTCTTTTAGTGTGATAAAAGTATTGGTGACATTTAATTCCGAATGAACATTTAAGCTATCTTTTAAAGCATCACAAAAAAAACGATTATCGTCTGCAATAACTATTCTTATTGGGGTTTTAGTCATTTGTAATGGGGATATTAATTTCGAAATTAGAACCTTTTTTATTGGTGTTTATTTGTAAAGTTCCGTTAATTTGTTTTACTCTGTTTTTTACACTTTCTAAACCGAAACCTTTCTTGGTTATTATTTTTTCATCAAAACCAATTCCATTATCAGTTACTTTTAGTGTAATTAGTTGGTTTTTATGCTGGTTTAGCGTTATTTTAATTTCTGATGCTTTAGAGTATTTTATAGCATTTGTAGTAAGCTCAGATATTATTCGATATAAGTGTACACATTTATCTTGTGACAATTCGATATTTTTAAGGTCGAAATTATAACTGATTTTGTGTTTTGTTAAATTATCTATTTTAGTACAGAATTCAATTAAACTATCAATAAAATTATCAGCATTAACTTTTGGTGCGTACAAGCTGTTTAATAAATATCTATAATCTTTATAGAAAGCATCTAAAATTTCTTCTACTTTTTCTGGTGTTTTTTCATCTTTCTGCAATAAGCGTAGTTTTAAAGCTTCTAAATATCCTCCAAAAGTATCATGAACATTATTTACTAAGTTGTTTCTTTCTGTATGT
Source organism: Polaribacter sejongensis (assembly GCF_038024065.1). Classification (NCBI taxonomy): domain Bacteria; kingdom Pseudomonadati; phylum Bacteroidota; class Flavobacteriia; order Flavobacteriales; family Flavobacteriaceae; genus Polaribacter; species Polaribacter sejongensis. The sequence goes on along the minus strand of NZ_CP150667.1, from coordinate 1,259,614 downwards.
TGAAAGGCTAATGTTTTATTTTGAAAATTATATTTTAATTCATTACTCACTTTTTTGAGTTTAAAATATTTAAACTGAGTTTCTATGACCGTACCAAAAATAAATCGAGTAAAGAGTAAAATTTCTAAAACCAATGTGATATAATAAATTGTAGATCCACTAAATTTTATATACAAACTATTGTGCACACTTGGGTTTATAATTTGACCACATATTATTGCTAAAATTGGCAGTATAAAAGCGATAACTAAATAAATTGGTAGTTGTTTTGTAATGGTTAAATAGAGGTGGTTTAGTACCCAAATAAAAGCAATTACTTTTAAGATTGTCCAAACATAGAGGTATAAAACAATTAATCCGCCAAAGAAAAATTTATAGATATAGAATAGTAAAAGTGTTAACGCAATGTAGGCTCCTATTTTAAAAAGTAGTTTAGGAATTACTTGAGATTTGTTTAATTTGTAAAACTTCATATAAAAAAAACCAATACAAGCTACTCCAATTGTCTGACTAAGACTTCTAATATTATTGATAGCAAACTCACTTCCTGACCAGAAATATTGCACTCCAATTCCTTTACCGGCTAGAAATTCTATTAAAACAGTAAAAATGTATAAAGGATAAAATAAAACAGTGTACTCTTTTTTTAAAATGGCAAAAAAGACCAGTATAAATGCCATCGAAATTAGAAATGCGATAAACATTCCGAAATAAAAATATTCTGTTTCTACACGCTTTAAAAATTGATTTTCTGTTTCTAAAAAGAAAGACATTCTTGTTCTAGTATCCTTGTTTTTAACTTCCAGAAAAACATCGGTTTTTATATTATTATCTACTGGTATTTTCCAAACAGGGTGTCTATAAAAAATATTTTTATGCGGAAATTCTTTGTTATTAGATACTTTGTAAAGTGTGTCGATTTGATTACCCTTTTTTAAATAAATTTTTCCATAAGGCAAATATGGGTTTGCAATTGTAAAGTACTTGTATGCTGTTTTTGTTGAAGTTGCTGGTAATAATGAAAAGTGATTCCATAAAGTATTTTCTCCTAAATGTTTATAAATTTTAGGTTGCTCTTCTTTTTTAAAATTGCCTAATTCATAATTTTTAATAATTTCTGTAATAGAAGCAGCGTCTTTAGAAGGTTGTTTAAAAAAGGAAATTGAATGATATATTGAAGAAGATTCCTCTTGTGAAAAAGAATTTAAAGTGAGCAGTAGTAGGAGGAGGGTTAGTTTTATTTTCACAAATAGAATTTAAATACCCTACTAAAGTATGGTTTTTTTTTATGACTTCCGCTTAATTTTGTTGATGAAAAAGAAAAAAAGATGGAAGTTAAAAAATTATATGATTATAATGAATTAAAAATTATTGGTAATAAATATCAAATTAAAGATAAAGAAATACCAATAAACCTTATAGAAGATTTTCTTAGCTTTTATAATTTAAGTTTACACGATTTGTCTACGCTTAGTAAGTTTTCTGAAAATTTACAAGAAGAAAAGCGTTTTAAAAAATTGAATAAATCTAAGTTTAATTCATTAACAAACAAAGAACTTCAAATTTTTAAATTGGTTGTTCATGGAAATACAACTAATAAAATTGCAACACAACTTTTTATAGAGCCTACTACGGTTAGTACGCATAGAAAAAATATAAAACAAAAATTAGAATTAGAATCTATTTTTGATTTGTATCAGTATGCAAAAGCGTTTCATGTTTTTGCTTATTAAAGTAGCATTTTATCGAAATATAAAAATACAACGAATATTATAGAAGCCCCTAAAAGGGAAGTCTTAGAAGTATAGTGAAAAAGTGAAAGTAATTTTGTTTGAATTTGAATGAGCGAGTTGATGTATGTCAGCCCGCTTTTTTTATGAATTAAAACTTCATACCTACTTTTAAGTTTAAAACTCTACCCGTCATATAATTCGGAATTCCGAATTGTGTTTTAGAATATACATCTCTTACCCAAGTGTTGGTAATTGAGTTTTGAATATCAAACATATTAAAAAGCTCTAAACCTGCGGATAATTCTTTAAACTTAGACAACCAACCCGTTTCGTATTGTTTATTAGCATCCACAAAAATATAAGAAACTCCTAAATCTGCACGTTTATAATCTCTTAAGCGACTTTGGTAGTCATACACATCAGCATAGGAAGGAGAGCCGCCAGGAACACCTGTATTGTACACCAGGTTTAAATATGCTTTTAAGTTTGGTAAATTAGGAACATAATCTTGAAAAAGAATTCCGAATTTTATTCGTTGGTCAGAAGGTCTTGGAATATAACCTTGGTTATCAATATTTTCTTCAGTTTTTAAATAGCCTAAGCTTACCCAACTTTCGCTACCAGGAACAAACTCACCATTTAAGCGGACATCCAATCCGGTTGCATACGCTTTTGTAACATTGTCTGCTCTATAACGAATTCTAACATTGTCTATAGAGTAGGCGTTTACATCAGATAAATCTTTGTAATACAGTTCTGTGGTTAGTTTAAATGGTCTATCCCACATATCAAAACTATAATCCATTCCTGTCACTAAATGGATTGATTTTTGAGCTTTTACATCTACATTAATATCACCATTAAAATCTCTTAATTCTCTGTAAGAAGGTGGTTGAGAATACCATCCACCAGAAACACGAAACAGCATATCCTTGTCCCAATTCGGTTTTATTGCAAACTGACCTCTTGGACTAATAATTGTCTGGTTTTTAGACTCGATTCCGTTTCCTGTAACAGACCAACTTTGAGTTCTAATACCTAAATTATAAAAAACTTCATGCTCACTCCAAAAAGAACGTTGGTTAAATTGTACAAAGGCAGAGAGTCTATTAATGGCAACATTATTATCTTTTCTGATGTTTTGATAAGGAGTGATTTCACCTTCAAAAGGTTCGTACGGTTGATTGTTAGAAGTATGATACGGAGGCCTTATGGAAAAACCTAAAGAATCGATCATTTCCCATTCTCTAATACGATCTCTAATGTCTTCTTTTTGATATTTTGCTCCAAAATTCCATTGTATATCATCTTTCTTTATCGTTCCTTTTATTTGAATATTGGTAATTACGGCATCTAAATCGTTACGAGCATGGTTTAATTGAGATCCAATTCCTTGAGAGAAATCTACTTCACCAAAATTTTCTGATCCAATATTAGCGTCAACTTCACCTAAATTATAGGCTGCAGCAATATCAAAATGCTCTTCTTCTTGTGTGTTGTATCTAGATACTGTCGTTGTTAATGTAAAGTTGTCATTCACCTTATAATCCGCAGAAAAAGCACCAAACACCGTTAAATATTTGTCTTCCTCTTGACCAGAATAAAAAACAATTAACTCTAACGGATCTGCAACGGTACCAAAACGTGTTCTTCTAGAAATTGGTTGATAATTATAATCGTTTAGAGAAAAATTCCCTAAAAAATTTAATGTAAATTTTTCTGAAAACTCATAAGATAAATAGGTTTGTACGTCTGTAAATTGTGGTCTAAAATTAGTTTCAATTTGTTTACTATTTACAAATAAGCTATTATCTCTATATCTAACACCCGTAATGGTGCTTAATTTATTATTTAAAAAACGGCCCTCAAATGTAACACCTGCTCCTAATAAACTAGCGTCTATTGTGGTGGCAGTTTCTGTAGGTTTTTTGTAGGTAATATCTAAAACAGATGATAACTTATCTCCGTATTTTGCTTGAAATCCTCCTGCAGAAAAATTAATATTCTGCACCATATTCGAGTTGATAAAACTTAAGCCTTCTTGTTGGCCAGATCTAATTAAAAAAGGTCTGTAAATTTCAATTCCGTTTACATAGACTAAATTTTCATCAAAATTCCCACCTCTTACATTGTACTGCGTACTTAGTTCGTTGTTATTACTAACACCGGGTAAAGTCATTAATACGTTTTCTACACCCGCATTAGGTCCAATTACATTTTTAACAACTGCAACATCAATCTTCTTTATACCTTGGGCATTTCTTACGTTGTCTTTAATTATAATTTCTTTTAATTCTTCTGTTTTTGAAGAAAGAACAACAGAATAACGGACACCATTTCTGCTGTTTCCAATATATTTTTTAGTAAAAGTTCTATAGGATAAATGGCTAAAAACTAAGGTGATTTCTTCTTTAAATGGAATTCGAATAGAATAGTTTCCGTTTTTATCTGTGGTGGTACCAACGTTGTTATACTTTATAGAAACTTGTTCAATAGGTTGTTTGTTTTTATCATTAACCGTTCCTTTAAGGATGGTGGTTTTTTGAGCAAAAGCAAAAACAGGTAGAAAGTATAAAAAGAGTAAGATTTTTTTCACGTAGGTTTTAGTTTACTTGTTTTTTAAAGAACGTTGTAGAAAGGGTATTCGTATTCCCAACATTGTCCGAGACTACAATTTTAAAGATATGTTTGCTACCAACCAATTTTTTATCACTAAAGTTATAGGTTAATATTCTTTTTTTATGATTGTATTCCATTAAAATCCATTCTCCATCTAAGGTAGCTCTAAAGTTTTTAATTCCAGAACCAACATCAGAAATCTTTACTTTAATAGTTTCTCTTTTAGAAATCCAATCGTTATTTTTAAAATACAATACGCTAGCTTTAGGTTTATGAGTGTCTGAAACTAAAGCGTATTTGCCCAACGTTTTTGTGGTAGTATAAAAGGTACTGTCTTTTTTACGAGTGCTTAGGTAATACGGGTATTTTGAGTTTTCTACATTCGCTATATAAAGTTGTTTTTTTTCAGCTTCAGAATATTTAGAAACATTAAAAGTTAATGTAAAACTTTTATCTAAAGGAATACTAGGAGTATGAATTTTAGCAACGCCTTTATCAACCTTAAAATCTAAATAGACATCTTCATAAAAAGTGTTCTTAGGGAAAGCAACTGTTACATTTTCTTCTTTAAACTTCTGAAAGTTTTTAGCAACTATTTTATAGGCAGTGGTGTCTTTTGGTTGTGTAAAAATGGTGTTGTTTTTTACACCACTAACGGGTATTTTTAAGGTACTTGTGTTTCCTTTATAGTCTTTTGCAATAATTTCTATATTGTAATTCAATCCATTTTCAATATTTAATATACCATTATCAATTAACCCCTTATATGTAGATAGTTTATTAGCTTCTTCTTTATAAGTTTTCTGATATTTTTTCTTGTACTTTTTATAGTGCGGATAATCTATATGTAAGTTGATGAATTTACTTTCTGCAAAAGAAAATGTTTCTACATCATGATGATAAAAACGTTTTCCATTTACAAGCATTTCTAAACTAAAAATTCCGTTTTTATTGGATGCTTTGTCTAACTGGTCAAAAACATTTACACTAAAACCAATATGTCCAGAAGCAGCAATTTTATCCACTTTATATTTTCCTTTTTCTATACTTTTTAGAGATATAACCGTACTTCTATTTTTATTGTTAATTCGAGCATTCTGGTCTAATGGATACACTTTTAATGCTAAAAAAGTAGGTGGATTTGTATCAATAGGTTTCAACCCAAAAAACAAAGGATTGATGATGTTTTCTGTGCTTGTATCTCTTATTTCGAAGTGTAGATGAGGTCCACCAGAACTACCAGTATCACCAGAAAAAGCAATGATTTCTCCTTTTTTTATAGGAAATTGATCTTGTTTTAAAAATAAATTACCGGTTTCATAATTTTCCTTTTTGTATTGTATCGCTTTTACATATTCTTGTATTTTATCAGCATATTTACTGATGTGGGCATACACAGTTGTAAAACCGTTTGGGTGCGTAATATAAATTGCTTTTCCAAAACCATATTGGGCAACTTTTATTCTAGAAATATAACCTTCTGCAGCTGCATATATTTTTAAGCCTTCTCTTCCTTGGGTTTTTATATCTACTCCAGAATGAAAGTGATTACTTCTTAATTCACCAAAAGTACCTGATAAAATAGTAGGAATGCCTAAGGGATTTCTAAAATAGTCTTTGGGATACTTTTCTTGGGAATAACTAAAAAAAGTGCATAAAAATGTAAATAGCAATAGAGTTTGTCTCAAAATGAAAATGTTTTCTGCAAAAATAGGGAAAATCATTTTTGGGTTAAAGAGTTCGTCTCTAGTTTTTAATAAAATACGTTATTTGTGATAGTTAAAAGACGTAAGACTGTTATGCAAAAAGAGACAAGAAACAAGACGCTCTAAATTTAATGTTATAGGTATTGTTATATTTTAAAAGATTGTTTAAATAAAATATTGAGATAAAAGAGAGCGATTTTTATTCTAATTTACATTTGTTTGTTAGCGTGTTAGAGACAGGTTTTTGTTTTTGATTCTAAAAGAGAAGTGGGCATAAATCTTTTATCATACAAAAATGTTTTTTATTTATAATTCAACTTTCTAAATGTAACTTTCATGTAATAATTTATGTCTAAACAATTTGAATTTCATAAAGTTAACTGAAGCATTTTAGGCTTTTAGTAGATGTTAGATAAAATAAGCAACAAAATGTTGTAAAGTTTAAAACAGAATGTTAACTTTGTAGCTATAGTTTTATTCTTAATAATATAGATGGGTAATACAATTGAAGCAATTCATTTACTGGAAGATAAGTTAGAAAGCTTATTGTCAAATTATGAATTTTTGAAGAATGAAAATGAAATTCTGCTTCAGAATACCAGTAAATTACAACATCAATTAAAAGAAAGAGAGCAATTATTAGCAGCACAGAAAAAAGAGTATGAATTGCTTAAGGTTGCCAAAACTATAGACGGCAGTGGAACAAATACAAGAGATACAAAACTCAAAATAAATACTTTAATTCGAGAAATCGACAAGTGTATCATACAGTTACACAAATAAAGTTCATTAAATTGTGGGAAAACTTAAAATTAATATTGTTATAGCAGGTAGAACTTACCCTTTAAGTGTGAACAACACTAAAGAGGAAGAAGGCATGAGAAAAGCCGCAACTGCTATTAATAAATTAATTTCTATGTATGAAGAAAATTACGCAGTAAGCGATAAACAAGATGTTTTAGCGATGTGTGCGTTACAGTTTGCTTCTAAAGCAGAAATAACTTCATTAGAAAAGGATTCTACAGATAGAGAAGTAGTAGATAAAATAAAAGAGTTGACTAATTTGGTTGATTCTCATTTAAAATAAGTTCTTTAAAATATACATTAACAACACACTGCCTACGTTAGTACATTGTTTATTAAACTCAACACGATTCAATTATGAAGGATGAGTCTTAACTACTAAAGCAAGCCATCTAGAATGGATCCTTGAACAGTTAGTTAGTCCTATAAGTAACCATATTTGGAGTTTAAAAAACCTCACTAATGTAGGCTTTTTTTATATATTAAATTTAAATTATGGATGGAATGATACTTCCCATTATTGTGGGAGTTTTGATAGGAATTGCAGGTGGATTTTTGATCGCTAAAGCGATGGAAAAAGCAAAAGGAAAAAAAATACTTAGTGGCACTAGAAAAGAGGCCGCAACAATCTTAAAAGAAGCTAAGATAGATGCCGATTCTGTAAAAAAAGAAAAGATACTACAGGCAAAGGAAAAGTTTATTGAATTAAAGGCTGAGCATGAAAAAGTAATTCTTACTAGAGAGAAAAAGATTTCTGATGTAGAGAAACGTATTAGAGATAGAGAATCTCAAGTAGCCTCTGAAGTAGATAAAAATAAAAGATTAAATAAATCTTTAGAACACAAAGAAGGAGAGTTTAATAAAAAATTAGACTTTTTAGAAAATAAAGAATCAGAATTAGAAAAAATGCACAAGCGTCATGTAGATATGCTAGAGCAAATTTCTGGTTTATCGGCAGAAGATGCTAAAAAGGAATTGATTACTTCTTTAAAAGATGAAGCAAAAACAGAAGCAATGGCTTTTGTACAAACTTCTATTGAAGAGGCGAAATTAACTGCAGAACAAGAAGCTAGAAAAGTAGTTTTAGGAACCATACAAAGGGTAGGTGTAGAGCAAGCAGTAGAAAACTGTGTGTCTGTATTTAACTTAGAGTCTGATGATGTTAAAGGTAGAATTATTGGTAGAGAAGGACGTAATATTAGAGCTTTAGAAGCTGCTACAGGTGTAGAAATTATTGTTGATGATACTCCGGAAGCAATTATTCTTTCTTGTTTTGATCCTGTTCGTAGAGAGATTGCAAGATTGTCTATGCACAAGTTGGTAACCGATGGTAGAATTCACCCTGCAAGAATTGAAGAGGTTGTTAAAAAGACGGAGAATCAAATTACCCAAGAAATTATTGAAGTTGGTAAAAGAACTGTAATAGAATTAGGTATTCACGGATTGCATCCAGAATTGATTAAAACAGTAGGTAGAATGAAATATCGTTCTTCTTATGGTCAGAATTTATTACAACACTCGCGTGAAGTAGCAAATCTTTGTGGTATTATGGCTTCGGAAATGGGCTTAAATGCAAAAGTTGCAAAACGTGCAGGTTTATTACATGATATTGGTAAAGTGCCAGATACAGAAAGCGAACTTCCACACGCATTGTTAGGTATGGAATGGGCTGAAAAGTATGGAGAAAAACCAGATGTTTGTAATGCAATTGGTGCTCACCACGATGAAATTGAAATGAAAACGTTAATAGCGCCAATCGTACAAGTTTGTGATGCTATTTCAGGAGCAAGACCAGGAGCAAGACGTCAGGTTTTAGATTCTTACATTCAGCGTTTAAAAGATTTAGAAAATATTGCATTTGGTTTTCCAGGTGTTCAAAAAGCATATGCTATTCAAGCAGGACGTGAATTACGTGTAATGGTAGAAAGTGGTAAAGTAAATGATACTAAAGCTGCTGAATTATCTTTTAGTATTTCTCAGAAAATACAAAATGATATGACATACCCAGGTCAAGTAAAAGTAACTGTTATTAGAGAAACAAGAGCGGTGAATGTGGCTAAGTAAAAGAAGCCCATCCTATTCTTCCTGAAAGGAAGAGACACTGTTGTGTTCTCAAAATATTTTTAAAAATCCCTACCATGTTTATGGTGGGGATTTTTCATTTATACAGTTTTTTAATATTGTGGTTCTAGGTATTTGCCTTCTTTGTTGTAAGATTAGCGAAAGCTTTTTTATAGGGTAAATATTTGTAGTATTTACTAAGATAAAAACCCAATGAAAATAAGTGAATATTTTCTTAAACTAGGGTTTTAAATGCTTTATAACAAAGGTGTTGTAGAATCTGATAAATTAAAAATTAATTAGCCTTTAGTGTATTCTTAAGGTTTTTTTTATCTCGATGTTTCTTAAATTAATGTTAATATAAGCTCAATAAACCAACTCTAGGTAACATAATCTTATCCTGTTTTTTTGTTTTGGTTGCAATATACTAACGTTCATTTTAGGTTGATTTAACTTAATATTTTTTGCTTTGTAGCTAGAGTATTAAACTAAACTAACTACAAAATGAAACACAAATTTTTAAGTAAATTTTTAATTTTAATGTCACTTTTTCTTGGGACAGCTGCTTTTTCTCAGCAAGTCTTAACAGGGAAAATAATAGATGAAACAGGTGCTTTGTTACCAGAAGCAAGTGTTCATATAGTTAATGGTAATAAATGGACTACATCCGACTTTGATGGGAATTTTAAAATAGAGTTTAAAGATGCAACAAGTATTATAAGAGTTGAATTTCTAGGGTACCAAAGTCAAGATATTGTTATTGGAAATAGAAACAATATTACTATTACAATGTTACCAGAAGTTAATGCACTAAGCGAAGTTATTGTAACGGCTTTAGGTATTAAAAGAGAACAGAAAAAAGTCGGTTACGCAACTCAACGAGTAGATGCTTCTACTATTAAAGAAGTTGTTGCGCCAAATGCTGCAGGTTTAATTACTGGTAAAGTTGCAGGTTTAACGGTTAGTAATCCAACAGGGTTATTTCAATCACCTTCATTTACGTTAAGAGGGAAATCACCTTTAATTGTAGTAGACGGAATTCCTGTAAGTACAGATTTTTATGATATTTCTCCGGATGATATTGTTGATATTACGGTTTTAAAAGGAACTTCTGCTTCTGCTTTATACGGATATAGAGGAGGAAATGGAGCGATACAAATTACAACTTCTAAAGGTCAGAAATCTGACGGATTAGAAATTACAGTTTCTCATAATACCATGGTAAGTGCTGGTTTTACGGTTTTTCCAGAAACACAAACAGAATACGGAAATGGTTCTAACGGACAATATGAATTTTGGGACGGACAAGATGGTGGTATTTCTGATGGAGATATGATTTGGGGACCAAAATTTGAGCCTGGAGTAAAAATAGCACAATGGAATAGTCCTATTAAAGACAATATTTCTGGTGATGTTACTCCTTGGTGGGGAGATGTAAGCGGAACAAAATATGATGATAAGTCTCGTTATTCTAGAGTGCCTATTGATTGGGAATATCATAATAATTTAAAAGACTTTCTAAGAACAGGAGTTATCAATACTACTTCTTTTTCTGTAGTAAATTCTTCTAAAAATGGTTCTTATAGATTATCTGGTAACTACAAATCGCATACAGGTAGAGTGCCAAATACCAATTTAAAAACAGGTGGATTAACTTTTAATTCAACAACAAAATTATCAGAGAAGTTAACGTTGGATAGCAAGTTGGCGTATAACAAAGTATTCTCGCCGAATTATCCTAGACATGGTTACGGACCAAAAAATCATATGTACACTATCTTAATTTGGATGGGAGATGATGTAAATGGTCAAGAATTGAATGAGCACAGATATATTCCTGGTCAGGAAGGATATAGACAAGCAAACTTTAATTATGCTTGGTATAACAACGTGTATTTTGCTGCTAATGAATTAAATCAGCGATATGATTCTAATGTTTTAAATGGACAGTTGAAATTAAATTATCAAATTTCTGATGATTTTAGTGTTCAGGCAATGGGGTCTGCTGTGATGAAAGATCGGTTTGAAAACAGAGAAAGTCCGAAGTCTTATTTGAATTACGGAGACCCAAGAGATGGAGATTACAAAACATGGAATACCAATTCTGTGGATGTAGATTATAATGTATTAGCTACCTATAATAAAGAAATTACAGATAAATTTTCTTTAGGTGTTAACGCAGGAGCTTCATCAGAATATCATAAATACCAACAAGAATACAATGCTACAGATGGTATTATTGTTCCTGAATTGTATAGTTTAAATAATACAAAAGGAAACGTGATTGCGAGTACAGATTTTTCTGAAAGATCTGTAAACAGTTTATACGGAATGTTAGAATTGGATTTTGATAATAAGTTATTCTTAACATTTACTGGTAGAACAGATAAGCATTCTACATTGCCAACGGATAATAACTCTTTATTTTACCCTTCAGTTTCATTAAGTACCATTGTTTCAGAATGGATTGAATTACCAGAATCTATCAACTATTTAAAAGCTTTTGGTTCTTGGGCGCAAGTAAAAAGATCTTTAAGTGCGTATCAAATAAATTCTTATTATGACAATGCAGGTACTTTTGATGGAAGTCCAGAATTATCGTATTCAGGTAGTTTGGTAAATCCAGATATAGAAGGTTCTTTAACTACCAATGTAGAATTAGGTTTAAGTGCAGGTTTTTTAAAGAATAGAATTGGATTAGACTTTGCATATTATAACGCTATAGATGAAAATTCAATTATCGATTTACCAATTTCTTTAGGATCTGGTTTTTCATCAAGAAAAGAAAATGCACACCAATTTACTACCAATGGTTTTGAGGTTTCTGTGAGAGCAACACCAATTAAGAATGCGGATTTTAGATGGGATGTTTTAGCAAACTGGTCTAAAAAAGTACAACGTTTAACAAGATTAGATGAAGGAGCTGAGCAATACAATAGCTTACGATTAAATGATAGAACTGATGCATATTATGCAACCGTTTGGGAAAAATCTGCAGATGGAGAATTAATTTTAGATGCCAATACTGGGATGCCAACCAAAAATCCATATGAACAAAATATAGGAAATAAGAACCCTGATTTTAGATTTGGTTTAGAAAATACATTCAAGTACAAAGGCTTTTCATTAAAAGTTGGTATTGATGGCGTTTGGGGAGGTTTAATGAGATCTTTAACGGTAGAAAAAATGTGGTGGGGTGGTAAACATCCAAATTCTACAGAATTTAGAGATGCAGAATATGCAAACGGAATTGGAACCGTATATGTGCCAACTGGTGTAAATGTAACTAGTGGTTCTGTGCAAAGAGATTTAAACGGAACAGTAACTTCAGATACAAGAACGTATGCAACACATTCATCACCAGTAAGCTGGCAAGCTTGGTCTCAAAACTACCCATATAGAGCACAAGTTACGGAAGAAGAAAGTGAAACTTTTGCAAATGTATTCGACAGATCTTTCCTTAAATTAAGAACGGTAGCTTTAAGTTACGATTTAACAAATGTTTTAAAAGTTAAAGGAATCAAACAAATTAATGCAAGTATAAACGGTTACAACTTATTCATCTTAAAAAAAGCAGATATCATTGACCCTGATTACGGAAATGATGATAATTTACAAGATCCTTCTACAAGATACTTAGGTTTAGGTTTAACTTTTAAATTTTAATAAAAATGAAAAATTTTAAAATAATATTATTTTTAATGATGGCGGTTGTGGTCTCTTCTTGTGAAGATATAGACATCAACGACAATCCAAATAAAGTAAGCGTAACACATCCAGATTTATTGTTAACTAATATTACAACTTCTGCTTTTCAGGTAAAAGGAACAGGCGCAATGTATGCTTCTAGAATGATTGTGCAAACAGACGGAGAAAGTACTTCTCAGTTTTACAAATGGGACAGAGCAAGTTTTGATGCTTACAATAGCTTAAGACAGGTTACAAAAATGATGGAAGAAGCAGGTAGAATAGCAGATGATTCTTACAAAGGAATTGGCTACTTTTTTAGAGCGTATTATTTTTATGATTTGGCGTTAACTTTTGGAGATGTTCCTTATGCAGACGCTTTAAAAGGAGAAACGGAAGATTTATATCAACCAAAATACAGTACACAAGAAGAGGTTTTTGCAGGAGTTTTAAGTGAGTTAGAAATGGCGAATACGTTGTTAGACGGAACAAGTATTATTACCGGAGATCCTATTTTTAATGGAGATGTTAGCAAGTGGAAAAAGTTAGTAAATTCTTTTCGTTTAAAAGTTTTATTGACACTTTCTAAAAAGGAAGGAAGTTCTTCTTTAAATATTAAAAATGAATTTGCTTCTATTTACAATTCCGAATCTATAATAGCAACTGCAGAAGAAAGTGCGCGCTTAGAGTTTGTAGATGTGGTAGATTCTAGATATACAGAATTCAATTCTAGTGGGTATGGTTCTGGTTTATACATGGCATCTACTTTTATAGATATGTTGGTAGAGAGAGGTGATAAACGATTATTCGCTATTGCAGGTCAGACTAAAAATGCAAAAGAAGCAGGTTTAGGAATTGATAATTTTACTGCCTACGCAGGAGGAAGTCCTATCGCGGCTTATAACGATGTAAATTTAGTGGCAGCAGCTGGAGATATATCTAAAGTAAATGACAGATATACAGCAGATCCAACCACAGAAGCACATAATGTGTTAAGTTTTTCTGAAGTTCAGTTTATTTTAGCAGAAGCAGCAGTAAAAGGATGGATTCCTTCTGGTAATGCACAAGCTTTTTATGAAAACGCAATTAAAGCAAATTTCCAATTTTATAATACCTATGCAAAAGGGTATGAAGCGTATTATACACCAACTGAAGCTGTAAATTATATTGCAGGAACAAAAGTGAATTTTTTAAATGCTACCACAGATGCAGAAAAATTGGAATTAATTTTAACTCAGAAATATTTGACTTCTTTTTTACAAGGTGGTTGGAATATGTATTTTGATCATTTAAGAACAGGGTATCCAGAGTTTCCATATTTAGGTTCAGATACGCCTCCAACAAGATGGATTTATCCTTTAGATGAATACAATAACAATGCAACCAATGTTACGGAAGCAATTGACAGACAATTTAGTGGTTCTAATGATGGAATTAGAGAATTGACTTGGTGGTTACAATAGAAAAATAAAAAGATAATTTATAAGGAGTTTTCTAAAAAGGGAGTTTTTTTGTCAATCTGAATTTATTTCAGATTCTTATAAACATTGAAATTCTGTGATTTGAGATACTGAAACAAGTTCAGTATGACACGAATTAATCCTTTTTAGATAACTTCTTATTTTTAATTTAAAGAAAAATGAAAAAAAAGATATTCATTACATTTTCAATACTGTTTTGCTCGCAGTTTTTATTGGCGCAAAAAATAGAAATAAAACCTTATTTGCAAGATGCGGAACCAACCTCAATCAAAATTATGTGGCAAACAGATTTTGGTGAAGAAGCGGTAGTGTATTGGGGAACCAAAAAGAACAAATTAAAGAATAAAGCTACCGGAACTTCTTTCGATATTAATTTTTCAGAAAAAAGAGTACATGAAGTTGCTGTTACGGGTTTAACTAGATTTACAACCTATTTTTACAAAGTACAAACAGGAAAAGCAATTTCTGAAGTGTATCAATTTAAAACACCTCCTTTTGCTGGCGGATCTAAAAAGATAAACTTAGTTGCTATGAGTGATATGCAAAACGATTGGCAGCATCCAACAAAATTTCAAGAAATAGTAGAAGAAGGCGTTTTACCATATTTTAAAAAGAATTTTGAAGGCGACATTTCAGACAATCTTGCAATGGTGGTTATTCCTGGAGATTTGGTGGTTACTGGTACAACTTTCAATCAATGGGAAGCGCATTTTTTTAAGCAATCAGAAAAATTGTTTTCTCAAGTGCCTGTGTATCCAGTTCCTGGGAACCATGAAAAGAATTCAGATTATTTCTTTAAATATTTTAGTTTGCCAAAAAACGGGAGTCCAGAATATGCAGAACATTGGTGGTTTAAAGATTATGCAAATACCAGAATTATCGGTTTAGATTCTAACGATGGATATCGAGATATAAAACAACAATTGGTTTGGTTAAAGGAGTTGTTGGCTAAAACAGCTAAAAATGATTCGATAGATTTTGTTTTTGCGCAATTACATCATCCGCATAAATCGGAATTATGGATTCCTGGAGAAGAAGATTTCTCAGGAAAAGTAGTAAAATTACTAGAAGATTTTACAGAAGAATCGAATAAGCCAAGTTTACATTTTTTCGGACATACGCACGGATATTCTAGAGGGCAATCTAAAGAGCACAAACATCTTTGGGTAAATGTTGCTTCCGCCGGAGGCGCTATTGATAATTGGGGCGAATTTGAAGGGAGAGATTATGATGAATTTACAGTAACTCAAGATGAATATGGTTTTGTATTGGCAACGATAGACCCAGATAAAGAAAACCCTTCTTTTACTTTAAAAAGGATCAGTAGAGGTAATAATATTAAATCTAGAAAAAACGAGTTAAGAGATAGTATAACGGTTTTTAAGAAAACAATTCAGCCAAAAACCCCTCTTTTAGTTGATTTTAGCAAAGATGCACAACCCATTTATAAAGTAGTTTTAAAAGCAAATTCTTTTAAAAGTGATAAAAAGGATGCTTTTCATGCAGGTGTTAATTGGCAAGTATCAACCACAGAAGATTTTGTAAAGCCAACTTATGATTCTTGGAAACAACATGAAAATTGGTATTACAGAGAAAATAGACAAAAAGATGATGATTTAACGGATGAGATTTTAGATAGAAAGCTAAATAGTAACACAACGTATTATGTGCGTGTTCGATACAGAGATCAATTTTTAAATTGGAGTGATTGGTCTACTATAAAAACATTTAAAACGATTAAATAATGAAAATAATAAAATTATCAAGTGTCTTTTTTTTGTTGATGTTAGCCGCGTGTTCATCAGAAAAAAAGGAAATTAAAACAATATTGAAAGACGATTCTAATAAAGTTTTTGTAATTACTTTAGACGGTTTACGTTGGCAAGAGTTATTTTCTGGAGCCGATTCTTTATTGGTAGAAAACAAAGAATACGTGGGAAACCCTAAAAGTTTGAAAAAAGAATTTTGGAGAGAGTCTGCAACCGAAAGAAGAGAAGTATTACTACCTTTTATTTGGAGCGAAGTTGCTAAAACCGGACAAATACACGGAAACCGTTGGGAAGGAAGTAAAATGAATTTAACCAACGGAATGCATTTTTCGTATCCTGGTTATAATGAAATTTTAACAGGTAAAGCAGACGATGCAAGAATTAATAGCAATCGTAAAATTCCGAATCCGAATACTACATTTTTAGAAATAGCAGAAAAATCGGACGCTTATAAAGGTAAAGTTGCTGCTTTTGGTAGTTGGGATGTTTTCCCGTCTATCATCAACGAAGAAAGAAGTGGTTTGTATGTAAATGCAGGTTTCAGAAATGCAAAAGGATCGGATTTGTCAGATAAAGAAGTTTTCTTAAATGAATTGCAAGCAGAAACTCCGAGTCCTTGGGGAGGTGTTCGTTTAGATGTTTTTACACATCATTATGCTTTAGAAACGATTAAAAAGAAACATCCTAAGTTGGTGTTTATTTCTTACGGAGAAACCGATGATTTTGCACATGATGGAGAATACGATGCGTATTTAAAATCGGCACAAAGAACAGATGCTTTCATCCAAAAACTTTGGGACTTTACGCAGCAAAATTCTTTTTACAAAGGTAAAACCACTTTTATAATTACGACAGATCATGGTAGAGGTATAGAACCTTTAGAAACCTGGAAACATCACGGAAATTCAATAAAAGATACTGACCAGGTTTGGGTACTTGCTTTTGGAAATGAAATTGAAGCAAAAGGAGAAATTGTATCGGAAGAGCAGTTGTATACAAATCAAGTAGCTGCTTCTGTAGCCAAACTTTTAGATTTAGAAATAATAACAGATTCAATTGGAAAACCTTTTTCTTTTATAAAGTAAGTGTTTTATCAACCTAAAAAAGGCTGTCTTTAAATTGTTTTTTTTGTCAACCTGAATTTATTTCAGGTTCTTGTGGTGTTTGAATTTCAGTACGTAAAGATGCTGAAACAAGTTTAGCATGACAAGATTTAAACCTTTTTAGACAGTCTTTTTTATTTTTGAATCTATTTCGAAACTCTCTTTTTTAGTAATTTTTATTTTTTTCGAAATTGTATCTAGAACCATTTTTTTAACTTTATCAAAAATAATACAAAGCATAGCACACTGATTTATCATTTCGACGCAAGGAGAAATCCCGTAAAGTCGCTCAAACTTGTGTTAGTTTCTTGTGAAACTTCTCTTAAAAGGTCGAAGTGACACGATTATAGTTTTTACTCAGTTTTGTCTTTTTTATTCTGAAATTTCGGCAGAGAAATCACATAAAGTTACTCAGTATTGTAGTTTCAAGAGCATGAGTTCCTTCTCTTTGGGAAGGTTAGGATGGGCTTTATTTTCTAGGATGATAGGTTTCTACCACTTCTTTTAAATAACTTTTATCTAAATGCACATACACTTCGGTTGTGGTAATACTTTCATGACCTAACATTTGTTGAATCGCCCTTAAGTCTGCTCCATTTTTTAATAAATGTGTAGCAAAAGAATGACGTAACGTATGCGGACTAATTTTCT